>DATEIO010001032.1:0-4291 GCA_035278895.1 Thermoanaerobaculia bacterium | reverse complement strand
TGCGATACTCTCCGCCCATGTCCCAGACCTACGGCTGTCAAAGCATGGTCGCCCCCCTCCGGCGCGTGCTGGTCAAGCGCCCTGAAGAATCCTTTGCCGCCGCTGACCCGGCGCTGTGGCACTACACCTCGCAGCCGGATTTCCAGGAGGCCCAGCGCGAGCACGCGGCGCTGGTGGAGATCCTGCGCGGGGCCGGCGCCGAGGTCGTCGAGCATCCCGAGCCCCAGCCGGGGCGGGCGGATGCGATCTTTGTGTTCGATCCCGCGCTCGTCACGGACCGCGGCGCCGTGATCCTGCGGATGGGCAAGGAGCTCCGGCGGGGCGAGGAGGCCGCCATGGCGCGGCGGTTTCAGGAGATCGGAGTGCCGATCCTGGCCGAGCTTCGAGGCGAGGCGACTGCGGAAGGGGGCGACCTTCTCTGGCTGGATTCCCGGACTCTCGCGGTCGGGCAGGGGTTCCGCACGAATGCCTTAGGGCTTTGCCAGCTTCGGGAGGTGATGGCCGGAATCGGCGTGGACGTTCTGCCGGTCGAGCTGCCGTACTTCACCGGCCCGGAGGCGTGTCTTCACCTGCTCTCGTTGATCAGCATCGTGGACCACGACCTCGCGGTGGTCTATCCGTCCCTCCTGCCGGTGCCGTTCTGGAAGACGCTCCGCGAGCGCGGGTTTCGGATGGTGGAAGTCCCTGAAGAGGAGTTTCCGACGATGGGGCCCAACGTCCTGGCGCTTGCTCCCGGCCGGTGTCTGATGCTGGAGGGCAATCCCGTGACCCAAAGACGTCTGAAGGCGGCGGGGTGCGAGGTGTTGACGTACCGGGGGCGGGAGATCTCGCTCAAGGCCGAGGGCGGTCCTACCTGCCTGACGCGGCCGGTCTGGCGGGCGTAGCAGGCGTTCGCCCCGGCGCTTCCCGGTGGCACGGCACGAAAATCCGTTACTAATCCTGCCGCAATCCTTCGCCATGTTGGACTCCGCATCCAAAATCGCAGATCACCGAAACTCGTGACGTCCGTCCGCTTGGGGACAGGTTTTGTTACTTGAAACACGATGCCGCGACAGTGAGCGGCCTCTCTTGTCACCTTATCGCGTGAATTTGTCAGATTATCCCGTTCGCCGGTGCCGTCTTCTCGCCATTGACCCTGCCCGGTGGACTTCTTACGATGCATTACATGGACTTGAGTGGACTCCGGGACAAGGTCGCAAGATGGCGAGCCGAGGCGGGTTTGACGCAGGAAGATCTCGATCAGGAATGTGGCTTTCGCCCTGGAACGGTGGGGCGCCTGGAACGAAAAAAGCGAGAGATGTCGGATGAGGAGCTCATTCGCATCCTGATCGCCACGAAGCGCGACCTCCTGTGGACTCTGCTGGAGAGTTGCGGCTCGCTTTACAAGAGATTGAAACCGCTCGAGGAGGACCTCCGGAGACGACAAGGAGTGGAGCATCCTCCCACGTTCCTGGAAGACGGCGAATTCCAGAACGGCATCACCAGTTTTCTGTCCGGGATGCAGGTCGTCATCACCAAAATGGCCAAGGCGTCCGATCCAGGAGTATGGGCCGCGGACCTTCTGCTCCGAGCCGCGGTCCACGAAGAGAAGCCGAGGCGAGAGCGGGTTCGGAGCACCCCCAGAATCCAGCCTGCCGAGGAGAGCTGACAGCAACCTTTCCCCGCTTCCGCCGTATCTCCGGCAGACTCCGTCCCCTTCTGGAGGCCCGCCATGCCGGAAGCTCTGACCCGTGACTTCGTCCATGGAATCCGGATGCTCGCGAAAAGCCCGGGGGTCACCCTGGCGGCTTTGATCTCCCTGATGCTGGCGATCGGGGCCAACACCCTGATCTTCAGTGCTCTCAACTCCGTTCTCCTGCGGCCGTTGCCTTATGTGGAGCCTGACCGGCTCGTCCTCGTCTGGGGGAGCGCTCCGGCGGACCCTCGGGGCCGGGACCAGGTTTCGTTCACGGACGCCGAGGACTTCCGCCGCAGCCGGTCACTCGCGGGGCTCTCCGTGTTCACGGACTGGATGCCGGCCTTGACCGGCTCCGGCGAGCCCGAGCGCATCCCGGCGATGCAGGTGGGCGACGGCTATTTCGAGGTCCTGAAGACGAAGGCGCTGCTCGGCCGGACGTTCCTGCCCGAGGAACAGCAGGAGGGCAAGGATTTCGTCGTCGTGCTGAGCCACGGCCTGTGGCAGCGCCGGTTCGGGGGCGACCCGGGCATCGTGGGCAAGACGGTGACGCTCAACAGCCGGTCCTACGCCGTCGTGGGGGTGATGCCGCCCGAGCTTCCGTCGCTCCCCGCGCCGGGCCTGGTGTCCCGGCCGGCCGAGCTCTACCGGCCCGTGGCCGAGCGGTATGACGACGGGGAGCGGGACTCCCGGCACCTGCGCGCCCTGGCGCGTCTCGCACCGGGCACCACGATCGAAGGCGTCCAGGCGGAGCTTGCGGCCGTGGCCGCGCGTCTGGCCCGGGAGTTTCCGGAGTCGAACACGAACCGGGGGGTGCGCGTGGTCTCGCTGCGGGAGGACACCGTCGGCCCCGTGCGTCCCGCTCTCCTCATCCTCCTCGGAGCGGTGGCTGCGCTGCTGCTCATCGCCTGCGCCAACATCGGCAACCTCCTGCTCGCCCGGGCCACGGCGCGGGAGCGGGAGGTGGCGATCCGCACGACCCTGGGGGCGACCCGGGGCCGCATCACGCGCCAGTTCCTGATCGAGAGCCTCGTGCTGTCGCTTTCCGGGGGAGTGCTGGGGCTCGTTTTCGCGGTCGTTGGCCGCCGCGTGTTCGAGGTCTTTGGAGCGGGAGCTCTGCCGGCCGGTCGCGGCTTCGAGATCGACGCCCGGGTGCTCGCATTCACCGCGGGAGTCTCCATGCTCGCCAGCCTGCTTTTCGGCGCGGTGCCCGCCTTGCGCGCGGCCCGGGCGAGCCTCGGCCGAGTGCTCAAGGAAGGGAGCCAGGGTGGAGGCGAGGGGAGGGACCGCGGGCGCGTGCGGGGCCTTCTCGTCGTGGCGGAGATCGCCATGGCGTTGGTTCTGGTGGTCTGCGCGGGGCTCCTCATCCGCTCGGTGTCGCGCCTTGCCGCGGTCGACCCCGGATTCGAGCCCGCGGGGCGGCTGACGCTGAAAGTCTGGCTGCCTGCGGCGCGGTACGACACGGGCACCGCGCAGACCGCCTTCTATGACCGGATGCTGGCCAAGATCGCGGCGGTCCCCGGAGTCGCCTCCGCAGGCCTGGTGAGCACTCTGCCGCTCGGCGATTTCGACCGGGTCTCGATCGATGTGGAGGGGCTCGCCATCCCCGAAGGGCAGGAGCCGGACGTCGACCGCTATATCGTGACCCCCGGCTACCTGTCCGCCCTGGGGATTCCGTTGGTGGCCGGCCGCGGCTTCAGCGCCGGAGACACCGAGACTTCCCCGAACGCCGTCCTGGTGAGCGAGACCATGGCCCGCCAGCTCTGGCCGGGCCGGAGCGCCCTGGGCCTGCGGGTGCGGATGCCGAACGGGCAGCCGCGCGAAGAGTGGCCCTGGCGCACGGTGGTGGGAGTCGTGAAGGACGTGAAGCAATACGGCCTCGATCAGGCGAGCA
Source organism: Thermoanaerobaculia bacterium (assembly GCA_035278895.1). Taxonomy (GTDB): domain Bacteria; phylum Acidobacteriota; class Thermoanaerobaculia; order Multivoradales; family UBA5704; genus DATARR01. The sequence continues at coordinate 722 of DATEIO010001032.1, read as the reverse complement.
CTCCCCAGATGTACCTGCCGCAGGCCCAGGTTCCCACCAACTACATGACTCTGGTGGTGCAGGCCCAAGGCGGAGATCCCGCCTCCCTGGCCGCGCCGGTGCGGGCTGCGATCCGGTCCCTCGATCCGGATCAGGCCGTCTTCGACGTCCAGACCATGGAAGAGATCCTGATGGGAACGATCGCCCTGCGCCGTCTTTCCATGCTCCTCCTGGGGGGCTTCGCGGGCCTGGCTCTGGTGCTCGCCGCGGTCGGCATTTACGGCGTCATGGCCTACTCGGTCTCCCGGCGCACGCGCGAGCTCGGCATCCGGATGGTGGTCGGCGCACAGCGCGACGACGTGCTGCTGCTGATCCTCGGCCGGGGCCTGACGCTCGCGGGGTGGGGCCTGGGGATCGGCCTTGTCCTGGCTTTGGGAACGACCCGGCTCCTGTCCACGCTGCTCTTCGAGATCAGCCCGACCGATCCCTTCACCTTCGCGGCGATCACGGTCCTCCTCGCGACCGTGACCCTGGCCGCCTGCTATGTGCCGGCCTCGCGGGTCCTGGAGCTTGATCCACTGGAGGCGCTGCGCTGCGAGTGAGTATGATCCGCCTGTCATGGCTGATCACGATCCCCAAAGACAACAAGACCTCTGGATCAACGGCGAGCGGGCTCCGGCCCGCTCCGGACGCTTCGCCCCGGTGCTCGAGCCGGCCACGGGCGAGACTCTCGCTCAGGTCGC
>DATEIO010001031.1:0-14175 GCA_035278895.1 Thermoanaerobaculia bacterium | reverse complement strand
CGCGGGCCTGAACGTCGGCCGCGGGGAGCCGCTCTTCACCCTCTCCCCCCGCGTGGCGGCGGACCGGAGCCTCTCCGAGCTGCGCGCCGACGTGACGGAGCTCGCGACCGAGCTGGAGGTGGCCCGGGCGCGGCTCTCTCGCCTCCGCGAGCTGATCGCCGTGGAGGCCACGAGCCAGCGGGAGGTGGAAGAGGCCGAGGCGCGGGTGAAGGCGCTGTCCGCCCGCCTGGAGGCGGCGCGGCGGGAGAGCTCCGCGGCCGCGGCGGTCCGCAACGGCGGCGCTTCCGGGCCGGAGAGCTTCCGCGTGGGGGCGCCCATCGCCGGCCGGATGGCCGAGGTCGCAGTGAGCCCCGGCCAGTTCGTGGCGGCCGGCACGCCGCTCGGCCGCATCGTGAAGACCTCGCCCGTCTGGCTCGAGCTGGCGCTCCAGCCGGAGCAGGCCGGAGCGCTCGAGGAGGCTCCCGCGGGCCTCCACGTCCGCCGCTGGGCCGGAGAGGAGCCCTTCCCCATCCCCGCGGCGGACGTGCGCCTCGTCTCCCGTGCTCCGGAGGTCGACGCCGGCACCGGCACCGTGCCGGTGATCCTGGAGATCCGGCGCGGTGTGGACCTTCTCCGGATCGGGAGCCGTGTCGAGGCCGAGGTGCAGCTCCCTGGCGAGAAGGCCGGGATCGTCCTTCCCGCCGCGGCGCTGGTGGACGACGGCGGCGTCGAGGTCGTCTACGTCCAGCTGGGCGGCGAGAGCTTCGAGCGCCGGGAGGTGACGATCGAGGCCCGCCAGGGGGATCTCGTCCTGGTGCGGGGGATCGTCCCCGGCGAGCGGGTGGTCACCGAGGGCGGCAACGCCATCCGCCGGAGCGAATTGCTGGGCTCCGGCGCCGTCGAAGGGCACGTGCACTAGGGGGCCGCCATGCTCAATGCCGTCATCCGTTTTTCGCTCCGCCACCGCGGCCTGATCCTTCTCGCGGCCGGCCTCCTCCTGCTCTTTGGCGGGCTCTACGCCGCCCGTCTCCCGCTGGACGTGTTTCCGGACGTGAGCGCTCCCACCGTCACCGTGGTCACCGAGGCCACGGGCCTCGCTCCCGAAGAGGTCGAGGTCCTGGTGACCTTCCCCCTGGAATCCGTGCTCAACGGCGCGCCCGGCGTGCGGAGGGTCCGCTCGGTCTCGGCGGCCGGCATCTCGGTCGTGTGGGTCGAGTTCGGCTGGGGGGAGGACGTCTACCGCACCCGCCAGGTGGTCTCCGAGCGCCTCCAGGGCGTGGAGCTGCCGGCAGGCGTCGACCCGCCGCAGCTCGGCCCGGTCAGCTCGGTCATGGGCGAGATCACCTTCATCGCTCTCACCTCGAAGACCTCCGCCATCTCCCCCATGGAGCTGCGCCTGCTGGCCGAGACGGTCGTGCGGCGGAGCCTCCTCTCGATCCCGGGGATCTCGCAGGTCGTGCCCATTGGCGGCGACGTGCGGCAGTATGAGGTGGAGGCTGATCCCCTGGCCCTGGCCCAACGGGGGATCACCGTGGACGATCTGGCCGAGGCCCTCTCGCGCTCCAGCCGTGCCTCGGCCGCCGGCTTCCACGTGGACCGCGGCCAGGAGTACCTCGTCCGCGGCCTCGGGCGCGCCCGGGGGACCGCGGACCTGGCCTCCACCGTGCTCGATCTCGAAGCCGGCGTGCCGTTGACCGTGGGCGACGTGGCCGCCGTGCGCGAGGCCCCGGAGCCTCAACGCGGCACGGCCTCCTACAAGACGCGGCCGGCGGTGATCCTCTCCGTTCAGAAGCAGCCGGAGGCCAACACCCTGGCCCTCACCCGGGAGATCGACCGGCTGCTCTCCGGCCTCGCCCGCTCGCTTCCCCAGGGCGTGACGATCGAGACCGAAAACTTCCGCCAGGCCGACTTCATCGAAGTGGCGATCGCGAACGTCCTGGCTGCCCTGCGCGACGGCGCGATCCTGGTGATGATCGTCCTCTTTCTCTTCCTGGGAAACTTCCGCGCCACCCTGATCTCGGCGCTCGCCATTCCGCTCTCGCTCGTCGCGGGGATCCTCGTGCTCTCGCTCTTCGGGCAGGGGCTCAACACCATGACCCTGGGGGGACTGGCCATTGCCATCGGCGCCCTGGTGGACGACGCGATCATCGACGTGGAGAACGTGTTCCGCAGGCTGCGGCAGGAGAAGGAGAGATCCGAGGGAGCACGCCGCTCCGCCCTGGAGGTGGTCTTCCAGGCCTCCTCCGAGGTGCGGGGAGCGATCCTCTTCGCGACCCTCATCATCGTCCTCGTCTTCCTGCCCCTGTTCGTTCTGCCCGGCATGGAGGGGCGACTCCTGCGACCGCTCGGGCTCGCCTACGTGGCGGCGCTAGCGGCTTCGCTCCTCGTCTCGCTCACGGTGACACCCGTGCTCTGCCATCTCCTCCTGCCCCGCTCGCGGGCCCTGGACCGGCCGGACCCGTGGCTGCTCCGGGCCTTCCGCCGCGCCTACGATCCGACGCTCGCGTGGTCGCTCCGCCATCCGGGGCTCGTCATTGCGGCAACCCTCGCGATCACGGCGGCGGCCGTGGCGGCCGTCCCCTTCCTCGGGCGGAGCTTTCTGCCGCCGTTCAACGAGGGGGCGCTCACCCTCTCCGTCGTCTCCCCGCCGGGCATCACTCTGGACGAGGGGGACGCCCTGGGCCGGCAGGTCGAGGAGGCGCTCCTGCCGTTTCCGGAGGTCGTCTCCACGAGCCGGCGCACCGGCCGGGCCGAGCGGGACGAGCACGTCCAGGGGGTGAACGCCTCCGAGATGGAGGTCGTGCTCCGTCCCGGCCGGCCCAAGGAAGAGCTTCTGGCCGAGATGCGCAAGGCCGTGGCCACCATCCCCGGCGCCGAGGTCACCTTCGGCCAGCCGATCAGCCACCGGATCGACCACATGATCTCGGGGAGCAAGACCAACCTGGCGGTGAAGATCTTCGGTCCGGACCTGGCCGTGTTGCGCCGGCTCGCGGCGCGGACCGAGAAGCTCTTGAAGACCGTACCCGGCCTCGTGGACGTCTCGAACACCGAGCAGGCGAGCGTGCCGGAGCTCGTGATCGACTTCGACCGCCGCGCCCTGCCGCTCCACGGCCTCTCCGCCGCGTCGCTCTCGCGCTCCGTCGAGGCGCTGTTCCAGGGGACCGAAGCGGGCGAGATCGTGGAGGGCGGCGTCGTCTCCCGCGTCGTCGTCCGCCTGCCCGAGCGGCTGCGGGAGAACCGCGAAGAGCTCGCCGCCCTGCCGGTGCCGACCCCCGAAGGCCGCACCGTGCGCCTGGGCGACGTGGCCCGCCCCCGGTTCGACCTCGGGCCCGGCCTCGTGCGCCGCGAAAACGCCGAGCGGGTGGCCATGGTCACGGCGAACGTTTCCGGCGGCAACCTCTCCGGCACGGTCGAAGAGGTACAGCGCACGCTCGACGAGGGGCTGGAGCTTCCCGCCGGCTACCGCGTGGCCTATGGCGGGCAGTTCGAAGAGGCGGCGAGGAGCTTGAGAAACCTGGGCGCGCTCTCGGCTCTGGTGCTCGTGGGGATGTACGTCCTCCTCTTCCTCGCCTTCCGCGACCACCGCCACGCGCTGATCGTGCTGGTCAACCTGCCGCTCGCGCTGGTGGGCGGAGTCTTCGCCGTGGCGCTGGGCGGCGGCGTGCTCTCGGTGGCCTCTCTGGTGGGTTTCATTACCCTCTTCGGCATCGCCACGAGGAACGGCGTGCTCCTCGTCTCCCACTACGAGCACCTGATGCGCGAAGAAGGGCTGCCGCTCGCCGAAGCGGTCGTCCAGGGCTCCCGCGAGCGGCTGGCGCCGGTGCTCATGACCGCCCTCACCGCCGGGCTCGCTCTGATACCCTTGGTCCTCGCCGGAGACCACCCCGGCAACGAGATCCAGAGCCCCATGGCGCAGGTGATCCTGGGGGGCTTGCTGAGCTCGACGTTTCTGAACCTCGTGCTCGTGCCGGTGCTCTTTGCGCGGTGGGGAGGGCAGATCCGAAGTGATCCGAACGATCAGCACTGAGATCCTCCTCATCCTCTTCCTGGCGCTCTTCAACGGAGTGCTGGCCATGTCCGAGATCGCTCTGGTCTCGGCCCGGAAGGTCCGGCTCCGGCAGCGCGCGGAGGCGGGAGACCAGGGGGCCCGGGCGGCGCTGGAGCTGGCGGCCTCTCCCGGCCGCCTGCTCTCGACGGTCCAGATCGGCATCACCCTCGTGGGCATCCTGGCCGGCGCCTTCGGCGGCGCCACGCTCGCCGAGGAGCTCGCGGCGCTGATCGCCGGGCTGCCCCGCCTGGCTCCCTACAGCGAAGCGATCGGCCTCGGCATTGTGGTGGTCGGCATCACATTCATTTCCCTGATTCTCGGAGAGCTGGTCCCGAAGCAGCTGGCCTTGAATTCCCCCGAAAAGATTGCGGCGCTGCTCGCGCGGCCCTTGCGGCTGCTGTCCATGGTGTCGGCTCCGGCCGTGGCGGTCCTCGACGGCACCTCCCGGCTCATCCTGCGCCTCCTGGGGACCCGCCCGTCCGAGGAGCCGCCGATCACGGAAGAGGAGCTCAACCACCTGCTGCGGCAGGGGACGCGGGCCGGAGTCTTCGAGAAGGGAGAGCAGGAGATCGTCGCCCGCGTCCTCCGGTTGGGAGAGCGCCAGGTGGGCGAGCTGATCACGCCCCGCCGCTCCATGGTGGCCCTCGACGTGAACGCCTCTCCGGAGGAGAGCTGGGCCCGGATCGACGCGAGCGATCACTTCTACTTCCCGGTTTTCGAAGGGACGCCGGACCGGGTCCTTGGAGTGCTTTCCGTCAAGGATCTGTTGCGCCGCATCCGGTCGGGCGAAGAGCCGGATCTGCGCTCGCTTTTGCGGGAGCCGGTTTACTTGCCGGAGGGTGTGTCGGCGTTGCGGGCCCTCGAGCGCTTTCGGGAGACCGGCAGCCATCTCGCCCTGGTGCTCGACGAGTACGGCGGCATCGAAGGTCTGGTGACTCTCAACGACGTGCTGCGGGCGATCGTCGGCGAGCTCCCCAAGCCGGAGCAGGACGAGCCGAGGGTGGTGCGGCGGGAGGACGGCTCCTGGCTCCTGGACGGAATGCTCCCGGCTTCCGAGCTCGCGGAGATCCTGGACCTCTCCGCGGCCGGCGCCGAGGAGCTGGAGGACTACCAGACCCTGGGCGGCTTCGTCCTGGGGAGGTTCGGCCGCATCCCGGAGACCGGGGAGGGCTTCGAGGGGGGCGGCTGGCGCTTCGAGGTGCTCGACATGGATGGCCGACGGGTGGACAAGGTGCTGGCGTCCCGGGCGGAGGCGAGCGTCGCCGCCCCCGTTCCGGAAAAGTAGAAGCCCCGCCTTCTTGCTCGTCACCCTCTCGAGACCCAGTCGGGTGACTATGGAAATGCGCAGCGTGCCCCCGGGCGAGCGGGCCCGGAGATGAAGGGCTCGCCCGGACGAGGTTGGCGCACCAGAGAGATCAGAGACCCTTGACAGCGCAGTGTAATACCGCAGTAAGGCGACGAAAGTAGAATTGACGGTGGTGCGAAACGCCCGCGCGATCCCCCGTGGCCTGTCCGGATTCCTGGCGGCCTTTCTGATGGCTCTCCTGGCCTGCCAGCCCGTGCTGTCCGCGCTGCCGGTCCCGGAGCCTCACGGCTGCCGCCACGAAGCCTGCCCGATGCACCGGCCGGTTCAGGCGGCGGCCAAGCCGTCCTGCCATGGATCGCACGCTCCCGCGCCCGCGCCCGTCCAAAGCGGCGCCTCGTGCTCGCTCTCCGCCTCCTGCGGCTGCGGGCATCCGCACTCTCCCGGCACACCGCACCCGACAGACCCGGCGGTGCTGGCCGCTTTGCAGGCCGCCGCGCTCCCCGCTCCGGCGGGGCTCGCTTCCTCCTTCCCCGATGCGGGACCCCTGGTCCCCCTGCCCGCTCCCGACCTTCCTCCTCCGCGAGCCTGACGGCCGTCCCGTCGCTCTGACGCCGAAACCAGGATTTCGCGAAAGGAGATTCGCATGGAGACTGTCCGCCGGCGGGCGTGCGCCTATGGCGTAGCCCTGCTCTGCCTGTCGTCCGCCCTGGGAGGCCAGACACCGCCTCCCGAGCCCGCGGAAGAGAACGCTTCGGATCTGCCCGAGGCCGCCTATTCCGAGGAGATCACCGTCAAGGAAACCCCCACGCTCACGGTGCCGAGCCCGGAGGCGCGGAGCCAGGAGCTTGAAGAGGTGCCCGGGGGCACCAACCTGATCGATGCCGAGGAGGTCGCACGCGGCCGCGCCTCGACCTTGAAGGACGCCCTGGATTTCGCGCCGGGCGTGTTCGTCCAGCCGCGCTACGGGTCCGAGGAGTCGCGCCTGTCGATCCGCGGCTCGGGCCTTCAGCGCACCTTCCACGGGCGGGGCCTGAAGCTCCTCCAGGACGGCGTGCCCCTGAACCTCGCCGACGGCGGGTTCGACTTCCAGGCCGTCGAGCCGCTCGTCTCCCGCTACGTCGAGGTCTTCCGCGGCGCCAATGGGCTCGAATACGGCTCTTCGACGCTGGGCGGCGCGGTCAACTACGTGTCGAGGAACGGGTATGACGCGAGCCGGGCGCAGGCCCGCTTCGAGACCGGCGCGTTCGGCTATCTGCGGGGGCAGGCCAGCTCCGGCGGCGTCGCCGGACCCGTGGACTATTACGCCTCGCTCTCGCATTTCGGCCAGGACGGCTTCCGCGACCACAGCGAGCAGAGCACCCAGCGCTTCTTCGGCAACCTGGGCTACCGCCTGCGGGACGACCGCGAGACGCGCTTCTACCTGACCGCGGTGCGGACCGACTCGGAGCTTCCGGGCAACCTCACCAAGGCGCAGCTCGAAAACAATCCGAGCCAGGCGGCTGCCGGCAACCTGGCGCTCGACCAGAAGCGGGATTTCGACCTCCTCCGGCTCGCGAACCGTACGAGCTTCGTCCTTTCCGAAGAGAGCCGGGTGGACGTGGGCACCTTCTGGTCGTACAAGAGCCTCGACCACCCCATCTTCCAGGTGCTCGACCAGGTCTCGAACGACTTCGGCGTGGACGTGCGCTACGAGAGGCAGGCCCCACTCGGGGGACGCCGGCACCGGCTCACCGTGGGGCTCGCCCCGTCCTTCGGCATGCTCGACGACAACCGGTTCCGCAACGTGGCCGGCCAGCGCGGGGAGCGCACGGCCCAGGGCAGGACCGAGTCCACGAACCTGGACCTCTACGCCGAAGACCGGATCGAGATCGGCTCCCGGCTGGCGGTCATCGCCGGCGCCCAGGCCTCCTGGGCGGGCCGCGATTTTTCCGACGAGTTTCTGCGCGACGGCGACCAGACCGATTCCCAGAGCTTTACCGGGGTGAGCCCCAAGCTCGGGATGCTCTGGGACGTCTCGCCGGACGTAGCCGTGTTCGGCAACGTAAGCCGGGTTTTCGAGCCCCCGTCCTTCGGCGAGCTGACCAACGTGGGCGGTGACGGGCTCCTCCCGTTGGACGCCCAGACCGGCACGTCCGTCGACCTGGGGACCCGGGGCACGGCCGGTTTCGCGTCGTGGGACGTGGTGCTCTACCAGGCCTGGCTCAACGACGAGTTGCTCAGCCAGAACGACGGCGTGGGCAATCCGCTCGGCACCGTCAACGCCGGCCGGACCACCCATGCGGGAGTCGAGGCCGGCTTCAACCTGCGCTTCCGGGCACCGGGCGGCAACCTCGTCCTGCGCCAGGTGTACAACTGGAGCCGCTTCCGCTTCGACGGCGATCCGGTCTACGGCGACAACCAGCTCGCGGGTCTCCCGGAGCATTTCTACCGGGCGGATTTCCTCTACGAGCGCGAGGCGGGCTTCTACGGCGGCCCCAACGTCGAATGGGTCCCGGAGAAATATCCCGTGGACCACGCCAACACCCTGTTCGCCGATCCCTACACGCTCGTCGGCTTCAAGGTGGGCTACCGCGCGGAGAGCGGCTGGGCGGGCTTTGTCGAAGGGAAGAACCTGACCGACGAGATCTACGCGGCCACCACCGGAGTCCTGGCCGACGCCCGGGGGCGCGATTCCGCGCAGTTCCTCCCCGGCGACGGCCGGTCGGTGTTCGCGGGATTGGAGTACCGGTGGTGAGGAGAAAGACCGCGATGAGGATGAGATTCCTGCTCTTCTGTGCCTTGCTCCCGGCCGCTCTTTCCGTGCGAGCGGTCGACCTCTCCTTTCCGGGCCGCGATCCGAGCCTCGCCTGGGACGGCCAGGGCCGGCTCCACGCCGTCTGGGTGGAGGAATCCGGCGGGACGAACCGGGTGATGTACCGCCGGCTCGACGATCCGGCGGCGAAGCCGGTGCCCGTCACCCCTCCCGGCGTGGGGACGAGCGCCCACGGTGAGGTTCCGCCGATCCTCGAAGCCCTGGCCGACGGCACGCTCGTCGTGGCGTACCCCGTGCCGATCCCCGGCAAATGGCAGAACGAGGTCCGGATCCAGAGGTCCACGGATGGCGGCGCCCGCTGGAGCCCGCCCGCGCCGCTCGAAGCAGGGGGCGAGCGCGGGTCTCACAACGAGCTCGCGGCCACGGTCACCCCCGGCGGCACTCTCGTGCTCGCCTGGCTCGACAAGCGCGGCGAGGACCGCGGCCTTCGGGTCGCCCGGAGCCGGGACGGCGTCCGCTTCGAGGCGGACCGCACGCTCGACGCCAAGACCTGCGAGTGCTGCGGCAACGACGTGCTCGCGGGAAACCGTGGCGAAGTCTGGATCGCCTTCCGCGACGCGAGCGAGGGAGTCCGCGACTTCGCCGTGGCCGCCAGCCGCGACGAGGGGGCCACGTTCGCTGCGCCGCGTCCCCTTTCGCGAGACGGCTGGAAGGTGGAGGGCTGCCCTCACACCGGAGCCCGGCTGGCTCTCGGAAAGACCGGCGGCCTCTGGGCGGCCTGGTTCACCGGCGCGGAGCCCGGCATCTACGTGGCCCACTCCAAGGATGGCGTCAGCTTCGGTCCTCGCCAGAGGGTGGCCGCGCCCGGCGAGGCCATGCCGGCCGTCGCCCATCCCGAGATCGGGGCTCTGCCGGACGGGAGGATCGCCGTCCTCTACGAGGCGGTCCGCAAGGACGGAACTCGCGACGTCGAGGTGCGGTTCCGCCCGGAGAACGGGCCCTGGAGCGCTCCAAAGGTTCTCGCTTCGGGAGCGGTCTATCCCCGTCTCGCCGTGCGGGAGGACCAAGCCGTCGTCGCCTTCACCCGCAAGCAGGGGAACGGCACGGAAGTGGCGGTGCGGGTCATTCCCTGACCCGCTCTCAGATCTTGACCCGACCTCCCTGGGATAAAAATTGAGCCATTCCCCGGCGAGCTTGTCTCGCCGGGGCGGCTTTGTAGCCATAAACCCTTTTTTTCAAGGCACTTGACTTTTTTCTGGAGAAGCCGCGCCACTTGGCACCAGCCTTGCCCTGCAAGCCGGACACCGGCTGTAGACCTGCGACCGGGACATCCTGAAAGGAGCATGTCTGTGAAGAGCACAGGATCTGTTTTGAGAAGGTTGACGGCGTTTGTGCTTGCTCTGCTGGCGATTGGGATCTTCGGATGGGCTTCGCCCGCCGTTGCGGCCGGCCGGTCCTACGATGAAGCGCCGATGCGAGTCGTCAAGGAAGGGCTGACCGCCAAGCAGCACCTGGAGCGGCAGGCCCTGCTGAGCGATCGGCTGTCCCGCGAGATGCCGGAATCCGCCATGGGACCGGCGGTCAGCATCGCGCTTTCGAAGGAGGATGTCTCCGGGATCGAGAAGTCGTCGCGCATGGTGAGCCCGCTCAAGATCGGCGCCGTCAAGGCTCTCGCCCCGAAGATCGTGGTCAACGGACTGGACGAATCGGCCGGCACGCTCGCCAAGCGGGCGGACGGCGGGATCGTGTGGGCCACGACCATCCGCGCCGAGGGCGCGGGCGCCATCCGCCTGCACCTCCAGAACCTGTCGCTGCCGCAGAATGCCGAGCTCTACTTCTACAACCGCGTCGGCCAGGCTTTCGGACCCTACACGGGCGCCGGCCCTGACTTCAGCGGCGATCTCTGGACCGCGACGGTCTTCGGCACCGAGGCGGTCCTCCAGCTCCGCATGGCCGCGCCGGTCACCGCGGCCGATCTCGCCGCCGTGTCGTTCCGGATCGAGGAAGCCGGCCTTATCACCGCGGGCTTCGCCGGCCGTCTGGCGGGGATCGATCCGTCCGAGCCGTTCGAGAAGGCGGGAACGGACGCGACCTTCCCCTGCGGCAACGCGAATTGCGTCGTCGACGCGACCTGCACCAACGTGGCGATCGCCAACCCGGCCAAGCTCGCCACCGCGAAGATGGAGTGGGTCTCCGGCGCCTTCATCTACACCTGCACGGGCGGCCTGCTCTCCGACAACAACCCGAGCCAGGGCAACTTCTTCCTGACCGCCAACCACTGCCTGAGCAGCAGCAAGACGGCCAAGAACGTCAACTTCTACTGGCGCTACGCGACCTCCTCCTGCAACGGCACCTGCCCGGCCAACAACGCCTGGCCGTACATCACGACGGGCGCCTCGGTGGCCAAGAGCAACCGCAAGGGCGACTTCACCCTGATGCAGCTCACCCAGAACCCGCCGGCCGGCTCCGTCCAACTGGGCTGGACCAGCGCGCCCGTGGCCAACACCAACGGCGCACTGCTCTACCGGATCAGCAACCCGCAGTTCGGGCCGCAGGTCTACTCGCAGCACAACGTGAGCACGAGCGCCGGAACCTGCACGGGCTGGCCGCGCGGCGAGCGCATCTACAGCCGTGACATCACGGGCGCGACGGACGGCGGCAGCAGCGGCTCGCCGGTGATGAATGCCTCCTCGCAGGTCGTCGGCCAGCTCTCCGGCGCTTGCGGGACCGACGTCAACAACGTGTGCAACGCCGCCGCCAACGCCACGGTGGACGGGGCTTTCGCCTACTACTACAGCTCGATCCAGCCGCTCATCAACCCGTAGCCCTCGGTCGCGCGTCCGGGGCAGGCCCTCTCTCGGGAGGTCTGCCCCGGTACTGCCCCTCTCTCCTGGAGCCTTGGCCGAGTCCGCCCCCTCTTGACGGTTCAGACGGCGCGAACCTAAAATTTCTTGGTTTGTGACATCTCTAAAAAAGGAGAGCGCTCGTGCCTGCACTTTCCCGGCTTCAAATTGCGCTGTTTGCCGTTGTCGTCTCTCTTGTCTCCCTGATGATTCCTGGGGAGCTCCTGGCAGGATGTGAGAGATGCACCAACCCGGTCTTCACAGGTGGGATGTCCTGGTGTGTTGAAGTCAAGCAGGAGGAGACGGGGGTCACGATCTGCAAGGATGGAGTCGATTGGTTCGGGCCTTATTGCAGCGAGGACGGAATCTACTGTTCCGTGGTGGACGCTGGGGGCGGTGGAGGAACCAACATCGGCGGAGGCGGCACCAATCCCTGCCAGACCTCGGGCTTCTGCCCGGCACAATGCTTCAGTTGCAGTGGTGGTGGACGGCCCGCCATTTGAGCGGGAATCTTTCGATGTTGTTTCGTCTCTTCCCGGGGCCTGCCCTTGTTGTCCTTCTGCTCTTGGGTGGGCTCGGTCCAGCCTCTGCTCAGGAGCCGTTGGCGCTCACCCCTGTCCGGATCGAGCTTGCTCCACAAATTCCGTCCGGCCTGCCGATTCTGGGAATCATCCTCCTGCGCCCAGCCGAAGGAGAGGGAGAACCCGTGCGGGTGCCTGTTGCCTCTGAAGCGGCTCTCTCTGCGAGGCTTCGGCCCGGATCGAGTTGGGAGGTGTCGGCGGATCTCCCCGGATTCTGGGTTCCGCGCAAGCCCCTGACTGTCGGACGGCCGGATCAGGAAAACCTTGTTGTCCTGGATCTGTGGCCGATGGGCAAGGTGTCCGGCGTCGTCCGGATCCAGGATCAAGGCGCCCCCTTGCCGCGGCAGGTTCTCGTGAAGACGCTGGCGGTTCCCTCGGTTTTGAAGCGTCCCCCCGCTCCTCAAGGGGCGGTGGATTGCCCCGTGGACAAGAAAGGGGCCTGGAGTTGCTCTCTTCCGGCGTCGGTGTTCGATCTGGTGGTCTCGGCGGACGGCTTTACCCCGCAGTACCGTTGGGGAGTGAAGATTCTTCCAGACAAGACGGTGGCCGTAGGCACCGTGGAGCTTCAGCGGGGCGCCTCCGTGGCCGGTTGGGTGACGGTTGAAGGGGGGAGGATCGATCCTGAACAGTGCATCGTTCGTTTGTCGTCTCTCTCTGCCGGCGGAGCGGATGCGCGGAAGGCCATCGACCTGGAACGCGTGGCTCTCGAGCGGAAGGTGGGAAAGGACGGCTTTTTTCAGTTGACGAGCCTCGCTCCCGGGATGTACGCGGTGGAGGTCCGGCAGCCGGGCTACGCTCCGGCCCGGGTTGACAGCGTCCGCGTCGAGCCGCGTACCGAGACCTTTCTCGGGGAACCCCTTGTTCTCACCCGTCTTCTGGATCTTCAATTCCAGATCGATCCCGCGGTCGACTGGCTCGGGCGGCCTTGGCGAGCGCAGGTCGTCCGGGCCGACGGCGCGGCTCGGCCCCGCCCCGTGATTTTCGACGGCGTGGCGGACCCGGAGGGGCTGTTTACAGCTCCGGGCCAATCTCCGGGCCTCTATGAGGTCACCGTTCTGGATTCTCTCGGCAACCGATTCCACCGGGAGCCCGCGCTCGCGATCGGTCCTGGGGACGGGCGGCAGACGATCGAGGTCTCTCTCGTCGATCTGGAAGGGCGGCTCCGGCTTGGGAGCAATTCCCTGGCGGCAACCCTCTGGTTCGGGGGCCGCTCCGGTACCATGTCGATCCGGATGGAAGCCGATGAGGAGGGACGGTTCCTCGGGGTTCTGCCCCACGAGGGGCTCTGGTGGATCGACGTCGAGGCGGAGGAGCCCCGGTTCCGGGTTCGAATCCGGTCCGAGGTGAAGGCCGACCGCTCCGGCAAGTCACGCCTCACCCTCGACCTGCCGGATACCCGGGTTTTCGGACGGGTCGTGGACGAGGAGGGCAGGCCCGTCGAGGCCCACCTCTTCCTCCAGGGAGAGGGCCTCGACCTCTTCCAGAGCACGGAACCGGACGGCACTTTCGATCTGCGGGGGCTAAACGAAGGGGCTCTCTGGTTGTCCGCGGAATCTTCTTCACGGACGAGCGGCCGGACTTTTGCGCCCTTGACCGAAGGGAGGGCGGTCGGGCCCCTCGAGCTGAAGATTCGCCCAACCCGCCGGTTGACGGGAACGGTGGCTTCATCCCTCGGACCGGTCGCGGGCTCTCAGGTCGATCTCCTTGCGATCCTTCCGATGGATGCCGGGAGCTCCGCCACGACGGACACGGCCGGCTCCTTCAGTGCGGAGCTTCCGGAGGGCGTCCAACGCGTCGCCGCGATCGTGAGCGCGCCTGGATTCGCTCTCCGGGCCTACGATCTTCCGGCCGAGTCTCCTCTGGCCCTTCGGGTTTCGGAGGAGAGCGGTGGCCTGGAGATCATCCTCCCCGAAGAGCCGGAAGAGCTTCAGCGCCGGAATCTCGTGCCGGTGGTCTTCCAGAACGGTCTTTCGATCCCCATCGGTCTGCTCCGCCGGTGGGCGCACGATCAGGGACAGCTTTGGGGAGCCGAGCCGACCCTCCGGATTCCCAACGTTGCGCCCGGCGAATACAGGGTCTGCTTTCTACCTCGGCAACTCGAGCTCCTGAATCCCGGGGGCATGGCTCCGCAACCGGCAGGAGCCTGTGATGCAGGAGTCCTCTCCCCGGGAGCGATCCTGTTGCTGAAGCCGAGCTTCCAGGGCTCTCCTTGACGTGCTGATTCAGAACGCGTTCTACAGACTCACTACACCAGGCGTGGTATACATATCCCGATGACCCGCCGGCCCACCGCCCTGCTCCTGGCCGTTCTGGCGCTCCTCCTGCCCCTGGCAGGATTCGCGGAGCGGTGCAACGAGTGCCTCGGAAGTGAGCAGCCGGGCTGCTGCCCGCCGGCCTGCTCTCTCTGCGTCTGCTGCTCGCCAGGGCGGACGGTGCTGGCCGGCGCGATCCGGGTGGACCGGGATCCGGGCCTGGCCACCGCTTTCGCCGAGGCCGCCTCCGGCTACGCCCTCTCCGGCGATCCCCGCGACGTGTTCCACGTTCCGAAAGCCTCCTGACCTAACCCCACCGTTCTTCGCTCCGTCGTTCCTGGACCCTGCTCTTCGCGAGGTGGGCTGATGAGGATTCCTTTCGTGTGGCCGTGGGCCACGCTGTTTCTGTGCGCT
>DATEIO010001030.1:0-3994 GCA_035278895.1 Thermoanaerobaculia bacterium | reverse complement strand
TCTGGCGGGGACGGAGAACGGCGGCGTGGTCCTCTCCTGCAGCGACATGTTTTTCGGCAACCGGCACAACCTCATTCTCCCCGGGCCCTCGCTCGGCATGCATGACGGATGGGAGACGAAGCGGCGCAGGGGCCCCGGCCATGACTGGGCGATCGTGAAGCTGGGGATGCGTGGAGCCCTCCATCGCGCCGAGGTGGACACCTCTCACTTCAAGGGCAACGCTCCCGGAAGCTGCTGGATCGAGGGCTGCGATGCGCCCGGAGCCTCCGGAGACCTCATGGACTGGCGGGAGATTCTGCCGCGGACCCCGCTCCGGCCTCACACCCGGCATCTGTTCGACGAGCTGGCGGCGGCGGGGCCGTTCACCCACGTGCGGCTGAATATCTTCCCGGACGGCGGCGTGGCGCGGCTGCGACTCTTTGGAACGGTCAACGCCCTGGACCGGCTGAACGGGCTGCCGTCCGCAGACGCTGTCGCGGAGCTTCTGCGGTGTTGTGGCTCGCGGGTGTGGGCCCGCCGGATGGCGGAAAGCCGGCCCTTCCGCGACCTTTCCGGAATGAAGGAGGCGGGAGACCGCATCTGGCGGAGCCTCGGCCGCGAGGACTGGCTGGAGGCCTTTGCCGCGCACCCTCGGATCGGGGAGAAGGGGAGCCGCTGGTCCGAGGCGGAGCAGGCCGGAGCGCGGGGCGCGGACGCGGAGACCCTGGCCGCCTTGGTCGCGGCGAACCGGGTCTACGAGTCCCGTTTCGATCACATTTTCATCGTCTGCGCCACGGGCAAGAGCGCGGCTGAGATGCTGGAGCTGTTGCGGGGGCGGCTGGACAACGATCCGGAGACGGAGCTCCGCATCGCTGCTGAAGAGCAGCGCAAGATCACGAACCTGAGATTGGAGAAGCTCCTGGCCTCATGAGCGGAATCACCACGCACGTCCTCGACACCTCGCGGGGCCGGCCCGCGAGCGGCGTGCCCGTCGTGCTCGAAATCCAGACGGAGAACGGCTGGCGCGAGCTGGGCCGGGCCGAGACCGACGCGGACGGCCGGGTCCGGCAACTGCTGCCGGCCGGCTCGGCGCTGACCGCGGGGGTCTACCGCCTCACGTTTGGAATCGAAACCTATTTCCGGGCGCAGGGAATCGAAGGTTTCTATCCCGAAGCCTCGATCGTCTTCCAC
This sequence comes from Thermoanaerobaculia bacterium, assembly GCA_035278895.1. GTDB lineage: Bacteria > Acidobacteriota > Thermoanaerobaculia > Multivoradales > UBA5704 > DATARR01. The sequence goes on along the minus strand of DATEIO010001030.1, from coordinate 2,824 downwards.
GTACGGGACGCAAATCAGCACCATCACGTGCCGCTCCTGCTGAGCCCGTACGGCTACTCGACCTACCGGGGGAGCTGAGCGATGCCGGTGACGCTGATCGACAACAACTATGGCAAGCAGGCCGTGCGCTTGGTGACCGTCCGCCGCGGGCCGGAGCGCCACGAGCTCCGGGATGTCACGGTGGGCATCCGGACGGAAGGGGATTTTGTCGCGGCGTATGCGGACGGGGACAACAGCGGCGTCCTGCCCACGGACACGATGAAGAACACCGTCTACGCGCTGGCTGCCGAAAATCCTTTCGAGGATATCGAAAGCTTCGGACTCCTGCTGACGAATCACTTTCTGGAGGCGAGCCCAAGGGCTTCCGCCGTCCGCGTGGATCTGGCCGAGCATCTCTGGGAATCGATCGATTCCCAGAGCTTCCGAAGAGCGGGTTCCGAGCAGCGCACGGCCGTGGTGACGCGCGACCGGCAGGGCGGAGCGAGGGTGGTGGCGGGGATTGCGGACCTGGTGGTGATGAAAACGGCGAAGTCCGCGTTCGAGGGCTATCCGAGAGACCGCTACACGACCCTCAAGGAGACCTCGGACCGCCTCCTCGCCACGGCCGTGCGGGCGACCTGGACCTACGCGAGGACCGACGTCGCCTTCGGCCGCCTCTGGAGCGAGGTGAGGCGCCGGCTCCTCGAAGCCTTTGCGAATCACGACAGCCTGTCGGTGCAGCACACGCTCTACGCGATGGGGGAGGCCGCCTTGGAGATCGCCGAGGTCGAGGAGATCCACTTGTCGATGCCCAACAAGCATCACATTCCGGTGGATCTTGCGCCGTTCGGAATGGAGAATCGCAACGAGATTTTCGTGGCGACGGCGGAGCCGTATGGGTTGATTGAGGGGACGATGCGGAGGAGGTGAGATTGTCTAAAGGGCGCGGTAGGCTTCTCGGCGATGCCGGATATAGAGAATCGTGATCTGTTTCGGCTCCGTTTCCACCTCATAGATGATCCTATAATCACCTACGCGTAGCCTATAGAGCCGCTCCACCGCTTCCAGCTTGATCGCCTGGTGGGGAAAGGGGTTTGAACGAAGTTTTTCGATCTCCTCGATGACCCGTGAGATCATCGGTTTCGGCAGCTTGCGGAGATCTTTCTCGGCAGACGGCTTGAGATGGACGTTATAAGAGGCCATCTCTCAGCAGCCGCTCCTTTACCTCCTCGAAGCTTACCGGCTCTTCCTCTCGACGCTCGGCAATCACTGCTAGATCATGAAGGTCGTCGAGCAACCGTTCGTACTCTTCCATCGGAACGATAACGGCCGTCTTGTTTCCAGCACTGTCGACGACAAACTGCTGTTGAGAAGCTTTCATCTGTCACCTCTTCAGTCGTCTTCCGACCGGCTCCATTCTAGCAGGGTCAACCCCGCCGGTTCCTCAAGATCCTCACAAACGACCGCCCCCGAAGCTCCTCCAGCGTCAACCCGGACCGCTCCAACGCCTCCTCCTCCGTGATCGCCCCGCAGTTGACGGCGCGGAGGAAGTAGTTGAGGAGGCCCTGGCCCGTGGCGGCGTCGTCGAAGACCTCGCCCACGAGCGTCGCGCGGGCGGCTTTTTCGACGAAGTTGCGGAGGCGCTCGGAGGCGGCGTCCAGTCCTTCCAAAAAGAAGGCAAAGACGGTGGCGTAGCGGGTGACGAGCTGCGCGGGGTGCAGGTCCCAGCCTTGATAGAAGCCGCCGGTCAGGGAGTGCCGGACGTGCCGGGCGTGGAGCCTCCAGGCGGCGTAGACGGCCTCGCGGTTCTCTTCGAGTTGGTCCGCGGTGAGTGAGGAGCCGCGATGGGGCGGCACCGGCAGCACGTTCGTGGCCCCGTCTGAAATCCAGAGACCCGTGCCCGCGTAGGCGACCTGCATCATGTGCTTGGCGAAGTCGCAGACCGGATGATCCATCGCCTGATACGCCGCCGTGATGTTGCTCGAGGCGGTGTAATCGTAGGTGCCGAAGTGGGCCGCCACGCACCGGCCGCGCGCCGCGTCCGCGAGGAGCGGCAGGTTGGACTGTCCCCGCTCATTGAGGATCGACTGTGGAGTTTCGATCATGATCTCCAGCCGGAGCGACCCGGCCGGGAGGGCGAGCACCGTCTCCAGGAGATCGAAGGCGTCCGCGAGCGCCGCCACCTGCTCCGGGATCGTCACCTTGGGAAGGGTGACGACGAAGTTGTCCGGCAGCCGGCCGCCGGTCTCCTGGGTGAGCACCGTCAGGAAGATGTCCAGCGTTCGCAGGGAACGCTCCCGCAGCTCCTCGGTGAACGGCTTGATGCGGATGCCGATGAACGGAGGGAGGGTGCCGGCGGCCAGCCCAGCGGCCATCTCGCGGGCCACGGTCTCGGCATGGCCGTCCTCCTCCGCATCCGGCCGGTTGCCGTAGCCGTCCTCGAAGTCGGCCCGAAAGTCCTCGACCGGCTCGCGGCGGAGCTTCTCGACGATTCGAGGGAGGATCGTGGAGGCCAGCTCTTCCGGCAGATCGATCGCCCGGGACAGGTCCACGGGCTCCGGCGCGTACTCTTCGAGGGTGCGCAGAGCCAGAGATCCCAGCTTCGCCGCGGCGTCGGACTTGAAGAGGTGCGCTCCGCCATAGACGGTGTGGACCGGCTGGCGGCGGTCCGATTCGCCGGGGTAGCGGCGGGCAAAAGCGAGGTTGGCGGCCTGGAGGCGCTCCAGGGTGTCAGGGAGGGATTCAGAAGTCAGGGAGGTCGGGGGGGTCATGATCCGAGGGACAGTACCATCCGCCGGACCACCCGTTCCAGGGCGAAGCGGCGGTATTCCGCGGTGGAGCGGAC
>DATEIO010001029.1:0-4368 GCA_035278895.1 Thermoanaerobaculia bacterium | reverse complement strand
ACCTGCCCGATCCGCCTGTCTGTCGCGATCCTGGTGCCGATTTCCGCTCCTCGAAAAAAGAACCTGGTAGGCCCGAGCGGACTTGAACCGCTGACCTCTACGATGTCAACGTAGCGCTCTAACCAACTGAGCTACGGGCCTGAAGCATTCCCAAGCCGCCCTGCGGCGTCAAGGGAGGGGAAGGGTAGCAAAGCAGGGGGGCGGTGTCAACGGAAAGCTCCAAGGAGGCACCCTCCGGAGAACCCGGAGGGTGCCGAGGGCCTCAAAGCTCGCCGCTGCACTGCCGGGCGCACCCGATGCCGCCCTCGCACTTGCAGCAACTGAAGCAGTCTCCCTGGATGTCGCACCGGCAGCAGGCGTTCTGCTGAACGGTGCCGCCGGTGCAGCAGGACGGCGTGCAACTGGTGGTGATGCCGTCACAGGTGACGTGCCCCGCCTCCAGGGTCGTCACGCAGTTGCGCTGTACCGCCGTGCAGGTGGTGTTGCTCGTGCAGGTGACCGACGTGCCGTTCCCGCAGTCCACCGTGCAGGTGGCCTTCTCGCCGGCGACCGCGGCCACGAAGCGGATCTCGTCCGCCCCACCCGCCGCTCCGCCCGCTTTCGTGGCGCAGGAAGCACCGGCCAGAGGCTCGCCCAGGATGGCGGCCAGGACCTCGTCCGAGACGGGGCCCGGGCCCGGCGAGTCGGCAAATCCGGCGATGGCAACGAGGAGAAGGCTACAGGCGATGATCCATGTCTTCTTCACCATGCTTTCCTCCTTTTCGAAGCTCACATCCATCTTAAAAGGTGCTTGGGAAGGCGGGAGGTGAGCCGGTGGAGGGAGGGTGTGCCCTCCGGGAGGCCCGGAGGGCACGGAGAAGGGGTCCCCCAACTCGGGGGAGGGGTCCCCCGGCTCGGGGCTGACGCGGAATTCAGCGCACCTGGTCGGCCTTGGCCGCCAGGATGAAATCATTCTCGGAAAGTCCGCCGACCGAGTGGGTCCAGAGGGTTACCGTCACCTTTCCCCAGGTGAGGAAGATGTCCGGGTGGTGCCCCTCGCGCTCCGCCACCTCCCCCAGCCGGTTGACGAAGGCCAGGGCTTCGACGAAGTCCTTGAAGCGGTATTCCTTTTCGAGATGGTGCTCGTTGACCAGGTTCCAGCCCTCGAGCTGGCCGAAGAGCTTCCGGAGATCGTCCCCCTTGAGGGCTCCGGTGCCGGATTCGCAGGGCTCACACTTTCTCGCCGCCAGATCGCTCACGCTCCACCTCCCCGGGTCAGACGCGGTCCTGGAGCCCCGTTTCCCCTGAGTGCTCGGCACAGTGGGCGCAGCAGTAGATCGAATTGCCGGCCTGGACGCCGTGCCCCACGATCCGGCACCCGCAGTGCTCGCACTTGGGCGCCAGGGCGTGGATGGCGCACTCGAAGCTGTCGAAGACGTGGGACTCGCCCGCCATGACCACTTCGAAAGCCCTATCGTAGTCGTTCCCGCACACTTCGCAAGTCGCCATCTCCTCCTCCTTCGTGCTGCGATCCACCGGTTTGGCGACCGCACGGACAAGCCGGCTGCAACCCCTGTGCCGCAGGAGGTGGCACGTCCCTTGCCTTATCCAGTCCGTGAGCGGCGATCTTCAAGAAGGATCTTTCGGGGACGCCGCGGAGGACATATGCAGCGCCCCGTCTACTTCGTTCGAAACCCCCGCCGCGAGTTTCCGCCGATGGATCCGGCGCGGCGGCGGCTGGTGATCGCGGGCCTCGTGGCTTCGGCCCTCCTGTTCCTCGCCGGCTTCGTGGCCGCCGGGTATCTCTGGAGCCTCTCGCGGCAGTTCCCGAAGGCTCCGTTCAAGCAGGCGTCCCGCCTGTACGGCACGCCGACCGAGCTGGCACCCGGCCAGACCCTGTCGGCCGACGACGTGCGGGAGGAGCTCGCCGCCACAGGCTACCGCAACGCCGGAGACGGACCGCTCCGGCCCGGGACCTTCAAGCAGGACGGCGACAGGCTGGCCGTCCATCTGCGCCGGTTCCCGACTCCGGACGGCGAGGACGGCGGAGCCCCGGTCGCGATCTCTTTTCAGGGGAAGAGGATCACGAAGGTCGAGGTCGCGGGCCGCAAGGCGGCAAGCACGCTCCTGCCGCCCCCCCTCCTCGCCTCGTACTACGACGAGAACGTCGAGGAGCGCCGGCCGGTCTCGCTCGACGAGCTGCCCGAGGAGGTCATCCGGGCCGTGCTCGCGGCCGAGGACGACAGCTTCTTCCTCCATCCCGGCGTCTCCCCCACCGGCATCGCCCGCGCCTTGTGGGTGAACGTGAAGGGCGGCGGCATGCAACAGGGCGGGAGCACGATCACCCAGCAGGTGGTCAAGAACGTCTATCTGTCGTCCGAGCGGACGCTCACCCGCAAAGCCAAGGAGGCGGTGATCGCCGTGATGCTCGAGGCGCGCTACGGCAAGCGGGCGATCCTCGAGGCCTATCTGAACGAGATCTACTGGGGCCGGAGCGGCTCGGCCAACCTGATCGGCCTGGGCGCCGCGTCCTGGGCCTACTTCGGCAAGGCCCCCTCGGAGCTCAACCTGACGGAGGCCGCGACGCTCGCCGGGATGATCCAGGCCCCGGCCGACTACTCCCCCGTCGAGCACCCCGACAAGGCCAGGGAGCGCCGCGACTGGGTGCTCCAGCGCATGGCCGAGCTCGAATGGGCTCCGGCGGAGCAGGTGGCCCAGGCCCGGAAGCTGCCGGTCGTGGCCGATCCGCGGACCGTGTCCGTGCGGCCGCTCGCCCCGTACTTCGCCGAGGCCATGAAGGCCGAGGCCGAGAAGCGGTTCGAGATCGACGACCTGGGCGGCCAGGGCTATCTCCTCTTCTCCACCCTCCGCTTCCGCGACCAGCGGGAGGCGGAGGCCGCGGTCGGGAAGGGGCTTGCCGGGCTCCAGGGGAAGCGGGCGAAAAAGCCGCTCCAGGCGGCGCTCGTGTCGGTCGATCCCCGGGAGGGGGCCATTCTCGCCTGGGTCGGCGGGCGCGACTGGACGAAGAGCCAGTTCGACCGGGTCTCCCAGGCGAAGCGGCAGGCGGGGAGCACGTTCAAGCCGATCGTCTACGCCGCGGCCTTCTCCGAAGGGGTGGCCTCCCCCGTGACGCCGCTCAAGGACTCGCCGATCAGCGTCCGGCTGGGCAAGGCGAGCTGGCGCCCCCAGAACTACGACAACGGCTTCCGCGGCTGGGTGACGGCGCGCACGGCGCTCGAGCAGAGCCTGAACATCCCAACCGTGCGCCTGGCGCTCCAGGCGGGGATCCCGACAGTCACCCACCTCGCCCGCGAGATGGGGATCGAGGAGCGCTTCGACTCCGGGCCCGCCGTGTCGCTGGGCACGGTCACCTTGAGCCCCCTGGAGATGGCCGAGGTCTACTCGACCTTCGCCTCGGCCGGCCTGCGCCCGGAGATCCACGGCCTCGACACCGTGCTCGACCGCGAAGGCGAGCCGGTCCTGGGGGACGACCTGGGCTCGCCCAAGCGCGCGCTCCAGCCCCAGGTCGCCTATCTCGTGACCTCGATCCTGAAAGGCGCGGTGAACCACGGCACGGCCGCCGCGGCCCGCAGCCTGGGCCCCTTGGCGGGCAAGACCGGCACCACGAACGACCGGCGGGACAACTGGTTCGCCGGCTATTCGCCGGACCGCGTGACCGTCGTCTGGGTGGGCTACGACGACAACTCGCGCACCAGCCTCTCGGGCGCCAAGGCCGCGCTCCCGATCTGGGCCCGCTTCACCGCGGCCGTGCGCCCGGCAGGCGGCTATCCGGACTTCCCGGTGCCCGCCGGCATCGTCCAGGCCACGGTCGACCCCACGACCGGACAGATCGCGACCCCCTACTGCCCCACGCGCATCGTCGAAGCCTTTGCCGAGTGGCAGGCCCCGGCCGAACCCTGCCAGCGCCACTCCCCCACCTACGGGCAGTCCTGGGCGGACGCGACCCTCGGCCAGGACCAGATCTATTACGACCCGGTGACCGGCGAGCCGCTCAGCCCGGCCTACGGGCAGTACGGAACGGAAGGGGACTACGGCACCTACGGCAACGGGGAGCCGGCCAGCATCGAGATCGCCCCGGCCGGAGGCCCGGACGCCGAAGCGGCGCTGCCCCAGCCCGTGCCGATCCGCCCCATCCAGGTGACGATCCCCCGGCCGCCAGACACCTCCGCCCCGCCGGGAGCGCCCGTGGAGGAGGGGACGATCGAGATCCGCCCGAGCCGCGAGCCGCAGAAGCCGGTGATCCCCCCGACCGCCGGGGTGCCGGCCCAGGCCCCTCCGAAGCCGGTGGTGCCGCCGACGGTGCAGACGGCGCCCGCGGAGGAGGGCGAGGAGGGGCCTCCACCGCCGGTGTAGAGTATCTTCTGTAGG
>DATEIO010001028.1:0-3925 GCA_035278895.1 Thermoanaerobaculia bacterium | reverse complement strand
GCCCGAGGAGCCGATCATCAGGATGTTGCCGACTTTGAGGCCCGCGAGCTGCTTCGAGAGGGCGACCGCCATCTCGCGGACGGCCTCCTCCTGCCCCATGACCCGGTGGTTCAGGGCGTCCGCGATCTCGGCGGGGGTGGGAGCCCCCTGGAGCGCCACCTTCGGGTTCGAGACGGCCACGGCGTCACACTCGCATGAGCACCGCCCCCCAGTGGAGGCCGGCGCCCAGGGCGGTCAAGGCCACGAGGGAGCCTTCCGGCGCCATGCCCTTCTTGCGCGCCTCGTGGAACGCGAGCGGCAGGGTGGCGGAGGTGGTGTTCCCGTATTTCTGGATGTTGTTGTAGACCTTCTCGTTCGGAAGACCCAGGATCTGCTGCGCCTTCTCGTTGATCCGCAGGTTCGCCTGGTGCATCACGACCAGGTCCAGGTCCTTCGTGGTGTAGCCGCAGCGGTGGAGCACCTCGTTCGTGACCTCGGGCATCCGGGTCACGGCGAGCTTGAACACGGCCCGCCCGTCCATCACCGGCACGGTGTCGGCCTCCCGGATCATGTCGCACGTGACGAACGGGCGGCGCGCCGATCCTCCCCCCGGCACGTAGAGAATGTCCTTGTGATTGCCGTCGCCGTAGACCGCGTGGGCGAGGATGCCCCGTCCGTCCGCCTTCTCCGCCCGGAAGACCATGGCTCCCGCGGCATCCCCGAAGAGGACGAGGAGGTGGCGGAACTTGGAGTTCCACTCGAAATCCTCCGGGGGGAGCGGCCCGGGATCGCGCCCATGGAGCACCTCGAAGGTCTGGGCTGAAAACGGCATCAGCGAGGTGTGGACGTCGGTCCCCACGAGGAGCACGGTCTTGGCGACCCCGCCCCGGATCAGGGCGTCCACCACCTGGAGCCCGTAGACGTAGTTGGCGCACTGCTGGCGAATGTCGAGCGCCGGCAGAGGCCGCATCCCCAGCTTCTGCTGGATCAGCGTGCCGGAGCCGGGGAAGTAGTGATCCGGAGTCATCGTGGCGCAGACGATGTAGTCGACCTCGCCCGCCTCGATCCCGGCGTCTTCGAGCGCCGCCCGCGCCGCGTCCACCCCCAGGTCGGACGACCCGACCCCGGGCTCCACGTAGTAGCGCGTCACGACGCCGCTCCTCTCCCGCACCCACTCGTCGCTGGTCTCGATGATCCGAGACAGCATGTTGTTGTCGACTTCGAGGGGAGGAACCGCAATCCCGGTCCCCGCGAGCACGGCACGAGCCTCGGTCATCTTCTTCGCTCCTTGGTCTTCGCTCTTTAAAAGCGGCGGCGCTGGGTGGGCAGGTAGGTCACGGTCAGGTCTCCGCGCTTGATGAAGCGGTAGAGGCCCGCAGGCCTCCGGGCGTCGAGACCCGAGGGGGCCGAGGCGTCGTAGGTCCAGACTTCGATCGGCGGGTCCTCCGGCGTGGGCGATACCTCGAAGTCGATCTTCGTAGGACGCCCGTAAAGCACGTAGATGGTGCCGCGGTCCGTGCGGCGGCCCAGGAAGCCCGCCTCGCTGAACTGCCGGTCCGCGGCGGCGGAGCGCTCGTCGAAGGTCTCCCGCAAGGGGTTGCCCGGCTTGGCCGGAGCGGGATCGCGCTTCTCCCAGAAGCTCTCGATGAAGGCCTGGGCGGCCGCGTCGTCCTGGAGCGCCAGGTAGGCCTGGATCTCCTCGGGCGTGGCGATCCGCGAGACGGCTCCGATCAGCCATCCCGAGGTTTCCAGCCCCAGGGCGGGGTTGGTCAGGTCGGCGATCGAGCGCGTGGCAACGCCGCCCCCGCCGCACGCCACGGCGAGGAGCAGGAGGAGCGGAAGGGCTGTGAGGCGTTTACCCATGGCTGTGCCGGAGCAGGTCCAGGAACTCTTCGCGGACGGGCTTCTGGTGGAAGATGCCGCGCAGGGCCGAGGTCACGGTGAGGGCGCCGGGCTTCTTGACGCCGCGCATCTCGACGCACAGGTGCCGGGCCTCGATGACCACCATGGCGCCCAGGGGCTGGAGCTTCTCTTCGAGATAGGTGACCACCTGCTCGGTCAGCCGTTCCTGGAGCTGCGGCCGCTTGGCGTAGAACTCGAGGATGCGGGAGAACTTCGAGAGCCCCAGGATGCGGTCTCTGGGGATGTAGGCGATGTGGGCGTGGCCGTAGAAGGGGATCAGGTGGTGCGCGCACATGGAGTAGAAGGGGATCTGCTTCTCCATCACCATGTGGCTGTACCCCTCCTCGTTGGGAAAGGTCGTCACCTTGGGCTCCGCCCCCTCGGACAGGCCGTGGAACATCTCCAGGTACATCTTGGCCACGCGGAGGTCGGTCTCGGCGAGGTTCGGGTCTTTCAGGTCCAGCCCCAGCGCCGTCAGGAGCCCCCGCACGTGATGGGCCATGGTCGCGAGCTTCTTCTGCTGCTCGTCGTCGAGCTCGGTCAGGGCCACCGCCGGCACATGCTCGGGGACGATCACTTCGGGCTCCTGGCTCATGGGCTTCGCGGCTCCTCTCAAAGGCTCCCTATCCTACACCAGCCGCTGCGGCCCGTCCGAAGCGGTCCGCCTTTTGCAAAACCGTCCATGGGTCTATTGGAAGACCCGAAAGACAACAGAAGGAGGACCGCATGGCAGGCAAGACCGCGCGAGACATCATGACGGACAGCCCGGCCGTCTGCACGCCGGAAACCACGGCGCGCGACGCGGCCCGGATGATGGAAGACAACGACTGCGGGAGCCTTCCCGTCGTCGAGAGCCGTAACGCGATGAAGCTCCAGGGGATCGTGACCGACCGCGACCTCGCCCTGCGCATCCTGGGCCGGGGCCAGAGCCCCGACACCCCGGTCCGCGAGGCGATGACCAAGAACGTCGCCTGCGTCCGCCCCGACTCCAAGCTGGACGAGGTCGAGCACTTGATGTCGTCCGAGCAGGTGCGCCGCATCCCGGTGGTGGACGACCAGAACCGCGTCCTCGGGATCGTGGCCCAGGCCGACCTCGCCCGCGAGCTGGGCTCCGTCGGCACGAAGGACTTCGGCCGGGTGCTGGAGAAGATCTCCGAGCCGGGCTGATCACGCCTGGTGCCAGCTTCACCTGTAGGGGCGGCCCTGTGTGGCCGCCCTGCTTGCTTCAGGCCTCCCCCCACACAGGGCGGCCACATAGGGCCGCCCCTACAGGGTATGATCCCGGGAGGAGGCCCTCCCCCATGCTCTACGACCTCTCCCCGACCATCCGTCCCGAGCTCCCCGTCTGGCCCGGCGATACGCCGTTTTTCTCCAAGCTCTCCTGGTCGCTCGCCCAGGGCGCCAGCGTGAACCTTTCCGCCATCACCACCACCCCTCACCTCGGCTCGCACGCGGACGCCCCGTTCCACACCGAGCCACGGGGCGAGGGGATCGCCGACATGCCGCTCGAACGCTATCTCGGCCCTTGCCGGGTGATCCGGGTGCCGCCCCAGCCGCTCATCGAGCCGCGGCACGTGGACGGGTTCGACCTTGCGAATCCGGGCCGGATCCTGTTCAAGACCGAAAGCGTGCGCGACCGCCGGACCTTCCCCGAGCGCTTCACCGCGATCTCACCCGAGCTCGCCAGCCTGATGGCCGAAAAAGGGGTCCTCCTCGTGGGAATGGACACCCCCTCGGTCGACCCGTTCGACAGCAAGACCCTGGACGCCCACCACGCCCTCTTCCGCGGCGGGATCGCCATCCTGGAGGGGCTGGTCCTGGATGGCGTCCCCGAAGGGGTCTACGAGCTGATCGCCCTCCCCCTGATGATGGCCGGGCTCGACGCCTCGCCGGTGCGGGCCGTGCTGCGCAGCCTGGAGGCTTGAAAGAGTAGATAGAATAGGAACCGGATTGGATCTTTCGATGAACGCTTCGATGGAGGAGGGTATCCTGTGAACAGCAAGGACTTCGTCGCGCAACTGGTCGAGGAGATGGACCGGCTCTT
>DATEIO010001027.1:0-11418 GCA_035278895.1 Thermoanaerobaculia bacterium | reverse complement strand
GGGCCGGCCACGGCGCGGCGGATCTCGTAGGCGCTGCTCGCCGCCCGCCCGAAGATGCCGCCCAGGAGGTTTCCCGCGACCTCCGCGGCGGAGGCGGCCATGCCCAGCTTCGAGGATTTGAAGGTGGACAGATAGCCGTTGCCGCACCGCTCGCAGTAGAACTTGAACTGATAGCCCTTGTCAGTCGAGAGATCTTCGTAGTTGTCGGTGAATTCGATGGTGGGCATGGCGCTTCGCGTCTCCTCGGGGACGAGCCAGATATTCTGTCGATGGATCGGAAACGTTCGGAGCAAAATCGTAGCACAGCGGGGCCGGCGGCTCAGTCGGCCGGAATCCGCTCCAGAAGCGCGGGGATGTCGTCGTAATCCTCTACCCAGATGGTCTTGACCCCCATGGACTCGAAGAGATTCCGGTCGTAGGAATCCGCCTGGTGGAGGACGGCCTGGACGGCCTCTTCGAGCTGCGGCACGTCCTTTCGGACGTCCACCTCCCCGTAACGCTGGGCGCGGCGCTCGATGCCCTCCAGGATTCCGGGCATCTGGTCCTCCGGGATCTTGTGCCGCTTCTGGACCTGCCAGTGGGCCGGGACGTCGCCGTGGACGTAGGCGGCGTCGAGCAGCCGGCGGAGGTTCGGGTCGAGCATGGAGAGACCGATGAAGAGCACGGTGCTGTGCCGGAGGTAGGAGACGATCGACGTGAGCGCCCAGTGGAAGACGGCCGTGGTCAGGTCGTGGTAGTCGTCCTCGGTGAAGACCAGATTGCAGTCTTCGAGGTCGCCGTCCTGCGGGAGATAGCCGTGGGGGTGGAGGATGGGAAAGCCGTTCCCCTCCTGGCGCCGGCCACTCCAGATCGGCCGGACGTCGACGGTCCCGGCGAGCTTCCTTTCGAGCAGGTCGTCGAAGTTGAAGGTCACCACCCCGGTCACACCGGTGTCGTCGCTCGATTTCTTGATGAGGTCGGCCACGGCGGTGAGCGCGGTCGGCTCGGGGGGATCGAGCGGCGGAGAGGGGTAGAGGTGCTCCCGGACCTTTTCGAGGAACAGGGTCTCCCCCTCGCCCGGCGCGGCTCTGCGGCCCCGGCTGGCCCGGCGCCGGATCTCGTTCTTGACCACCCGGGCGAGGACGACGGGGTCGTACTCGTAGTAGTCGACGAGCCAGGAGGCGAGCGCGCGCCGGTGGGGAATCTCGATGGGCTCCAGCCGGCGGGCCACGTCCGTCTGGTCGAAGAGGATCTCCAGGACCAGGTCCTTCCAGGCGGGGATGCCGTAGGGCATGGAGACGCCGTTGCCCAGGAAGAGGACGAGGTTCTTCTCCTTCCAGGCGCGCTGCAGCCCCTCGAAATCGCTCCGGTTGACGAGGCTCTCCCCGATCTTCCGCTTTTCCGGCTTCCGTCTCTCACTCATCGTTCCTCGCCGCGTGCGCGATCTGTGCCAAAGTAGCGGGCACCGATGGATTCCCGCGACCGCTCGCACCGGCTGTTCCTCGCCGCGATCCTGGCGCTGGCTTTCGCCCTGCGCCTCGCGCACTGGGGAGCCGTCCGCGGCGAGCCGTTCTTTTCCTGGCTCGCCATGGACAGCCAGGAGTACGACCGCTGGGCCCGCGAGGTCGCGGCGGGCGACTGGCTGGGATCGCAGGTCTTCTTCCAGGCGCCGCTCTATCCATATTTCCTGGCCGTGCTTTACACCCTCTTCGGGAGGAGCCTGGACGCCATCTACCTGATACAGACCGCGCTCGCGGTGGCCGGCGTCTGGGCGCTCTACCAGGCCGGGCGGGAGATGGGCGGCCCCCGGGTGGGCATGGCCGCGGCCGGGCTCGCGGCGGTCTACGGCCCTTTCCTGTTCTACGACGTCCAGCTCTTGAAGGAGTCGCTGGCGATCTCGGCGACCTGTTTCCTGCTCTGGGCGCTCGCGGCGGCGCGGGCCAGGCTGGGGGTGGGCCGGTGGCTCGGGGCGGGGATTCTTCTGGGGATTCTCGTGCTGCTCCGGGAGAACGCTCTGCTCGTCATCCCCTTCCTCCTGCCTCTCGCCTGGAGCCGGGAGGCGAGGATGGCAGGGCTGCTACGCCGGGGCGGGGCGCTCGTGGGCGGGGTGGTGCTCGCCCTCCTCCCCGTGATGCTGCGGAACGGTCTCGTGGGGGGCGACTTCCTGCCCACGACGTTCCAGGGCGGGACGAACTTCTACATCGGCAACAACCCGCAGGCGGACGGCACGTACCAGCCGATCGTGCCCGGCAAGCAGATCCCGGCGCTCGAACGGCGCGAGCCGGTGCGGGTAGCCGAGCAGACGCTGGGCCGGAAGCTTACCCCCTCGGAGGTCTCCCGCTTCTGGCTGGACAAGGCGCTCGCCTGGGCGGCCTCCCACCCCGGAGACTTCCTCAAGCTGCAGATCCGAAAGCTCGGGATGTTCTGGAGCTGGTACGAGTGGCCGGACGCGGTGGACTACTACTACGTGAAGACCCTCTCGCCGGTCCTCCGCCTACCAATCCTTGAATTCGGCGGCGCCACGATCCTGGCCCTGGCGGGGCTCTTCTTCCTCCGCAAGCGCCCCGGCCCCTTCGCCCCGGCCCTGCTCTTCGCCTTGGGGTGGATGCTCTCGACGGTGATCTTCTTCCTCTTCTCGCGCTACCGGCTGCCGGTCGTCCCCTCGCTCCTGCTCCTTGCAGGGGTCGCAGTGGCGGAGCTCTCCCGGCGGAGGAGGTTCGTGGGGCTCGCCGCTTTAGCCCTCGTGGCCTTTGCAGTCCCCGCGGTCCTCGGCTTTGCGCCGCGGATGGACCTCGTGCACTACAACCTGGGGCGGCTTTACGAGGAGCAGGGGCGAACGGACGAGGCCCACGAGCACTACAAGGCCGCGTTCATTCTCAACCCGCGGGATTTCCTCGCCTGCCTAAACCTGGGGAACCTCGCCGCCCGGAAAGGCGACTGGCTGACCGCGCTGCGCTTCTACCAGCGGGCGGAGGCGCTCGAGCCAGGCTCGGACGACGTGCAGAGCAACCTGGGCGGGGTCTACCTCGCGGTGGGCGACCTGGCGGAGGCCGAAAAGCGCTTCGACCAGGCGCTCGCGTTGAATCCCCAGAACCTGCCGGCGCTTCACAACAAGGCCGTGCTCCTCGCCCGGCGGGGCGACCTGGCGGGAGCCCGGGAGCTCAACCGCCGGCTGCTGGAGATCGACCCCGGCAACGCGGCGGCGTTGCGGCTGCGGGGGAGGTTGGGAAGCTAAAAAGGACTGCAGGGACTGCAACGACTGCAAGGACAACAAGGACGAGCATCTTTTCTTGGGTCCTTGCAGTCCCTGCAGTCGTTGCAGTCCCTGGTTTTTATCTCGCCTCGGCGTCCGCCACGGGCAGAAACTCGTAGATCCGGTTCGCGTCGTCCTCGTAGCGCAGCGCAAACGCCCGGGGCATGGCGCTGGCCCACTGGTCTTCCAAGGGATAGGGGAAGCTGGGATAGCGGCTCAGGTGGACCCAGCGGATGCGCTGCTTGGCCAGGTTCTCGACCCAGGCCAGGGGCTCGGGGTTCACCCGCGGCTGGCACTGGGGGTAGGCGACGGCCAAGGGCAGGTTCTCCCGGTTGTAGTTGACGTAGCGCACGTCCCGCGAGAGGTAGGTCCCCATCGCCGGGTAGACGAAGTAGTTGTTGGGCGAGCTGACCGCGGCCACGTTGCCATCTCCCCCGTGCTGGTCCAGCCAGTCCCACGCCGCGGCGAAGAAGCGGGTGGAGGTCGTGTGGGCCGTGTATTCCTGGGCGAGGGCGCGGCCGCGGTCCTCCACGCGGCGGCGGGCGAGGAGCGGGGCAGCCAGGAGGGCTGCGGCGAGGCAGGAGACCGCGACCGCCTTCCGGTGCCGGACCGTGAAGGCGCGGAGGCCCGGGGAGAGGGCGTAGGCGACCAAGATCACATCCATCACGCCCAGGACGGCGCGCACCGGGATTGGCATCTCGGCGTGGAGCTGGAGGAGCCCCTGGATCCCCAGAACGAGGGCGATCGCCTCCATCCACCGCTCCCGCGCCCCGCGCCGGTCCGCGAGCGCCAGGCCGGCTGCGAAGGCCAGGCCGATCGCCGGGATCAGGTAGCGGATGTTGGCGAACACGTGGTTGCTCTTGGCAAAGGGGACCGCGAGCCAGAAGACGATCTCCACCCAGATCTGGCTCGTCACGACCAGCCCCTCGCGCCATTTCTCGCGGCCGAGGAAAAACGGCAAGGCCACGATCGCAAGCAGAAGCAGGAACGACTGCGGCCCCACCCCCAGCTCCCGCGATTGCGGCCGATAGATCCCCAGAAAGGCGTGGAGGAGCTTCTCCTCGCCGAACATCTCCTCGGTGCGGTCGAGCACGGAGTTCTTCCTGGGGAACGTGGGCACGTTGGCGTTGGCCGGGCCGCTCGCGGTCATCTCGCAGGTGAGGGCGAGCGGGCCGGCTCCCAGGGCGATGTTGCGCACGTAGAAGTAGCTCCCCAGAAGGGCCGCGAGGAGGAGGGCCACAGCCAGTTGGGGCACGCGGCGTCCCCAGCGCCCCCAGCCGAGGAGGACCAGCATGCCGGCGAGAGCCGCCGCATAGGGCACGCCCAGCACCTTGGCGCCGGCCGCGAGCCCGATCCCGGCCCCGGCGAGCACCGCGGCTCCCCAAGCGGGCTCGCGGAGCCAGCGCAGGCCGAAAAAGGCGGTGGCCACGAGGACCGAGCCCATGAAGATGTCCACGTACTGGGTGGCCGCGAAGCGGATCACCGTGGGAGTCAGGAGCACCAGGAACGCGGCGAGCGGCCAATACCGCCGGGCTCCCAGCTCGCGGGCCACGCCCCCCACGGCGAGCCCCAGGAGCACCCAGTGGGGAAACGAGGCCAGGTTCACCCACAGCTCGCTGTGCGACGGGGCCATCCACCACCAGAACCAGATCGAGCCGTTGGCGGGGACGTAGCCGTAGTAGTTGTTCGGGATGTTGCCGAAGACCGGAAAGAGATTGCCGTCCCGCAGCCACGTCCCGGTCAGCAGCAGGTGGTACATGAGGCTGTCCCACGACAGCGGCGGGCGGAAGATCCCTCGCAGTGCCTCGCTCCCGGCCGCGTGGGCGGTGACGAGCGAGAGCGCCGGATGCTCTTTCACGATCTCCCAGGAACGCCGGAACATCGCCCGGGCCGGCCCGCCGATCCCCCCCGGAGGCGGGGCCTTGCGCAGCGGGAGAAGGAGGATCAGGACGATCGCCGCCTGGAGCGCCAAGCCGTAGGAGATCCGCAGGAGCCCGAGCGATCCCAAAAGGAGCCCGACGCCCACGGCTTCGGCCGTCGCGGCGAGGAGGGTAGCGATGGCGAGCGCCAGCGGATCGCGGGCGGCTTCGTCTCGCAGCAGCCGGAGAGCCGCCAGGTAACCCCCCAGCAGGAGGAAGCCGATCGCGACGAGCGTCAGCGCGGCGCCCAGGAGATCGATGAAGAACATGGGGGCGAATGTTGGCACAGCGGAGAGGGCCGGTGCTAGCATCCCGCCCCGTGCACGACGCCTCCTACTTCGATCGCGAGTACTTCGAGCTCCATCCGGGCAAGATCAAATACCTGGATTACCTGGTGAAGCTGCTCCGTTCCCACGGCGTTCCCCCGGGCGGCCGGGTGCTGGACGTGGGGGCGGGCTACGGCTTCTTTCTCGCAGCCCTGGAGAAGGCGGGCTACGAGGCGGACGGCATGGAGATCTCCTCCCACGCCGTGGCCGAGGCCAAAAAGCGCACCCGCGCCGAGGTGGTCGAGCAGGGGGCCGAGGCGCCGTTCCCCTATCCCGACGACCGCTTCGACGCCATCACGCTCCTCGACGTGATCGAGCACCTCCAGGATTATGGCGCCACCCTCGCGAGCTGCCGCCGGTGTCTCAAACCCGGGGGCAAGCTCTTCGTGATCACGTTGAACGCCCACAGCCTCGCCCGCCCGCTCCTCGGCAAGAAGTGGAGCTGGCACCAGGACCCGACTCACATCCACATGTTCACGGCGAAGATGCTGCGGGACGGCCTGGAAGGCGCGGGGCTCACGGTCGAGACGATGACGACCGAATCCAACTTCTGCTCGGTGGGCGAGGGAACGAAGTTTTTGAAGCCCTTACGGGTGATCGGCCGGGTGGTCCACGCGCCCGTCCTGGGCGACTCGCTTCTGGCGGTGGCGCGGAAGTAGCCGGCTCCTTGGCCTTTCAAGATTTATAATCGACTGTCATGAAGGGCATCAGTCCGGCCCCGCGCCGCCGCGTGGCCGTGGTCGGGGCCGGCAGGATCTCGGGGACCCACCTTGCGGTCCTCCGCATCATCCCCTCGGCCGAGATCGTCGCGATCGCCGACCGTGACCCGGGGCGGGCCCGGTCCCTCGCCCGCGAGGCCGGGGTCGAGGCGGTCTTCGACAACGTCCGCCCGCTGATCGAAAGCGGGCTCTGCGACGTGGCTCACGTCCTCGTCCCCCCTCCCCTGCACCGCGCCGTGGCCGAGCCGCTGCTCGCCGCCGGCATCGACATCCTCATCGAAAAGCCGCTCGCCACGACGAGCGCGGACTGCGCGGCCCTGATCGAGGCCGCCCGGCTGGGAGATGCCCGTCTCGGCGTCAATCAGAACCTGCTGTTCGAGCCCACCTACCGGGCCCTGCGGCGGACGCTCGCGAGCGGGAGGCTGGGAAATCTCCGGCACCTGGACCTCGTCTGGAACGTGCCGTTCGGGTCGCCCAACGGGCAGCCCGGCCTGTGGATGTTCCAGCAGCCGCAGAACATCGTCTTCGAGCAGGCGGTCCATCCGCTGTCCCAGATCCTGGACCTCGCCGGGCCGCCCCGAGCCGTGCGCGCCCTCCCCGGGCCGCCCGTGCTCCTCTCGACCGGCCAGCCGTTCCACGCCACCTGGCAGATCTCGCTCGAGATGGAGAGCGCGACCGCCCAGGTGTTCCTCGCCTTCGGGCAGACCTTCTACTCCGTGCGGCTCGCCGCGACGTGCGACGACGGCGTGGCCGTGGCGGACATGGTCCACCGGCGGCTCTCCATTCAGGAGCGCTCGGGCCGCCAGCCGATGTTCGACAGCTTCCGCGATGGCCTTGCGCAGGCGTGGAGCCTGGGCCGGCAGAGCTCCCGCAACCTGGCCGACGGTCTCCTCGCGGCCCTGGGCGTGAAGACGTCCCCCGATCTGCTCTTCGAGAGCATGCGGGGAAGTCTCGCCGCCTTCTACGCCGGGCTCGACGGGGGTTGCCTCCCGGTTGAAGCCCGGTTCGGGGCCGACCTGGTCGCCCTCTGCGAGGCGATCACCCACGAGATTGCGGCGCCGCCGCCGATCCGCATCCCGTCCGCCGCACCGGCCCCGCCTCCCGGGCGGTGCGACGTGGCGCTTCTCGGCGGGACCGGCTTCATCGGCCGGCAGGTCGTCGGCAAGCTCCTGGACGATGGCCTCTCCGTCCGCGTCCTGACCCGGTCGCCGGACGGGAGCGGCTGGCTCCGCCGGCCCGGAGTCCACCTCGTCGACGGGGACGCGGAGCGCCGGGAGGATGTCGAGCGGCTGATCCGGGGAGCCCGCGTCGTGGTCGACCTCGTCTATCCCAAGGAAGGCCAGGAGATCGACCGGCGCATGCTGGAGATCGCCGAGACGGTGGCGGCCTGCTGCCTGGACAGCGGCGTCGAACGGCTCGTCTACCTGAGCTCGATCGCCGCCCTGTACCTGGGCGACCCGCGCGAGGTGGTCACCGGAGCCACCCGCTGCGACCCTCTCCTTGGGAGGCGCAGCGAGTACCCCCGGGGGAAGGCGTGGGCCGAGCAACGCCTTCTGGAGCTCCACCGCACCCGCGGTCTCCCGGTCTCGATCCTACGGCCCGGGATTGTCCTGGGCGAGGGGGGCGCGCCGCTCCATCCCGCGGCGGGGCTCCGCGTCAACGAGCAGCACTGCCTCGGCTGGGGCCGGGGGGAGGACCCGCTCCCCCTCGTCCTCGTCGAGGACGTGGCGGAGGCCGTCCGGCTCGCGGTCCGCTCGGAGGCCGCAGCCGGCCGGACCTACAACGTCGTGGGGGACGTCCGGCTGACCGCCCGCGAATACGTGGCCGAGGTCGCGCGGGCCCTGAATCGCCCTCTGCGCTTCCACCCTCGCTCCACGGCCGCGATCCAGGCGGTCGACCTGGGCAAGTGGGTTCTGAAACGGCTCCTGGGCCGGAAAGACCGGGCGCCCGCCATCCGCGACGTCCGCTCCGGGACCTTCCGCGCCCGGTTCGATTGCGGCGACCTCCGGCGGGATCTGGGCTGGAATCCGGTCGCGGACCGGGCGGAGCTCATTCGGAAGGGGATCGAGGTCCATGCGCGGCGTGAGCCGCCGCCTTCGAAGGCTTGACCAGCCGCAGGCACGTCTCCTCGATCCGCCGCGCAACCTCGTCCCAGTCGTAGCCGGACGCGCGCTTGACGGCGTTCTCGTGGAGGCGCCGCCACTCGTCGCCGTCCGAGAGCAGCCGCTCGAGCGCTGCGGCGAGGGGCACAGGCTCGGGCTCGGTGCAGATTCCCTCGACGCCGTCTCTCACCAGCTCGGGGACGGCGCTCTCGGGCGACTCGCAGTAGACGACCGGAAGGCCCGCGGCCATCGCCTCCAGGGGGAAGAGGCCGAAACCCTCCCGCTCCGAGGGCTGGACGGCCACCCGGGCGCGCCCGAGGCTCCGCCAGACCTCCGCGCTCGCCTCGACGTGGCCGCGGAACTCGACCCGGTCCGCGATCCCCAGCTCGGAAGCCAGACGGACCAGCGTCTCGCGGTAAGGGCCGGCGCCGAACACGGTCAGGAGCACTCCCGGCCGGGTTTTGGCGAGGATCGCGACCGCCCGCAGCAGGAGGTCGACCCGCTTTTCCCTGAGCAGCCGGCCGGCGAAGATCAAGGGCGGCCCGTCGCCGTGGCAGCCTTCCGCGGCCTCCTCCCGCACCTCGTTCACGTGGATGCCGCAGGGCACGAGCTCGACGTCCCCCCGCCTCCGCTTGGCCGCCAGGCGCTCCCGGGTGAGGAGGCTCGTGGCGGTCACCGCCGTGCCGAGCTGACCCGTCATCCACTCGATGGCCCGGTAGACCGGGGCTTTCAGGCGCCCGACGTACCCCTTCCAGTAATGGTCCCAGTATTCGTACCAGGTGACCAACAGGGGCTTGCCTGCCAGGCGGCACTTGATCGCCAGGGGGACGATGTGGATGTAGGGCATGTTCGCCGTCTCGACCACGTCGAACCCCGAGACGTCGATCTTCGGCACCGTGAACGCGAAGCGGATCGCCTGCCGGGTGCTCCGTTGTCCCGCGCTGTTGTAGAGGGCCCCGAGCTCGCCCAGGGACTGCACCACGAGGCGGGGCGGAATGCCGGGGAGCGGCTTGCAGAACCCCGCGAGCGTCACCTCGTGGCCCCGCCGGGCGAGAGCCGCGCCCAGCTCGAAGTTGCGGTGCTCGACTCCGCCGATGAAGTCGGGGTAGACCGTCTCGTAGACGATGAGGATCTTCACTTCGAGGGGAGGAGCGCGGCGATGATCTCGGCGGAGCGGCGGTTGATGGAGGAGAGCAGGATCCCGCAGGCGAACGACAGGGCGGAGAGGAGGAAGAGCGCCGCCGAGAGCACGGCGAGCGGCAGCCGGGGCACGAGGCCGGTCGTGAGGAACTCGCGGATCACGACGGCTCCCCCGGCGAGCGACAGCACCATGAAGAAGAGCGCCAGGAGCCCGAAGAAGGTGAGCGGCTTGTAGTCCCGGAAGAAGGTGAGGATCGCGAGGAGGATCCGGGTGCCGTCGCGGTACGTGCGCAGCTTGCTCGGGCTCTCCTTGGGGCGCGGCCTGTAGGGCAGCGGGATCTCGGCCACGGGAAAGCGCTTGACGAGCGCCTGGAGCGACAGCTCGGCCTCCACCTCGAACCCCTCGGCGATGAGCGGCGTCGCCTCCAGGAAGCGGCGGGTGAGCACCCGGTAGCCGGAGAAGAGGTCCTTCGTCTTCGCCCCGAAGAGCGCGCGGACGAGGCCGATGAAGAGCTTGTTGCCGATCGAGTGGCCGGCGCGGAACGCCCCCTCCTGGGCCCCTTCGAGGCGCGTGCCGATCACCATTTCGGCGCCGGCTTCGGCCGCGGCCAGGAGCTGGCCCACGTCCTCGGCCGGGTAGGTGTCGTCCCCGTCCACCATCACGAAGTAGTCGGCGGCGCTCGCCCGGGCCTTCTTGAACCCGGAGAGGAGGGCGAACCCCTTGCCCGGGCGCCGCTCGCAGAGCACCTGCGCTCCCGCCGCCCGGGCGAGCTCGGCCGTCCGGTCGCGCGAGGCGTTGTCCACCACGAGGATCAGCGCGTCGGGGAGCGCGGCGCGGAAATCCGCCACCACCTTGGCGACCGTGGCCTCTTCGTTGTGGCAGGGGATCACCACCGCCACGCGGGAGGAGTCGGGCACCCCGGCGGGGCGCATGGATGGGCTTTCAGCCAAGTCGGGAACCTCGGAAGTCTTCGGCAATCCGCGGAATCCTACTAGAACCCCGCCTTATCGGGCCAGCGAGGGGCCATAGACGATCCACACGACCGCCAGTCCCCAGAGGAGGATGTTGATCAGAAACGGGGCGTCCCGAAGGATCGCCTCGGTCGGATTGCGCTCCCCCGGGCGCTGGTACATGAGGTAGAGGTAGCGGAAGATGCCGTAGAGAACCAGGGGGATCGTGTAGATCAGGTTCTGGGTTCCGTACTTCTCCACCGTCTCCGGGGCGACCGCGTACAGCGCATAGGCCAGAACGGACGACGCGGTCACCACGTTGATCATCTGGTCCAGGAAGGCCGGGCTGTAGTGGTCGAGCACCCGCCGCTGCCCCGAGGCCGCTTCGGCGAGGAGCGTGATCTCGTGCCGGCGCTTCGAGAAGGCCAGGAACAGCGAGAGGAAGATCGTGCAGAGGAAGAGCCACCGCGACACCTCGACGTTCGCGGCCTGCCCTCCGGCCTCCACGCGCAGGACAAAGGAGAGGCCGATCGACATCACGTCCAGGATCACCATGTGCTTGAACCAGAAGGTGTAGAGGACGTTCAACACCAGGTAGGTGCCGAGGACGACCGCGAACCCCGTGCCCAGCCAGACCGCGATGGCGAGCGCCACGCCCACGAGGAAGGCGGTCGCCGCCACCGCCGTGGGCACCTTGAGGGTTCCGGCCGCGATCGGGCGCAGCCGTTTCAGCGGATGCAGCCGGTCTTCCTCGCGGTCGCGGATGTCGTTGACGAGATAGATCGAGGACGAGGCGGCGCAGAAGGCGACGAGCGCCAGGAACGCGCGCAGGACAGCGTCTTCGTCCCGGAGGAGGCCTCCGAAGACGAGCGGTGCGAGGACAAAGAGGTTCTTGGCCCACTGCGCGGGCCGCAGGGAGCGGACGAGAGGTCGAATCACCGTCCTATTCTATGGGAGAGCGAACATTGCTAGTCTCCCACGGTCTCGCGAGACGACCTGTATGGAGATCGAACCCTCATCCCCGGGCCC
>DATEIO010001026.1:0-3855 GCA_035278895.1 Thermoanaerobaculia bacterium | reverse complement strand
CATGGGCTACGACGCCGCCCTGGTCTCCCTCGACCTCGCGAGGCTTTTCACCCAGGAAGGCTGCACCGACGACCTGAAGCGCCTCGCCCGCGAGCTGATGCCCATCTTCGAAGCCCGGGACGTCCACCGCGAAGCCATCGTCGCCCTCCTCATGTTCCAGCGCGCCTGCGAAGAAGAGCGGCTGACGGTAGAGATGGTCCAGGAGATCGCGGGGTTCCTGCGGCGGGAGCGGCGGGGCGGCGGGTAGGGCCCTCACCTCCCCGGCCCTCCTCTCCCAGCCCCCTCCCTGCCGCCGGGAGAGGAGGGAGCTTCCAAGGCATCCTTGTAAGGGCTCCCTCTCCCGGAAGGTGGGAGGGGGCTGGGAGAGGGTTGGGGTGAGGGCCCGGGCGGGGGAGGGACTCTTTTTCTCCCCTTGACCCCGCCCCGCCGGGAGAGTATCCTCTCCGCTCTCGCGGTGAACCCGCAGACATAGAACCGTCGGGGCGTAGCTCAGCTTGGTAGAGCGCACGGTTCGGGACCGTGAGGTCGGAGGTTCAAATCCTCTCGCCCCGACCAAATCCCGAGCAAAGAACGATGCCCGTCGACCCATGTTGACGGGCTTTTGTTTTTTTCAGGAAGAACCGTTTCAGGGGAGAGATCGTCATGGCGAGATCGCGGAGATTCTGGACCGGAGCGCTCGTGGCCCTGCTGGCGGCCGGAGCGGCCGAGGCGCAGGGCGGAGCGGCCCTGCGCGAGAAGGTGCGCGCCTACCGCGCCGCACACGAGAAGGAGATCGTGGGAGAGCTCGCCGGGCTCCTCTCCCTGCCCAACGTGGCCACCAACCCGGCCGACATCCAGAAGAACGCCGAGCACCTCGTGGGGATGCTCGGCAAGCGCGGCTTCGCCACGAAGATTCTCTCCGCGGGCGACGGCACGCCCCCGGCCGTCTACGGCGAGCTGAAGACTCCGGGCGCCAAACGGACCGTCGTCTTCTACGCCCACTTCGACGGCCAGCCCGTGGACCAGCAGGGTTGGCTCTCCGATCCCTGGAAGCCGGTGGTGAGGAACGGCCCGCCGAAAGAAGGGGTGAAAGAGGTGGACTGGGCGTCCGCCTCCGGCCCGCTCGACCCGGAGTGGCGGATCTATGGCCGCTCGGCGTCGGACGACAAGTCGCCCATCGTGGCCATCCTCGCGGCCTTCGACGCGTTGAAGGCGGCCGGGGTGAAGCCCGCGGTCAACCTGAAGCTCTTCCTTGAAGGGGAAGAAGAGCAGGGCTCGCCGCACCTGACGGAGATCCTGAAGCGGAACGTCGACCTCCTGGCCGCCGACGCCTGGATCCTCTGCGACGGCCCGGTCCACCAGACTCGCAAGCAGCAGGTGTACTTCGGGGCCCGCGGCGTCTCGGGGCTCGACCTGACCGTCTACGGCCCCTCGCGCCCGCTCCACAGCGGCCACTACGGCAACTGGGCGCCCAACCCCGCCGTGGCGCTCGCCCACCTCGTGGCGGACCTGCGGGACACGGACGGCCGCATCTTGATCCCCGGCTTCTACGACGACGTGCGCCCCTTGAACGACGCGGAAAAGAAGGCCCTGGCCGTCCTGCCGGACGTCGAGACCGCCTTGAAACAGGAGCTCGCCCTGGGGCGGACCGAAGGGACCGCGCGGCTCCTGGACAGCGTGCAGCAGCCCGCGTTGAACGTCCGCGGCCTGCGCTCCGCCGAAGTGGGGGACGCGGCAGCCAACGCCATCCCCACCGAAGCCCGGGTCTCGATCGACTTCCGCCTGGTGCCCGACCAGCGGCCCGAGAAGGTCAAGGAGCGGGTGGAGGAGTGGCTGAAATCCCAGGGCTGGTACCTGGTGCCGGACGAGCCGGACCGCGAAACCCGCCTCGCCCACCCTAAAGTCGCGCGCGTCCACTGGTCGCTCGACTACCCCGCGGCCCGAACCGCCCTCGACCTCCCCGCCTCGAAAGCGGTCGTCACCGCGGTGGAAAAGACCACGGGAGAGCCGGTCATCCAGATCCCCATGCTGGGCGGCAGCGTGCCCATGTACCTCTTCACGGACACCTTGAAGGTCCCCGTGATCGGCGTGCCCATGGTCAACCACGACAACAACCAGCACGGCATCAACGAGAACCTCCGCCTCCAGAACCTCTGGGACGGCATCGACGTCTACGCCGGCCTGATCGCGGGTCTCGACTGGTAGTTGGAATCGGGTGAGGGGATCGCCCCTCGCCCGTCGTTTCCCTGGGCAAGGAGGGACGGTTCGTTCCTCCCTCAACCAAGGAGAAACGGCCATGAAGAAGCAGACCAAGAAACTCCAGCTCAACCGGGAAACCCTGAACCTTCTCGATACGGACCTGCGCCAGGTGGAAGGAGGCGCGGGCGCCAAGACGGGAGAGAGCGTCTGCTGGTGCTACACCTAGACCCCCGTTGAGCCAGCTTCACATTGTAGGGGCGGCCCTGTGTGGCCGCCCTGCTCGCTTTGCCCCCATCCTCTGATCCCCCATCTCGAGACCCCAAAATTCCGCAGCGTGCGACGGAATTCCGCAGCGCACAACGCGCCATCGGAAGGTGACGATGGAAATGCGCAGCGTGCGACGGAATTCCGCTGCGTACAACGCGCCATCGGAAGGAGACGATGGAAATGCGCAGCGTGCGACGGAATTCCGCAGCGTGCAACACGCCATCGGAAGGCGACGATGGAAATGCGCAGCGTGCGATGGAATTCCGCAGCGTGCAACGCGCCATCGGAAGGAGACGATGGAAATGCGCTGCGTGCGATGGGATTCCGCTGCGCGCAACGCGCCATCGGAAGGCGACGATGGAAATGCGCAGCGTGCGATGAAATTCCGCAGCGTGCGACGCGCCATCGGAAGGAGACGATGGGATTCCGCGGCGTACGACGGAATTCCGCTGCGTGCAACGGAATTCCGCTGCGTACGACGGGGGAGAGACGTCCGGCGGCCGCCACGGCATCGCGCGAGCCATCGCGAGTCCTGTGGACGTCTCTCGCCCCCTTTGCGCCAGAGCGGCCTTACCGGCCATTACGGGCGCGGTGTCCTAAGGGAAGTTGATCCTTCCACGGTCAAGACAGCCTTCGGCATGATAGGAGCCACCCGGAAGCACGTCCTCAGAACCCGTTGCATCGATGATCACTGACTGCTGATCTCCACACGCTTCAAACCCCTCTCCGGGGGCGCTCACGGTTAGCTCCGCCGTGCCGCTTTCCTGCCCTCGCGAGTTGATAAGCCCCACGGCAAAGGCGGTGCCTTCCGAGCTCGCAGCCGCTGCCGCTTGCTCACAGGTGCCGAATGGCCCAATCTCAGAGAGAGGAGTCCACGGTAAGCGGGCCGTGAAGTTAGCGCCGTTGGTGGTATCGGTCACATGGATGATACTGCGCGCCTCATTAGTGTTATCGTTGCAGACGAAGGAAACCGCCACGTTGACGTCCGTGGGGGTACCCGCCTCAAGCCCCGTATCGACGACATTCATGAAGACCACGCCACCGCCGTGGACCGTGCAGCCGCCCGCCACGAGGGCGGCGATGACCAACCCCACCCCGAGGAATCCCTTCCAATTTTTTGTGCTCGTCAGTTTCATTGTTTCTCCCTTCTTCCTGACCGTTGGAGGTTTAGTCCCACTCGGCCGTCCTCGAAGCCGCCAAAGCCCGCAGTTTTGCGGAGAAAGCGTGCTTAAGATCTTACGCTTCGGCCGAAGTACTTCTGAGGATAGCGGCTGAAATCCGCCGTGTACATCGTCGCTAGCGATGATTTTGCCTCCTCTCTAGGGAGGAGGCCGGAGGGCACCGAGGACCTTCTCCCTTCTCCCTCCAGGGAAACCTTTCCCGCCCTCGAACGTTGATGCGAGGCATGAG
>DATEIO010001025.1:0-10406 GCA_035278895.1 Thermoanaerobaculia bacterium | reverse complement strand
GGAGCACGTAGGCGGCGTAGACCTTCGATGGCGCCGGGGCCGGCTTGGCATAAAGCAGGCCGCCGGTCAGCAGGATGGACAGGGCTCCACACACGGCAGGTGCGAGTCGTGGTCTCATGGAGGGGCTCTCCCTTCAGGTTTTGCCCCTCCATGATAGCTCTAGCTGGGAGCGCTGGCATCCCTGCCGGCTGACTTACTCCCCCGGCTCTTCGGCACCTGCACCGTCACCTGCCGGGTGGAGGAGGCTCCCGCCGTGTCTACGCAGGCGACCGTGACCGTGTAGGTCCGCCCGTTGCCGCTGCCCGCCCGCTCGGCGCGCAGGCGAACGCGATGGCCGTCGACGACCTGCCAGTCCGGCGCCGTGTCTCCGTCTCCCGTACCGTTGACCGGCTCGTTGCTCGCGACGCTCAACGAGCACTGCACGGCCGCCTCCGGATCGCGGTCGTCCGTCACCGTGTAGGAGACGAGCACGTCGATCATCTTGTGATTCGCGGGCCCCAACGAATCCGGGCTCGCCGCGGCTCCAGTGATCACCGGGGGTTGATTGACCGCGAGCTCGGGACCCAGGTACCGCACGACGCGGGCGTCTCTGCGGATTTCCGGCGCCCCCAGGATCCAGCCGGTGACGACGAATCTTCCGTCCGGCAGGCTGACGACGTCCTGGGCGTAATCGTCGTCGCCGAAGAAGTCGGTGACCACCGTGCCGCCGGTGCCGAAAAGGGGGTCCAACTGCCCGTCGCTCGTGTACCGCGCGAGCGCGAAGTCCGTCGTGTGGAACTGTCCGTTGATCTGGGTATACCCGACCGCCACGATGCCGCCGTCCGCCTGGAGGGCGAGAGAGCGGATCTGATCGAACCTGCCCGGGAAGTCGGTCCAGGAGCGGCCCCCCACGCCGAATCCAGGGTCCAGGCTGCCATCCGGGAGGAAGCGCCAGAGAGCGAAGTCGCCGTCCTGCAGGTTGGACGAGTTAGGAAAAGCGATCCCGCCCGCAACGATCTTTCCGTCGGGCTGGACCACGACCGAGAACGGGACCGCAGGGTAGGTATAGAACGGGTTGGCGACGATGCCATCCCCTCCGAAGCTGGGGTCCAGCCGGCCCTGCCGATCGTATCGCACCAGCGCGTACTCGGTGAGCGCGAACCCTGTCGTAACGATCTTCCCATCAGGTTGGAGGGCGATGCCGAAAATAAGGCTATCCCCCTCGAGCACAGGAGTGACGGCCTTGCCGTCGACGCCGAAATCCGGGTCCAGCCGGCCATCCGGAAGATACCGCACCACGGTGAAGTGCTCGTCTTCGCTCGGCGTCCTCCGCACACCCCCGGCGGCAAGAATCCGGCCGTCGTCCTGGACTGTGAGCGTCATCATTTGATCGAAGCTGCGGGAGAAGAGGTCGGTCGTGACGAGGCCGCCCGTCCCGAACCCCGGGTCGAAGCTCCCGTCCGGGTTGAAGCGCACGAGCCAGAAGTCGTAGTTGTAGTCGGTCCCCGTCCCGAGGTCCACCGAGCCGCCCACGACGATCTTGCCGTCCGGTTGCAGTGCGAGGTCCTCGAAGCTGACCGAGTGGCCGAACAGGTTGGCGAAAACTTTCCCGCCGTTTCCGAAGCTCGGATCCAAGCTACCGTCCGGGTTCAGACGGGCCAGCCCGAAGGCCACGGCCCCGGGGACCGAGGCCGATCCCGCCACTAGAATCTTGCCGTCGGGCTGCACGGCGAGGGCCTCTCCGTCGTCGAAACCGCCGAGATCTGCGACCGCGATGCCGCCTTGGCCGAAGGTCGGATCGAGATCGCCTGGGGCGGCGTGTGCCAGAGTGAAAGGGAAGCCTGAGAAAACCGCAGCGATGAAAACTTTGCGCCGTAGATCCATGGTTCTGGTCCTCCTGGGTCGTTTCGCCGTGAGAGATTCCGAGGACAGGGTCGGCACAGGAAACTGTATTTAAAATTTCAAGAAAAAACCAACGCAACTTTCAGATATCTCCATTCGACACTCGGTTCCTCTGCATGCGACGGCCGCTGCGTACGACGGAGCGTTGTCAGGAGACAACGGAATTCCGGCTGGGGTGGAGAGGGTGCTGGGGCGGGAAGAGCCGAAACAAGCGGGGCGGCCCCACAAGGCCGCCCCGGCAGCAGATTGGACAGGCCTCTAGTTGCAGGGGTTCGCTTCAGGGATGCAGCGCGCGTGATTCCCCTGGATGCAGCACTTGTAGCCGATGATGCACAAGGGGCAGATCGGCGTCTGGGCTTTCACGGGGGGCACGGCGCCGGCGAGAGCGGAGAGGGTCAGAAGGAGACCGAGGATCCGGAAGGTGAGTCTGCGCATGGTGGGCTCCTTGTTGCTGCGCTCCTCTTTATTGAGGAGCGGCTATATCTTCGCACAGACTCAAAGCGTCCGTCCCGTTCTACTCCTCTTCGTACTTGACCTCCATCCCGCGAATCCGGAACGCCGAGAGGGCGACCAGGAGGACGGCGAAGAGGAGAAGCCCCGGAATGGCGAGCCAGGGCGAGGGCGCGTCGGCCAGGAGGGCCAGGGGGCCTTCGTTCATCGGCACCGGGCAGAGCGACTGGAGGTAGTAGAAGACGCTCACCTTTTTAAGCAGCGGCGGCAGGAGGAAGAGGATGCCCTCCCAGCCGAAGACCGCGAGCGCCGGGATCGCCGGGCTCTTGAAGAAGAAGCCGAAGGCCGTGAAGACCGCGCCGTAACCCACGCAGGCGAGCACGGTCACCAGCAGGTAGGAGGCGAGCTGCCCGAGGCCCGGCCCGCTCGAGAAATACTTCCCCACCGTCATCGAGTCGTAGGGCACGTAGCTCAGGAAGAAGGTGGCCACGGTCGTCCCGGTGAAGAGGACGATGGAGACGAGAAGACCGGTCAGGTATTTGCCCACGACCAGGAGCTCGCGGCGGATCGGCGAGAGGAAGTAGTAGTGCAGGCTCCGGTCGAGCATCTCGCGGCGGATCAGATTTCCGAAGATCGCGACGCAGGCGAGGAAGATGACGATCCGCAGGATGAAGCCCTGGTAGATGGCGGCGAAGATCAGGGTCGCCTCGGCCATGTCGGTCGGGTCGTCCACCACCTTCTCTCCCTGCGAGATGATCACGCGCAGAAGGGCGATCAGGACCGGGGCCGCGGCGAGGAGGTAGAGGCCGATGGGGCGCCGGAAGCCCTTCTTGAGCTCCAGGCGCAGGACGGAGAGCACCTGGCGCCGCCAGTGGCTCCAGGGAAGCCCGCTCTGGGCGGGAACGGCAGCGGTCACGATCTCGCTCACGACTTTTCTCCGTTCGGACCGATCAGGTATTGGTAGACGGCGGAGACGTCGGCATCCGCCGGCGACACGGCGTCGACGGCGAGGCCGTCTTCGAGCACGATCCGGTTGAGCAGAAGGTGGAAGCCGTCGGCGTTGCGCGTGCGGATGAAGACCCCCTGGCCGTCGTCTTCGATCCGCGCTTCGACGACGCTGTCCTCTGCGAAGACGCGGGAGGCCAGGAGCGCCGGCCGGTCGCAGCGCACGAGCACCTGGACGGGGTGGTCTTCTTCCATCTCGTCGCGCATCTCGCGCACCTCGCCGTCGGCCACGATGTAGCCGCCGTGGATGAGCACGACCTGGTCGGAGATCAGGTCCACCTCGTGGAGGATGTGGGACGAGACGAGGACGTGGAGCCCGCCGTCCGCGAGCTCACGGAAGAGGGAGATCACTTCGGCGCGGGCCATGGGGTCGAGGCCGTTCAGCGGCTCGTCCAGCACCAGCACGCTCGGCTGGTGGGCGATCGCCTGGGCGAGCTTGATGCGCTGGCGCATGCCTTTGCTGTAGCCCGCGACCTTGCGCTTGGCGGCGTCAACGAGGTTCACCCGCTCGATGGCCTTCCAGGCCATCTCGTCCGCCTCTTTGGCCGTGTAGCCATGGACGCGGAGGTAGGACTCGATGAACTGGTAGCCGGTCAAGCCCGGCGGGAAGGCGTCGTACTGGGTCGAGTAGCCGACGTGCTTGAACAGCTCTTCCGGCTGCTCGGCGGAGAGACCCAGGATGTCGATCTTCCCCCGCGAGGGGCGGATCAGTCCCACCATCAGGTTCATCAACGTGGTCTTGCCGGAGCCGTTCGGCCCGACGAGGCCGGTGATCCCCGGCGGGATCGAGAGGTTGACCCGGTTGACTCCGAGGACGTCGCCGTAGAACTTGGAAACGTTTTCGAAGACGATCCGGCGGTCGGAACGCGTGGCGGTCGTGGGGTTCATCGCACCACCTCGTACGCCCGGATGCGGCGGGAGAGGAGCCCGAGGCTCACCAGGCAGAAGCCGGCGATCGTCGTCCACGCGCCCCAGGCCGGCATGGCGAGGTTGTTGTCGATCGGCAGCCCGAAGAGCGAGTACCAGACGTTCTCGACCGCGGTCCACAGCGAGAGCAGAAGCCCCCACCAGGTGTCCAGGTTCGCGTTCAGGGCCTGGGCGAAGCCGAAGAGGACGAAGAAGACGATGACCAGGGTGATCCGCGCGACCGGCTTCCACTTGACCCAGGCCGAGATGGCCAGGGTGACGAGCGAGAGCGGCAGGATCCACACCCAGCTCCCGAGGAGCAGCGCCCAGCCGATCCGCAGGTTCTCCCCGATCCAGCCGGCCCCTTCGAGGTAGCCCTGGAAGAAGAACAGGAGGAGCCCCGGAATCCAGGTGATGGCGGACATCAGGATCAAGAGCACCGAGAGCTTGCCGAGCACGTATTCGGTGCGCGAGAACGGTCGCGACAGGTAGAGCGCCAGACCGTTGTTGCGCAGGTCGGGCGAGATCAGGGCCGGCCCTACCAGGAACGCGAGCAGGAAGCAGAGGGAGCTCTGGAAATCGAGCCCCACCCGGAAGAAGCGGGCATCGATGGGAAGCGCGTCTTTGAGCTGCTCGAGCGGCAAGTCCAGGAACTTGAGCGCCGACAGGTTGTGGTGCAGATAGATGATCAGCAGCCCCGCGAAGGGGAGGATGAAACAGAAAGTGAAGAACGCCACGAAGAACCGGCTCTTGAAGACGTCCTTGTAGGCGTAGCGCGGCAGGATGAGGAAACGCGACCGGGGGGAGGTCGTCTCTCCCTGGTACGTCCCGTAGTTGCGCTCATACACGGCCATGGTCGCGGACCTCCGTCTCCATCGCCTTGAGGAAGATGTCCTGCAAGGAATCCTTTTTGTAATCGAGCCGGCGGATCTGGACCTGCCGCTCGGCGGCGAGCTTGTAGAGGTCGCGGATCTCAAGCCCTTCCGGCAGCACGAGCTTGATCTTCTGCTTGCCTGCCATGGCCATCTCGACGCCCAGGGCCTCGATCGCGGAGGCGAAGGAGGCGTCGTCTCCGCCGCGGACCTCGAGCTCCAGGAATTTGCGGTTGGCCCGGCGCTCCTCTTCGAGGTTGCAGTAGCTCGCGATCTGGCCGTTTTTCAGAATCAACACCTCCTCGCAGCACTCCTCGACGTCGCGCAGGAGGTGGGAAGAGAGGATGATGTGAACCTGGCCGGTGTCGCGAATGTCGCGGATGAGCTTCAGCATCCGCTCGCGGGCCGACGGGTCGAGCCCGTTGGTCGGCTCGTCCAGGAAGATGAGCCGGGGCCCGTGGACCAGCGCCTGAGCGAGCTTGGCGAGCTGCTTCATGCCGAGAGAGTAGGTCTCGACATTTCGATAGCGCGACTCGTTCAATCCCACATAGAAAAGGGTTTCGTGGGCGCGTTCGAGCGCCCGCTCGGAGGGCAGCCCCGAAAGCTCGCCCATCAGACGGACGAACCGCACGGCGGTCATTCCGTTGATGAAGGCGTCGTTTTCCGGCATGTAGCCCATGAGGCCGCGGATGGTCCGCGTCTCCGTCCGAACGTCGTGGCCGAAGATGCGGGCCGTTCCCGCAGTGGGTGGGTGAAAGCCCAGAAGGGTGTGGAGCAGCGTGGTCTTGCCTGCTCCGTTGGGACCCAGAAGGCCGATGCAGCGGCCGGAGAGGGAGGCGTTCAATCCTTGCAGGATCGGACGCCCCCCGAACCGGACCTCAAGGCCCTGGAGCTCGATGATCGGTTGAGTCGCGTTGGACATGATCCGTTCTCCTCGTCCAGGGCCTTATACGACTATTGGGCTTCCTCGGTTTCGCCGTGGTGGCCTTCGCCGATCCCCCCGATGAAGCCACCCAGGCCCGCGAGCGTGCTCAGGTTCAACCCCAGGGGGTTCTGGTTGCTGCCGGCCATGACGATACGGTCCGTCTCGGCGTAGGCGTAGTAGAGCGTCGGGCCCTGGCCGATCAGGAAGTTCTTGAGCGCCTCGGGGCCGCGGCCGCCGCGCTGCTGGACCGAGTTGGGGACGACCTTGTCGGCCGCCTCGACCAGCGGAGCGAGGTTCTGGTAGACCAGGGCCGAGACGTTCACCTGGCCGTCCGGGCCCAGGAGGTCGCGGAACTTGGCCGTGGAGGCGAGGCTCACACCGGAATCCCGCTGCTGGATCGCCCGCTCGAGGAGCGCCCGGCTCGGGCCGGCGAGAAGGTAGCCTTCCTCGTACACCCAGGTGAAGCTCATCTTGTTCGCCTCGGAGGAGCGGATCGAGTAGTACGTCCGCCCGCCGGCCTCTTCGGAGGTGAGCGACACGGTACCCTTGCCGTTCTTCTTCACCTCGTCGTTGATGTGCTCGACCGCCCGCTCGAACGTCTGCTGGAGCCGCGCCGGGTCGTAGACCTCGGCCACCAGCTTCCAGGAGGGCTCGGGCAGGACCGGACCGTCGACGCCCAGGGCCACCTCGCCGCCGAACGCCGCAGCGAAGTCGTTCCGGAGATCGAAGCCGTGCTCGGTGCGGAGCTTGGTGAGCTCTTCACCGAATTCGGGGCTGATCGCCAGCATCTCGTCCACGATGGTCGCGGGGTCCCGGACCACGAACGCGCCCACGACGTTGGCATCGGGCGAGTAGAAGGCGAGGCTCCCCAGGGGCGCCGGAGCGGCGATCCAGGAGGCGACGCCGCGCCGCGGCTGGTCGAAGGTCAGGGCGGCGCGGGTCTCGGCCCGGCCGTCGATCTCGCGGCGGTTGACGATGAAGTGCTCCATGTCGAGGATGCCGAGCTTCTCGGCCTCGGCGCGCTCCTCTTCGGAGTCCTGCCCGTCGCGCACCAGGACTTTGAGGTCGGCCGCGAACAGCCAGCCGGCGCCGTCCTGGTAGTCCTGGGCGATCCGGTGGTGGAAGGACGAGCCGGTGAACGGGTTGGCGCCGCCGGCCGCGATCGCCGCCGCCTCGCGCAGGCGGTCCGCGCTCGGGGTGGCCACGAACAGGCCGTTGCCGATCCACAGGAACAGACCGTCGCCGCTGGCGGTCGCCGGGTCGGCGACGATGCGCAGGTCGGCGTGGCCCTCGCGGGCGTTGATCTCGGCGATCTCGTGCTCCAGGGTGGCCCGGAAGCCGGCCTCGTTGGTCACCTGGGCGTAGAGCAGCGGCTCGCCCGGCTCACCCTGCCCCATCCCCAAGGCGATCACCACTTCGGGACCCAGGTCGCGGCCGAGGTCGCCGATCTTTTCGATCATCTCGCGGAACTTCTTCTCGTTGCCGGTCGAGCCCAGGGTGTCCTTCCACCACTTGGCGAGCGTCGGGCTCTCGGCGATCCGCTGGTCGAGGATGCGGTGCGTCTCCGACAGGCTGGACGACAGGTTCGGGAGCGAGATGTAGATCACGGTCCCGGCCGGAGCGAGGTCGAGCAGGTCGGTCGAGTAGCGCAGGCCGGGGCGCTCGACCTGGGCGTCGATGTCCTGGCCCAGGGCGGTCAGCTCGGCGAGCAGCGCCTTGTACTCGGCGGCGTTGCGGCTCCAGGCGATCTCCTGGCCCACGGGCACGGCCTGGACGCTCGCGTGCGTCGTCACCTGGTTGCCCGGGTGGAGGATGCTGTCCTTCTTCGCCTGCTTGACGCGGACCTCGCCCTCGATCACGGACACGCGGCTCCCCTTGGTGCCGCTGTTGACGGCGAAGATGGTGCCGGTGACGGAGACCAGGGCGTCCTTGGTAGCCACGTAGAGGTGGCGGTTCCGCTGCTTGGCGGCCTGGACGATGATCTTGCCGCGCTCGAGCTCGATCGTGTTGCCCTTGCGGGAGGCGTCGAGCGACAGGCCGGCGCGGTCGGCGACCTCGATCAGGGAACCGTCCTCCATGCGGAGCACGGCGGACGAGCCCTTGGCGGTGCGGACCACCTGGCCCTCGTCCAGCCACGTGCCGGCGGAGACGGCTTCGCTGCGGTCGCCCGCCACGCGGTAGAGGGTGCCCTCGACCGACTCGACGCGGGCCATCTGCGAGCCGCCGGCCATCATCTCCTGGAAGATCAGGAAGATGCCGGCGCCGAGGGCGAGGATCAGGGCGGCGGCGAGGCTCATCCAGACCGCCTTCTTCACCGGGCTCTGGGCCGCGGCGGCGGGACGCTCTTCGCGCTTGCCACCGCGGGCTTCGAGAAGCGCCCGGCGGCACGGGATGCAGGTGCGGGTGTGGTCCTCGACGAGGAGAGCGCGCGCCGGGGCGAGCTCACCCTTGACGTAGGCGGGAATCAAAGTCCGGAAGTCCTCGCAGCCGTGGAGGCTGCCGGCGACCGGAGCGGGAGACTCGGCGACAGCCGGAGCGCCCGCGGCGGCTTCCTGCTGGAGGCGCGCCCACACGCGGGCCGCGGCCTCCTCGACCTGCCGCGGATCGACCGGGTCGTCGTGAACCTGGGCGACGGCGTCGTCCAGGAGGTCGTTCTTCTTGGAAAACAGGCTCATGGCGTTTCTCCTAGCACCTCAAGCTTCGAGCGACCCGAGCTCTTTCTGGAGCCGGTGCCGCGCGCGATGGAGTAAGACGGCGATGGCGGTCTGTGAGCTGCCGAGCATCCGGGCGATTTCCAGGTTGCCCAGCCCCTCGAGGTAGCGGAGCGAGAAGATCTCGGCCTGGCGCGGCGAGAGGCAGGACATCGCCTCGCGCAGACGGGCCTTGAGCTCCTGGTTGCCCCGCGCGCGCTCCGGACCCGGCTGGACTTCGTCGATCAGCCGGTCGCCGACCTCGTCGAGGTCGACCTTCTTGGCGCGCTTCCTTCTCCTCATCAGATCGAGCGCGGCGTTGACGGCCGCGCGGTGCAGATAACTCCCTGCGGTCTCCGAGAGGTCGGGTTGCTCCTCCCGCCGCAGGAGCCGGGTGAACACCGTCTGGAGAACGTCCTCGGCGTCCATCGCGTTGCCCGTGATCCGGTACGCGGCGCGGTAGACGGCTCCATGGTGCTCCCGGAAGAGGGCTTCCAGGTCCTCGGGGACCCTGCCCTGCTGTGGTCTTGTCTGGTAAGCGGCGGCTTGCACGCCTCCTGCCCTCCTTTCTCCTTCGCCCATGGAACGTACCTCCGGGGGAATTGTTACACCCCCGGAGGGAGGAGGGGGGAGGCGT
Source organism: Thermoanaerobaculia bacterium (assembly GCA_035278895.1). Lineage (GTDB taxonomy): Bacteria > Acidobacteriota > Thermoanaerobaculia > Multivoradales > UBA5704 > DATARR01. The sequence continues at coordinate 1,040 of DATEIO010001025.1, read as the reverse complement.
CGTCTTCGGCAGCGACCCCCAGGCTCCCCGTACCAGATGGAGACAACGGCTGTCGTCTTGAGGTAGAATCAATGCCGTCGAGGAGGAGAAGACGGGATGAAACGCCCCGCAGTCCAGGAAAGGAAGATTCCGGACGCTCCGAAGAAGGGGACTCCTGGCAGGGAGCTTCTACGCTTCGCGGGAACGATCCCTCCGGACGACTGCCGGAGGATGGAAGAGGCGATCGAGGCAGGGTGCGAGCGGGTGGATCTGCCCTGACAAGGCTCCTCACGGAAAAAGAAAACCGTTATCTGTAGGGGCGGCCCTATGTGGCCGCCCTTCTTACTTCGACCCTCCCCCACCCAGGGCGGCCACGCAGGGCCGCCCCTACAGATCAAAATTCCCGTTCCCATAAAAGAGATCTAGGAGCCTGCGGCAGGAAAAGCCGAAGCAAGGACTGCAAGGACACCAAGGACATCAGGGACGGAAAGGACATCAGAGCTGTTGTCCTTATTGTCCTTGGTGTCCTTTGGGTCCTTGTTTTCTAGTCTGACAGGCGCCTACGCTTCTGTCGCGCAGGCTCCTAGGCTCGCTCCCCTTCAGGCCCTACGAAACCCTCCCGCTCTTCCCCCATCCGGGCGAGACAGCGGGCCGTGGCCGCGGCGGCGAGACCTCCGGCCAGGTACCAGGAGACCGTCATGAGCTGGGTGGCCCGGGTGCGGTTCGTGGGCCGGGTGCCGAGGCCGAGCGGTCCCGGCAGGGCGACGGCTCCGACCCCGGCTCCCAGGCCGAGGAGACCGCCGCGTCTCCAGGCCTTGTCGCCGTTCCCCAGGGCGGCCAGGCTATAGTAGAGAGAGTTCGAGACCAGATCCCCCAGAAGGCTCCACCAGAAAAGCCGGTCATCCGGGGGCGGCTCGCCGCCGGCCCGGCGCACCGTCCGGGCGATCGCCCGCATGCCCAAGATGTCCGCCCGGGGCGCCTTGTCGGTCACCCGCTTCGCGGTCTGGTGGATCAGGGTGAGGGTGCAGGCACCGGCGACGCCGCTGCCCAGGGCCTGTAGA
>DATEIO010001024.1:0-3080 GCA_035278895.1 Thermoanaerobaculia bacterium | reverse complement strand
AAGCGCCGGCGCGAGATCGAGCCAGAGCATGCGCGCCAGGAGCTCGATCGAGGTGTTGACGAGCGGCAGGAGCAGCGTGTCCTCCTCCGGGAAGCGGTAGCTCCGCGCCCCGAAGCGGACGTCGATCGAATCTCCTTCCCGTGCCCAGGAGAGGCGAGGGCTCTCGGCCGGCAGCAGGGTCTTGCTGTCCAGGCGGGCGCAGAGCCCCCGGAGGGTCCGCTTGAAGCTCTCGATGTCGACGAGGAGCCCATCCCCGTCCAGGCCGTCCCCGGAAAGCTCCGCCCGGACCCGGTAGTTGTGCCCGTGGAGCAGCTCGGCCCGGCCGTCCGGAAAGAGGGTGAAGTGGGCCGATGAGAACTTGAAGTCTTCCTTGGCGAGGACCATCCGGTAGCGAGGCATGAGCGGGATTCTATGCCGCCGTTGTTAAGATAGCCCGTCCGAGATCGACCTACCGACCGACGGAGAGAACGGATGAATCCCAAGGCGCGACAGACCCGGGCCACCCTCGTCCTCCTCACGCTTCTGCTCCCTGCGCTCCCAGCCTTCGCCGAGCGAGAGCCTTTCGCCCCTCCGGACACCCGTCCTCACTACATGCCGGCCCGGCAGTACGACCTCCAGCACGTCCGGCTCGACCTCGCGTTCGACTGGGACCAGCGCTCCGTAGAAGGCACCGCGACCAACACGCTCATGCCGCTCCTCCCCGGGCTCGAAACCCTGGTCTTCCACGGCGCCGGGCTCGACATCCGCCGGGTGCGGCTCGCCGGAGGGGACGCGGACCTCCCCTTCACCTTGGACCCGGAGGCCCAGACCGTCACCGTGAAGCTCGGCCGCGCCTACGGTCCCCAGGACCGGCTGGAGGTGGCGATCGACTACTCGGCCCGCCCCAAGGCGGGGCTCTACTTCGTCGGTCCCGACAAGGACTATCCCAAAAAGCCTCGCCAGATCTTCTCCCAGGGCGAACCGGACCTGAACCGCCACTGGTTCCCCTCCTGGGACTACCCCAACGACAAGGCCACCTCCGAAATGGTGGCGACCGTGAAGACGCCGATGATGGCGGTCAGCAACGGCAAGCTCCTCGAGACGGCCGACGCCTCCGGAGGCCGGCGCACGTACCATTGGAAGATGGAGCAGCCCCACACGACCTACCTCATCTCGATCGTGGTGAGCGAGTTCACGAAGATCGCCGACGAGTGGAGCGGCATTCCGGTCGAGTACTACGTGCCCCCGGGCTACGAGAGCATGGCCCGGGTCTCCTTCGGGGACACCCCGAAGATGATGGCCTACTTCTCCGAGGCCACCGGCCGGCGCTACCCCTACGCCAAGTACGCCCAGACAACCGTCGCCGACTACATGTGGGGTGGCATGGAGAACATCACCGCCACCACGCAGACGCTGCGCACCCTGCACGAGGCGCGGATCGAACCCGACTATTCGAGCGAGGGGCTCGTCGCCCACGAGCTCGCCCACCAGTGGTTCGGCGACCTCGTCACCACGGAGAGCTGGGAGCACGTCTGGCTGAACGAAGGGTTCGCGGACTACTTCACGGCCCTCTGGATCGGGCACGCCCACGGCGAGGACGGGTTCGCCTTGGAGATGGACGACCTCCGGGAGGGCTATCTCGCCGAGGACGGCGGCGAGTACCGGCGGCCGATCTCGACCAAGCGCTACACGACCCCGCTCCGCATGTTCGACTCCCACACCTACAACAAGGGAGCGCTCGTCCTCCACATGGTCCGCGGCCTCCTGGGCGAGGAGGGCTGGTGGAAGGCGGTCCGCGAGTACGTGGACCGCATGGCCTTCCGCACGGCGACCACGGCCGACTTCCAGAGCGCCTTCGAGGAGGCCTCCGGTGCCTCCCTGGGGGCGCTCGTCGACCAGTACATCTACGGCGCCGGCCATCCCGAGCTCGCCGCCCGCTGGAGCTACGACCCGGAGAGCGGGCTCGTGCGCATCCAGCTCGAGCAGAATCAGCGGACCGACAGCGAGACCGGCCTCTTCTCCTTCCCCCTCGAGGTCGCCCTGGTCGGCGATTCCGGGACCACGGTCCAGCGGGTCTCCGTCAAGGCGGAGTCGGTGCAGGAGCTTGCCGTGCCCAGCCGCACCCGCCCGCGGACGGTGATCCTCGATCCCAAGGGGTGGATCTTGAAAACCCTCGACTTCGACAAGCCGGTCTCCGAGTGGACCCTGCAGCTCGGCACCTCCCGGGACCTCGCGGCGCGCCTGGAGGCGGTCCGCGCGCTCGGCAAGATCGGCGGAGACGAGGCGGTCGCCGCCCTCGGCTCGACCCTCCGCGAGGACCCCTTCTACGGCCTCCGGAGGGTCGCCGTGGAATCGCTCGGAGAGATCGGGACCGCCGACGCCCTGGACGCCCTGCGCGCGGGACTGGAGGACAAGGACAGCCGGGTACGCACCGCGGTCCTCGAAGCCTTCGGAAAGTATCCGGACCATCCCGAGCTGGTCCCCCTGCTCCGCCGGGCCCTGGAGCAGGAGCCCTCCGAGCAGGCCCGGGCGTCCGCGGCCGCTTCGCTCGGCCAGTTCGAAAGCCGCCGGGCCGAGGTGGCCCCCCTCCTCGTCAAGGCCCTCTCCCAGGAGAGCTACGGCGAGCTCATCCGCGGCGCGGCGGTGAAGGCCCTGGCGGACCTGGGAGCCCCCGAAGCGTTGGATCAGGCCGTCCGCCTCGCGCGCTACGGCAGCCCCGGCGACAGCCGGGACGACGCCTTCACCGCGCTCGCCCGGGTCGCCGCGAGCTCCGACGATCCGAAGCTCCGCGAGCGGGTGAGGAAGACCCTCACGGAGCACCTCTCCGATCCCATCTTCGTCGCGCGGCGGAGCCTCTACGACGCCATTGCCGAGTCGGGCGATCCCGAGATGATCCCCGCCCTCGAGCGGAGCTTGAAGACCGAAGGCGAGGCCATGCAGTGGCTGCGGATCGAAACGGCGATCGAGAAGCTCCGCGCGGCGGGAAGCGAGGAGCAGGGCGAGCAGGCCCTGAAGGACCGCGTCGAGCAGCTCGAACGGGAGACGGAGGTGTTGAAGGAGCAGGTCAAGGAGCTGCAGGCGAGGCAGGACGGGTAGAAACT
>DATEIO010001023.1:0-4575 GCA_035278895.1 Thermoanaerobaculia bacterium | reverse complement strand
GCCCCGCGCACGCCGACCGTCTCCGTGGCCGGATCGAACCAGCCCTTGGCGATCGGTTCCTTCATGTCGATCGTGAAGGTGACGGTGTAGGGTTGGGCGGTGACGGGGAGGGCCATGAGAAGGGCGACTCCAGAGATGATGCCAAGAGCAACTCTTTGAGAGTTCATCAGAACCAATCCTCAATGGTCAATCCCTCGACCCGTCCGAACTCTCGGACATTGTGGGTGATAAGAGTCGCACCGTGGCTCATCGCCGTACCGGCGATCAAAGTATCCAGCGGGCCGATCGGCCGCCCCACCTTTTCCAGAGCTGCACGGATCTTGGCGGACGCCTTCGCCTCGGCCTCGGCAAAAGGGAGAACATTTACGATCGATAGGAAGTCCGCCAACTGCGCACGGCGCTTCTCGGGAGAAGAGGACTTCGCAATGCCGACTTCCAATTCGTACAGGACGATGGCAGGGAGAGCGATCTCTCTGGGAGGTGTGCTCAGAAGACGCTCACCGACCCGCCCCATTCCTTTGAAGAAATAGACGAGGCTGTTGGCATCCAGCACATACATCAGATCGGCTCCCGCGCAACGTCCTCCGGCATCCCCTTGCGGATCTCTTCCACAGTGGGAAGATCAGCCCAGGCTCCCATCAGCCCAGCCACGGAAGCGGGCCACTCGGTTGCCGTCCTTTCGCGGATCAGGTTCATGACCCACCGGCTCTGCGAGAGCCCAGCCGACTTGGCAGCTTCTCTCATCTTGGTCTCGGTCTCATCATCCAGATAAAGCGTCACCTGCCCCATGACAGCCTCCTGCACTTATATGTCCAAGTATACGGAGACCGGAAGGCAAGTCAATCATCCGTTCTTCACTGCCACCTGCTGCCCCGTTCCCGGCGACGTCAACAGCCGGATCGGCTTTTTCGGCGTCAAGCCTGCCTCGCGCTGCCAGCCGGCCATCTCTTCGAAGGACCAGGTTCCGGACTCGCTCGTCAGCGCGAAATAGAGGTCCAGGAGGGCTCCGGTCTGGCCGGCTTCGCCGGGCGTGTGGGGACGGACCAGCTCCTGGATCACGTAGACGCCTCCGGGCCGGAGCGCCCGGGCCACGCGGCGGGCGAGCTCGCGGTTGGTCGTTTCGTCGAAGTGGTGGACGAGGTTCGCGATGAAGACGACGTCCCAGGCCTCGGTGCCCAGATCCTCGAGGAGCGCGTCTCCGACCTGGTGCCTCACCCGCTCTCCCATCTCCTCCCGGGCTAGGAGGGACGCCGCCCGCTCGATCGCTTCGGAGAGGTCCAGGACCACCGCCTGGAGATTCGGATGCCGTCGGCAGAGGGCCACGGAGAAGAGGCCGTGGGAGCCTCCGACGTCCAGGAGATCCCGGGCTCCGGGCGGAACCGGCGTCCGGCGCGCCACCTCGGGAGCCGCGAGGCGGGCCACGTCCAGCATGGCCCTTTGATAGGTTTCCCACTCTTCCGGCGACAGGGTCCCGTGAAAGGCCAGGGGATGCCCGGTGCGCACGTACTCCGCGGTGCGGCCGATCCAGTCCCACTCGGTGAGCTGCCAGAGCATCTTGTCGTGGAGCGAGTGGGAGCCCCCGGGAACGAGCCACTTCCGGGACATGGGCGTCAAGGCGTAGCGTCCCTCTTCGAGACGCAGGTACTTCGCGGCGGAGAGGGCGTCCAGGAGCTTCCGGGTTGCGCCGGGATGGGTGCCGCAGCGCGCGGCGATCTCTCCGGCCGAAAGAGGCGCGGCGGAGAGGGCTTCGAAGACGCCGAGCCGCGCGCCTTCGATCACGGCGCGGGCGAGCAGCATGGCGATGTGGGTGTCCAGGAGCGGCCGCGGCGGGATGTTCGTCCCCAGGAGCAGCAGCTCGATCAGGTTCTCGGGGACGGCGCCCAGCTTCATCCGCGAGATCCTATCGCCAACCCTCCTCCTCGAAGAAGGGCATGGCCGCCGCCTCGGGCCGCGCGATCTCGGCCGCCAGCAGGGCCACGCCGACCGTTCCTTTATAAAGGCTGTCCTCCCGCTCCGATCCCTGGACGATGTCCACGGCCGCCCGGTTCGCGAGCTCCCGCGCGCGCTCCAGCCACTCGGGCCCGCCGCCGTGACGGTGGAGATTCAAGAGCGCGTAGGCCCGGCCGCCCAGGCCACAGCAGAGGCTGCCGCCGCCGTCCGGCGCTTCCCAGGTGTTCCAGGCGGCGCCCAGGGCGAGATCCGCGAAGGCGGGATCTCCCAGCTCGCGGTGCGCGAGAGTCCAGAGGAAGACGAACCCGGCGCTCCCATTGCACCAGCCGGGCATGACGCGAGTCCCGTGACGGTCCCCGGCCTCGATTCCGTACCACCGCCAGCGCAGGCCGCGCCCCCAGGTCTGCGCGCATTCCCCAAGCTCGGCGAGGCGCTTCCGGAGGGGCTCCGGATGGGGCTTCCCCGCCGCGCGGCACCAGCGCAGGGTGGCATAGAGATAGCCGGCCCAGCCGTGGGCCATGCCGAGGTTGGGCAGCGGATCGCAGACCGGCACCGGCGGCAGCCGATCGAGCTCTCCCCAGAGGCCGGCGAGCAGCTCGTCGCCCAGGGCGGCCAGCTCGCGGCGGACGGGGTCGTCCTCTTTTTCCCCTAGGGTCTCCAGAAGGAGGGAGGCGGCGAGGAGGACGCCCGAACGGCCGAGGGTCACGTCCGGGCTGTCGCACCGCTCCCGGCCGCCTGAAATGAACGCCGCCACGGCCTCCCGGTGCGTGGCGGGATCTCCCAGGGCGTGGGACACGAGCGCCTGCACGGAGAAGAGGCCGTTCGCCGTGTGGTAGGGCGAGACCCGGCCCACGGTCTCGGGGGTGATCTCGATCTCCGGGTTGTAGAAGGACTCTTCCGAGCCCACACCCCGCAGAGCCCGGGCCGCCCAGAGGTCGGCCGCGGAGAGGAGAGCCGCGTCCTCCCGGGCCAGCGCAATGCGATAGAGCGTGTAGGCGATGCCGGCCGCGCCGTAATTCACGGAGCCCCGGGGCGCCTCGGGAAGTCCGTCCTTCCACAGAGGGCCACCCGGCGCCACCCGTTCGAGCACCCGGCCGAGGAGCGCATCCGCCGCAGCGTCCGCGGTCCGCCCCCGCGCCGGGGCGGACGGCTCGGGGATGCGGTCCAAAGTCTCGACGAAAGCGGCCACGGAGGGATAGCGCTCCCCGGGGTCCTTGCTCAAGGCGCGGCCCAGGATCTCCTCCAGCTCCGGCCAGGGATCGACGCCCCGGGAGGCAAACGGCAGCGGCGGCTCTTCGGCGACCTGGCGCATCATCTCCTCTCTTTCGAGGGAGAAGTCGCGGGGATGGGTCCCGGTGGCCAGGAGGTAGAGGAGGGCCGCCACGCCGTACTGCTCTCCAGTGAAGGACGCATCGGGAGGCGGCTGCTCGGCGCGGACGGCCTCGGCGTACTCGGGCTCGAAGAAGAACGCGACGCCGCCGCGCCAGGGATGGGCGAGCCGCCCGGAGGCTCCGTTCCAGCGGGCGATGCCGAAATCGATCAGGCGGACCTCGCCCTCGCGCGTGACGAGTACGTTTCTCGGATGGACGTCGCCGTGGACCACTCCGCGCTCGTGAAGCCGGGCATAGGCTCGCGCAACCGCGCGGCAGAGGCCGAGGAGACGGGACCGGCTCCGGCGCCGCAGCTCGGCGGCGGCGGTCGTGGCGTCCACTCCGGGGCACCATTCGAGGGCCAGGTAGCGCCGGCCGTCCGCCTCGCCCTCGGCGAGAAGCCGGGGAGCGCCCTCGCCGTCCAGGTGCTTCAGAATGGCCGCCTCCCGCGCGTAGAGGTCAGCCGTCTTCTTCCCGGCGGTCCCCGGCCGCTCGATCTTCAGGGCCGCGGTCAGGTCCCCCCTCCGGACCTGGTGAAGCTCGGTGTCCTCCAGCACCTGGACGTTGTCGACGACCTCGAACCCGGCGATCTCCGCGCCCGGCTCCAGGGAGAGGCGGATGCCTTGGGCGTCTTCCTCTCCCTCGGTCACGAGGAAGCCCGAGCCCACGAGGCGCTGGAGGAGCGGATAGGCCTGCTCCAGCGTCTCCTGGGGATCGATCGCGCGCTCGCGGCTGAAGCGGATGACGGCGTCGACGATCGTGCGCGGCTCCTTGAACCAGCCGAGAAGCTCGGCCGAGTCCGCGTCCACGATGCGCGACGGCGCGCGCGAGCGGGGACGGGTGATGGCCCAGTCCCCGGGATCGTGCTCCAGCTGGCGGCGGAGCTCCTCGGGGAGGTCGGTCACCGGCACGAGGATGACGTCTTTGGGCAGGAGCAGCGGATCGGTGATCGCCATGGTCAGCTCTCCCGGAAAAGTCGGGCCGTGGGGGTCCAGGTGTCGGTGTCCACGCCTTCCAGGCGCACGCGCTCCAGGGCGAAACGCCAGGGGGGAGCGCCCTCCCCCGCGCTCCGGCCGGCCACGAGGGCCCGCGCCAGCCGGTGGGTCAGCCAGAAGCGCCAGCTCTCCCGGCCGCCCCAGGCCGCGCGCTCCTCGGCGGGAGGATCGATCCCCCAGGAGAGGAGGCCGTCCCCCGCGACCGGAGCGGTGAAAGGCACGCCCTGGGCCGGCGTGCCGGAGAGCAGCTCGGAGATGGC
>DATEIO010001022.1:0-3146 GCA_035278895.1 Thermoanaerobaculia bacterium | reverse complement strand
GCCAGGTCGAGGACGGGAATCCCGTGGCGCTCGAAGATCTCCCGGAAGAGACGCGTCGTCCGGTCGGGGTCGTGCTTCGCGGGGTCCAGGCGGAGCCGTTCGAGCGTGGCGTTCCAGGCGGTGGAATCGACCTGAAGGAGGGTGGGGATGACGACGGCGACTACGCGGGACTTTCCGGCGCTCGCCACGAGCCCAGCCACGGCGCGCTCCGTGGCCGCCGCTCCCGAGGCCGCCAGCTCCGGCAGCGGCCGACCCTTCTCGTAGAAGGACATCTCCGTGCGGATCAACCTCTCGTCGAACGGCTCCGGGAGGCCCAGGAGACGGCGGACCGCGGCGCCCAAAGCCGAGGTCTTCAAGAGGACGTAGAGGTGCGAGTGGGAGTAGAGCCAGCGGGCGACCGGACGCCCGCCCTCCCCTTCGACCGCCAGACGGCCGTCCAACGCCGTCACCTTGGCTCCGCCGGGCGCCGCGTCCTGCAGGTCGTTGCCGGTGAAGACGGCGACCACGACCACGTCCGGCTCCAGGCGCCGCCCCCAGCGCTCGAACCAGGCGGCTTCCTCGGGCACGCTGAAGCCGGGCGCCCCGGCGTTCAGCACCTGGGCGGGTACGCCGCTCTTCTTCAGGATCTCTTCGAGACGCGCCGGGAAGGTCTCCCCCTGCTCCGCTCCGACTCCGAACACGAAGGAATCTCCCAGGGCGAGGATGCGGACGCCACCCGGCGGGCGCGGCCCGATCTCCGGCCCCCGCATCCCGGCCCGGTTGATCGCGACCTCCGTGTCGAACTCCACCCGGTTGGTCACGGTGCCGCGGAAACCGGGCTGGAGACGGTAGCGCCCTGGCGGATCGTCCGGAATGTAGAGTCCCTGGGAGACCAGCATCACGGCCTGGGGACGGACGAGCCGGACGGCCAGCTCGGCGACCAGGAGGCTCAGCCCCACGCTCACGGCGAGGAGGACGAGGCGCGCGGCCAGCTTGCGGAAGGGGGGGAGAGCCATGGTGGAGCCCGGATCGTATCTTGAGCTGGCCTCCGCCGCGACTCCTGTGGTTCAATCCCCGGCCATGCCGGAAAGACTGCCCCGGGTCGCCGCCGTCGTCGTCAACTACAACGGCAAGGAGGTCACGCTCCAGGCCGTCCAGAGCCTGCGGCGGATGACCTACCCCACCTTCGATCTCGTCGTGCTCGACAACGCTTCGACCGACGGCTCCCCCGAGGCGATCGCCGCGGCGTTCCCCGATCTCCGGCAGATCCGCGTGGAGGTCAACCGCGGCAGCTCTTCCGGCTATGCCGCGGGAATGCGCTGGGCGTTCGAGAACGGATACGACTACGTCTTGCTCCTGAACAACGACATCGAGGTCGAGCCCGACCTGCTCGACCAGCTCGTCGAGGTGGCGGAGTCGGATCCGAAGATCGGCTGCGTGGGCCCCAAGTGCTACTTCCACGGCGACCGCCAGCGCCTGTGGTCCGCCGGGGGCATCCTCCGCTTCCGGGAGTCGATCACCAAGGAGCGCGGCTACGGCGAGATCGACCGCGGCCAGTACGACGCGGACGCCCAGGTCGACTACATCAACGGCTGCGCCATCCTGATCCGGCGCGAGGCCGCCCTGGCCGTGGGCTCCTGGGATCCGGTCTTCTTCATCTGCGTGGACGACGCCGATTTCTGCACGCGCCTGAAACAGAAGGGGTATCGCTGCGTCTACGTGCACCGCGCCGTGCTCTATCACATGGTGGCCTACACCACGGGCGGCTACACGCCCGGCCGCAACTTCCAGTTCGGCAAGAGCAGCGCCATCTACGTGCGGCGCTACGCGAAGCCCTGGCAGCGGCTGAGCTTCCTCGCCTTTTCCGGCGCCGCCTTCGTCGTGGCCTGGCTGCGGGAGGCCCGCAAGGGGAACCAGGCCGCGGCGGTCGCCAAGCTCAAGGGGATGCGGGAGGGGCTCCGGATGGAGATCCCTCCCCCGCCGGGCTTCACGCCTTGACGGAAGAGAGGACAGCCTCCGGAGGCTTGAACACCAGCCCTTCGCGGTCTTCCGGCGGATTCGGGTCGTAGACCCGGATGATCTCCTCGGGCACCGGTGACAGGTCCGACGCCCGCCTCAGCTCGAACAGGGTCGTTCCCGTGCAGTGGCGGTCGATGTTGGGCGCCCCGCCATAGGTGGCGAGCTCGTCCGCGTGCGCCGTCCGGAAATCGATGCTGAACCGCGTCCGGCCCGAGGTGTTGGGCACGGTCGAGTGGAGGTGCGCGCCCGAGAAGAGGATGAGGCCGCCCGGCGGGCAGACGACGCGGAGCTCCGGCTGGAGATCGACCGGCTCCGTGAGCTTCGGCTGCTTCCTCGTGTCCGCCTTGACCTGCGAGGCGGAGCTGGCGCGGCCGACCTTGTTCCATTCGTAGTGGTTGTACTCGTTCGAGCTGTTGGGGACCGGAACGTCCCAATACTTCGGGTGGAAGGCGAACGAGCTCTCCGACTCGAAGGGGAAGACCGGCAGCCACCAGTTGAGCTGGGCGGGAGGCGAGGAGTACCAGATGTCCCGGTGGGGATGGAGCACATAGGCCACTCCGGCGTTCAGGTACCCGCCGGAGGTCGCCACCCGCATGCGGGGCACGTCGAAGTAGGTGGCTCCCAGATCACAGCCCAGGGCCGCCAGCACCCCGAGGAGAAGATCCCGCGTCCGCGGGTGGTGAATGAATCGGGGCTTCAGAGGAGCGACGATCTCGACGAACTTCTCGACCGGGAGGCTGTCCTGGGCGCGCTGGGGATCGAGCGGCGCGAACGCCTCATCGATCAACCCCCGGGCATGCTCGGTCAGAGCCTCCGTGCTGGGACGGGGGGAGTAGACGAAGACATCGCCCGAGTAGAGCCGGCGGCGACGCTCGGCGTCGTCCAGGTGCGAGTCGAAGTAGATCGTGGTCATCGCAGGTCTCCAAAGAGGCAAGGATGTAGCTTCAGAATCCATTTGTTTCTTTGCAATTTGCGCACCAACTGACGCGTAGCCGTCGCCGGGCTCCCTACGCTAGACTGCCTCCCCGTGTTCGATAACCTGCGCGAGGACACAAGCCGGCTCAAACTCACCAAGACCAAGGGTTTTCCTTGGTACGTGATCGAGTCGCTCCTCTTCGAGAACGGCTACCAGGCGGTCGTCCTCCACC
>DATEIO010001021.1:0-4726 GCA_035278895.1 Thermoanaerobaculia bacterium | reverse complement strand
GCGCAGCCCCCGCTTCTTCGCCTCCTCGATCGCGGCCTGCATGATGTCCGGCCGATAGCCGAAGAACTTGAAGCCGTCCACCCCCTTGGCATCCATCTCGGCCACCCACTTGCGGGCCTCCTCGGGCTTCAGGAACGGCGTCTCGCGGCCCATGCCGAAGAAGACGTAGGCCTCGATCCGCGGGGCCGTGATCTCGTTTTTCGCGCTCTTCGCCTTGTGGCGGAGCACCCAGTCCACGCCGTTGCCCGAGCCGGGATCGCGGATGGTGGTGATGCCGTGCCCCATCCACAGCTTGAAGACGTACTCGGCGGGCGTGCCCTGCTCCTTGCCGCCGATGTGGCCGTGCATGTCCACGAACCCGGGCAGCACGTACATGCCCGAAACGTCGATCTCCTTGCCGCCCGCGGCGAGCTTCGGGCGGCGCTCGGGGTCGATCGGCAGCCCCGGGTTGCTCACCACGGCGACGTCCACGATGCGGTTCTTCTCGATCACCAGGTCCACGGGCCCGATGGGCGGCGCTCCGGTGCCGTCGATCACGATCGCGCCGCGGAGGATGAGCTGCGGATAGGGGCCGTCGCCCTCGGCGCGCGGCGGCGCCGAAGGGATCGACTCCTCCTGCTCCGGCGGCTTGGCCTTCTGGTCTTCCTTCTTCTCCTCCTGGGCCAGCACCACCGAAGACCAGGAGAGGGCGGCGAGCAGGGGGAGGACGCGCCATGGGATTTTCATGCGCGGCATCCTGCCAAAACCACCCGGCCGGAGCAAGATGCGCGGTAAGATAGGGCGATTTTTCCCAGGCAGGTTCGAGGAGAGCGGCGCGCCCGGACGACATGAGCCAGCAGCCTACGGTCTCGCCCGCATCGTTCGCGGTCACCTGTCCGAGTTGCGGCCAGCGGCTGCGCTTCTCGGTCGCGGCCGACACCCCCGCGCGCCTGCGCCTTCAGTGCTCCTCCTGCAAGGCCACGTTCGGCGTGCGCCGGCCCGGCGCCGGGCCGGCCGAGACCTCCGCAGGCTCGCTCGGCGTCACCCCGCCCACCTACGTGGGGATGCCGACGGCGGCCTCTTCCACCCCTTCTCCCCGGCGGCGCGGCGCGGACGAGCCGGCGTTTGCTCCCGGCGACCTGATCGCCGACCGCTACCGGGTGGTGCGCTTCATCGCCCGCGGCGGCATGGGCGAGGTCTACGAGGTGGAGGACCTGGAGCTTCGCGAGCGGGTCGCCTTGAAGACGGTGCGCCCCGAGGTGGCCCGGGACGCGACCACGGTCGAGCGCTTTAGGCGGGAGATCCAGCTCGCCCGCAAGGTCACCCACCCGAACGTCTGCCGCATCTTCGACGTCTCCCACCACCGCGAGGGAGCGCCCGGTTCCGCGGAGGACGGCGTGATCTTCCTCACCATGGAGCTCCTCCCCGGGGAGACGCTCGCCCAGCGGCTCCACCGCGCCGGCCCCCTGGGCACGGAGGAGGCGCTCCCCCTCGTCCGCCAGATCGCCGAGGCGCTCCACGCGGCCCACCAGGCCGGGGTCATCCACCGCGACCTGAAGCCGGGCAACGTCATGCTCGTCGAGACCCGCGGCGCCACGCGCGCCGTGGTCACCGACTTCGGCCTCGCCCGCCTGGAGACGGCGGAGAGCGCGGGCCCGGCCCTCACCCTCACGGCCGCGGCCGCGGTCGTGGGCACGCCGGCATACCTCGCTCCCGAGCAGGTCGAAGGGGGCGAGATCACCCCGGCGGTGGATATTTATACCCTGGGGATCGTCCTCTACGAGATACTCACCGGCACCGTGCCGTTCCTGGGTGACACGGTGCTCTCGACGGCCGTCAAGCGGCTCCAGGAGGCGCCCGCCTCGCCGCGGGTCCACGTCCCGGGCCTCGACCCGCGCTGGGAGAGGGCGATCCTGCGCTGCCTGGAGCGCTCCCCGGCCGCCCGCTTCCCTACGGCGCCCGACCTCCTCCAGGCCCTCTCGGGAGACCTGGAGCCCGCTACGCGCCCCGCGGCTCCGGAGACCGTGGTCCTGCCGCCCAAGGCTCCCGCCAGGAAGCGTCCTCTCCAGACCGCGGGGCTCGCGGTGCTGATCCTCCTCTCCTTTGCCGTGGCGATCTACCGTTACCAGCAGTGGAAGGAGGAGCAGACCGCCCCCGCGCGGCAGCTCCGGGTGCCGGCCGCGAGCGTAACGCCCCGCCGCTCCGTGGCCGTCCTCGGCTTCAAGGACCGCTCCGGCGGAGACGGCGGTACCGCCTGGCTCTCCCCGGCCCTGGCCGAGATGCTCTCGACCGAGCTCGGGGCGGGCGGGGGGCTGCGCGTGGTGGCGGGCGAGAGCGTGGCACGGGCCAAGGTGGAAGCGGGCCTGGGCGAAGCCGACGGCCTCGCCCGCGACACCCTCGTCCGGCTCCGCTCCCTCCTGGGCTCCGACACCGTCGTCCTGGGCTCCTACGTGGTCGTGGGCCGCCCGGAGGACCGCCAGATCCGCCTCGATCTCCGGCTGCAGGACACGGCCACGGGGAGCACCGCGACCCTCTCGGAGACCGGCCGCGAGGCCGAGCTGTTCGACCTCGTCTCCCGCGTCGGCAAGCGCCTGCGCCGCGAGCTCGGCACCGAAGAGAGCGAGCCCGGAACGGCGCGGGCCGCCCTGCCCTCCACCCCGGAGGGCGCCCGCCTCTACGCCGAGGGGGTGAGCCGGCTCCGGCTCTTCGATCCGGTCGGCGCCCGCGACCTGCTCGCCCGGGCGGCCGCGGCCGAGCCGGGCAACGCCCTGATCCACTCCGGGCTCGCCGCGGCCTGGTCCGCCCTGGGCTACGATGGCCGGGCCCGCGAGGAGGCCAAGGCCGCGTTCGACCTCGCGGGGAACCTCCCCCGCGAAGAGAGGCTGCTCATCGAGGGGCGCTACCGCGAGGCCACCCAGGACTGGGGGCGGGCGGTCGACACCTACTGGAAGCTCTGGTCGCTCTTCCCCGACAGCCTGGACCATGGGCTCCGCCTGGCCGCGGCCCAGACCAACGCGGGCCAGGCGGAGGACGCGCTCGCGACGACCGACGCCCTGCGCACCCTCCCCTCTCCCTTACGGGATGATCCGCGCATCGACCTGGCCGAAGCGACCGCGGCCGGAGCCCGCGCCGACTTCAAGCGGCAGCAGACGGCCGCGGCCCGCGCCGCCACCCGGGGAGCGACGCTCGCGGCTCCGCTCCTGGTGGCCCAGGCGCGGGTTCTCGAGTGCCGGGCTCTGCGCAACCTCGGGCAGGCACAAGCTGCGCTCGCGGCCTGCGCGGAGGGACAGAAGCTTCACGCCGAAGCGGGAGACCGGGCAGGCGCCGCCGAGGCCCTCACCCACGCGGCCAACGTCCACTTCGACCGGGGCGACCTGCCGACCGCGCTCCGCCTCTACGAGGAGGCTCTCGCCACCCACCGTGAGATCGGCAACCGGGGCGCCGAGGCCGGGGCCCTGAACAACATCGCGGTCGTCCTCAAAAGCCAGGGGGATCTCGAACGGGCCCAGTCCCTCTACCAGGAGGTGCTCGCCATCACCCGCGAGCTCGGCAGCCGGAGCGGCGAGGCCTACGCCCTGAACAACCTGGCGGGCGCGCTCCTGCGCTGGGGAAAGCTCGCGGAGGCCGGCCGCCTCTTCGAGGAGTCGCTCGCGATAAGACGCGAGCAGCAGGACCGGAGCGGCGAGGCCTATGCCCTGGACAACCTGGGCGTCGTCCTGCGCAAGCGGGGGGATCTGGCCGGAGCCCGCAAGCGGCACGAGGAGGCGCTCCGCATCCGGCGCGAGACCGGGCAGAAGATCGGCGAGGTCGCCTCGCTCAACAATCTCGGGGCGGTCCTCCTGGACCAGGGGGAGCTCGCCACGGCGGAGAAGAGCTTCGAGGCGTCTCTCGCCCTCTGCCGCGAGACGGGCAGCAAGAGCGCGTCGGCCTCCGCGCTCTTCGGGCTGGGCGAGGTGCTCGCCCGGGAGGGCCGTTTGCCTGAGGCGAAGAAGCGCCACGAAGAGGCCCTGGGACTCCGCACCCGCCTGGGGGAAAAGGGGATGGCGGCCGAGAGCCGGTTGGCACTCGCTGCCCTGAAGCTCGAAGAAGGCGACGCCGCCGGAGCCGGAGAGCTGGCCCGGGCCGCAGCCGTCGAGCTCGGCGGGCAGGGCTCGGTGGACGACGAAGCCCTAGCGCTCGCGCTCGCCGCCGAAGCCGCCCGCGCCCGGGGGGATGCGGCCGGAGCGCGGGAGGCGATCGCCCGCGCCACCTCGAGGCTCCAGGGCAACGAGAACCTCCGCGCCCGCCTGACGGTCGAGCTCTACGCCGCGCGGCTGAAACGGCCGGGCGAGGCCGAGGCGGCGCTCCGGGCCGTGGCCGGAGAGGCCGCCCGGGCGGGGCTCCTGGAGCTTCGCCTGCGGGCGGAGCTGGCCCTGGGGGAGATGGAGGCCGCGCGCGGCGAGGCCGGAGGCCGGGAGCGCCTCGCGGCCGTGGGGCAGGAGGCGCGGGCGCTGGGGTACGGCCTTCTCGCCCGCAAGACCGGCGCCCCTTGAGACCCTACCGGCTGTCCAGGGACGTCAGATCCGCCCCGTTCTCGCGCGCCTGCTTGAGCGCCTCGGCGAGCTCCTCCTTGTGCCCTGTCGCCTGCGCGGCGATGGCCAGGAGCACGTAGCCTTCCGTGCCGTCCAGGCTGCCGCTCTTCAAGAGCCCCTTGCGGAGACGTTTAAACGCCTTGTCGTAGACGCCCTGGCGCATCTCCAGCCGCGAC
>DATEIO010001020.1:0-12007 GCA_035278895.1 Thermoanaerobaculia bacterium | reverse complement strand
GCGGGGGGAATAGGCCCGAAGGGCCGTCAGCATAAAGCCTGGGGCGTCAGCCCCAGGAAACGGGTCCAAGCCCGGATTCAAAGCCCTGGAAGGGCGACAGCAGACCGTTGGCATCGGTCTGCTGCCGCCCCTTCGGGCCTTGAAAGCGGGCGCTCACCCCTCCAGATACCGCCGCAACCCCTCCAACGCCCCCTTCCACATCGCCCGCCGCGGCTCGACCAGCCCGGCGTCGGGGAGATCCCCGTTGTCCGCCACCACGCTCGCGCCCTTGGGTTTCCCCGTGATGCGGATCTCGACCGTGCGGCCGTCCCACGGGAAGCGCAGCCAGGCGTAATCGTCCCCCTTGGTCTTCACCTCGCGCGGCTTGTCCCCTTCAAAGGCGGCGTTCAGGGCTGCGGCGAGACCGGGATCCGCGCCGGAAAGCCAGGCGGCCCGGCGGTCCGCGCTCCGGATCGCGTCGATCACCTCGGCGACGGTCGCGGGGACCGTTTTCGAGACGGAGACCTGGAACGTGCCGGTGCACGACTGGTTCGTTTCGCGCAGGCCCCGCTCGCGCTCGAAGGCCACGGTGATCCCCTGGGCGTACCAGCCGGGAATGCCGTGCTCCTGGTTCAGATGCGCGGCGGCGGCGGTGTGCCCCTTTTCGGCCGCGCCGAACGCGTCCAGCACGGCGAACCAGTGATCGAGGCCGTGGCCCGTGGCCTTGCGGGACGACGCGTCGTTGACCTGGCCTCGTTGTCCGGCAGGAGCGTCCATGGAATCAGCATCGCAGGACCCTCGGAGACCGTCAAGAGAGATAGGATCGCCCTGCCATGGACGCCACCGCCTGGAACCGGCTCCGCTACACCGTCTGGGCCCCGATCTACGACGGCATCGCCCGCTTCGGGCGCTACCGCCGCCGCTCGATCGATCTCCTGGCGCTACGGCCCGGGGAGAAGGTGTTGATCGTGGGCGCGGGCACGGGGGCGGATCTGCCGTACCTCCCCGCAGGCGTGTCCGTCCTCGCCACCGATCTCACCCCCGCCATGCTCGCCCGCGCGCCCGTCCGCCCCGGAGTGGAGACGCGGGTGATGGACGGCCAGAAGCTCGACCTGCCGGACGCGGAGTTCGACGCCGTGATCCTCCACCTGATCGTGGCCGTGATCCCCGACCCGGTGGCCTGTCTGCGCGAGGCCTCGCGGGTCTTGAAGCCCGGCGGCAGGATCACCGTGTTCGACAAGTTCCTGCCGGACGGCGCAAAGCCGAGCCTGCCGCGAAGGATGCTCAACAGGGTGACCGGGCTGCTTTTCTCGGACATCAACCGGCGGCTGGGGGATGTCCTGAAGGCATCGGGGGCGCCGTTGACGGTGGAGCGGGAAGAGCCGGCGTTGTTCGGGGGGATGTTCAGGATCATCCTTCTGCGGAAGGGGTAGGGGAACAGCCCCCCGCCCGAAACCTCACCCCTGTCCCCTCTCCCATCGCCCTCCCCCCGACCGGGAGAGGGGGACGCCTGCGACCGGTGTTGCCGTAGGGTGCGCTGTGCGCACGTTTTAGGGCGGTGGAAAGCAACACGTGCGCACAGCGCACCCTACAAACACCAACGCCACAGCTACGTTCCCCCTCTCCCGGGGGAAGGGAGGGCGATGGGAGAGGGGGCCAGGGGGTGAGGTTTCGGGGCGGGGGGCGATGGGCACACGCCGTGCAACACCCCCTCCCCGTGATCACGGCGACGCCCCCCCAGCCCAAGACCCAGCGCCGTCTCCCCGTCGGAGCCGAGCCGGTCCCCGAGGGCGTTCACTTCCGCGTCTGGGCTCCCCGGCGGCGGAAGGTGGAGGTCGTTTTCGAAGGCAGGCCCGGGGTCGAGCTCACTCCCGAGGGGGACGGCTACTTCTCGGGCCTCGCTCCCGGCGCCGGGGCGGGCGCGCTCTACAAATACCGCCTGGACGGCGGCGACGCCTTCCCCGATCCGGCGTCGCGCTTCCAGCCGCAGGGTCCTCACGGACCGTCCCAGGTGATCGATCCGTCCACGTTCGAGTGGACCGACCGGAAATGGCCGGGCGTGTCCCGCGACGGGCAGGTGATCTACGAGATGCACGTCGGCACGTTCACACAGGAGGGGACGTGGGAGGCGGCGGCGCGGGAGCTGGCCGAGCTCTCAGAGCTGGGGATCACGGTGATCGAGGTCCTGCCGGTTGCGGAGTTTCCGGGAGAGTTCGGCTGGGGATACGACGGCGTCGGCCTCTTTGCTCCCTATCACCTGTACGGCGAGCCCGACGACTTCCGCCGCTTCGTGGACCGCGCGCATGCGGTGGGGATCGGCGTGATCCTGGACGTCGTCTACAACCACCTGGGGCCGGATGGAAACTATTTGAAACAATTTTCGGAAAGGTATTTCACGGACCGGTACAAGAACGACTGGGGCGAGGCGATCAACTTCGACGGCGAGGGCTGCGGGCCGGTGCGCGAATTCTTTCTTGCCAACGCCGGATATTGGATTACGGAGCTTCACCTGGACGGCCTGCGGCTCGATGCCACGCAGGACGTGAAGGACGCCTCGAAGGATCACATTCTCGCCGCCGTCGCGCGGCGGGCGCGCGAGGCGGCGGGATCGCGGCCGATCTTTCTCGTGGCGGAGAACGAGCCCCAGGAGACGCGGCTGGTGCGGCCCCCCGAAGAAGGAGGCTACGGGATCGACGCCCTGTGGAACGACGACTTCCACCACTCGGCCATGGTGGTGCTCACGGGGCGCAGCGAGGCCTATTACTCGGATTACAAGGGCAGCCCGCAGGAGATGATCTCGCTCGTCAAATACGGCTATCTCTACCAGGGGCAGCGCTACTCGTGGCAGGAGCAGCGCCGCGGCACGTCGGCCCTGGGCCTCTCGCCCGCGGCGTTCGTCAACTTCCTCCAGAACCACGACCAGGTGGCGAACTCCGCGCGCGGGGAACGCTGCCACAAGCTCGCGAACCCCGGCCATTTCCGGGCGCTCACGGCGTTGACGCTGCTCGCTCCGGGCACGCCCATGCTGTTCCAGGGGCAGGAATTCTGTGCGTCCTCCCCGTTCCTCTATTTCGCGGACCACGAGCCCGAGCTCGCCCGGGCGGTGCAGCGCGGCCGGGAGGAGTTCCTGGCGCAGTTCCCGAGCCTCGCCCTGCCCGAGACCCAGGCCGGCATTCCGGCGCCGCAGGACCGCGAGAGCTTCGAGCGTTGCAAGCTGGATTTTGCGGAGCGCGAAAGGAACGCGTCCGGCTACACGCTCCACCGGGATCTCCTGCGCCTGCGCCGGGAGGACCCGGTGTTTCGCGAGCAGGGGAGGGGATTTCTGGACGGCGCCGTGCTGTCGTCCGAGGCATTCCTCCTGCGCTTCTTCGGCCAGGAGGGGGCCGACCGCCTCCTGCTCGTGAACTTCGGAGCGGACCTGCACCTGGAACCGGTGCCGGAGCCGCTCCTCGCCCCTCTCACCGGAAGGCGGTGGGAGGTTCTCTGGTCGAGCGAAGACCCGCGCTACGGAGGCGTGGGCGCTCCCCCTCCCGAAGACGAAGAGGGGTGCTGGCGGATTCCCGGCCGCTCGGCCACCGTGTTGAAACTCGTTCCAAGGGAGAGTGGGGATGGAAGCGCTGAAGACCGAGACCCGTAGACCCGCCCGGCGGATGCCCTGGCCCGAGCCCGAGAGCCAGCCCGGCCCCGAGCCGCTGCCCGATACCCTTCTGACCCGCGAATGGCTGGTCACCAACGGCCTGGGGGGATACGCCTCCGGCACGCTTTCGGGCGTGGCCACCCGGCGCTATCACTCGCTGCTCGTCGCGGCTCTCCCCGCGCCGCGCGGCCGCATGCTCATGCTCGGCCAGGTGCAGGAGGTGCTGCGCCTGCCGGACGGCACGATCGCCTCGCTGGGCGGCGAGCACCTGGTGGGCCAGGAGCCCGAGGCGCCGGGCGCCGGGCATCTCCAGGAGTTCCGGCTGGAGGCCGGGCTCCCGGTGTGGACCTACCGCGTGGGGGACTTCGTCCTCGAAAAGCGGGTCTTCCTCGTCCACCTCCAGAACACGGTCCACGTCGTCTACCGCCTGCTCGAAGGTGGGGGGCTGGTGCGCCTCGAGATCCACCCCTCGATCCACTTCCGGCCGCACGACGCGCCGGTTTCGACCGCGCTCGCCGGGCCGTACAAGATCGTGGCCGTCGAAGACCGCTACGAGATCTGCTCCAACTGGCCCGACCTGCCGCCGCTGCGCCTGGGGCTCGAAGGGGCCAATCCGACCTTCACGGTGGCGAGCCGCCGGATCGAAGGCGTGTACTACGCGGTCGAGGACCGCCGCGGCTATGAGTCCGTGGGCGATCTCTGGTCTCCGGGCTTCTTCGGCGCCGACCTCCTGCCGGATGGGGAGATGACGGCCGCGCTCGTGGGCTCGACCGAGGAGTGGTCCGCGATCCGCGCCCTCTCCCATCACGAGGCGCTGGCCGCCGAGCTCGAGCGGCGCGAGCGGCTGGTCTACAACGCGGACCCGCGGGCCCACGAGGGCACGGCCGCCGAGCTCGTGCTCGCGGCCGACACCTTCGTGGTCACCCCCGGCCGCTCCGAGGACGCGGCCCGCGCCCACGCGGCGGGCGACGAGGCGCGCAGCGTCATCGCCGGCTACCACTGGTTCACGGACTGGGGGCGCGACACCATGATCAGCCTCGAAGGGCTGACGCTCACGGCCGGCCGGCCGCTCGAAGCCGGCTACATCCTGCGCACCTTCGCCCGCCACGTGAAAGACGGCCTGATCCCCAACCTCTTCCCCGAGGGGGACCGGGAAGGCCTCTACCACACGGCCGACGCCACGCTCTGGTTCTTCCACGCGCTCGACCGCTACCTCACGGCGACCGGCGACCGGCAGACGCTCCAGCTGCTCCTCCCCACGCTCATGGACATCGTGGACCACCATCTCCGCGGCACCCGCTTCGGCATCGGCGTGGATCCGGAGGACGGCCTGCTGCGCCAGGGCGCCGAGGGCTATCAGCTCACCTGGATGGACGCCAAGGTGGACGACTGGGTGGTCACCCCGCGCCGCGGCAAGGCCGTGGAGATCAATGCGCTCTGGTACAACGCCCTGCGCCTCCTGGAGCGCTGGATCGGCGAGGAGCGGGGGAGCGGCGACGACGTGGCCCGCGGCCTGGGAGAACAGGCGGACCGCGTAAAGGACTCCTTCAACCGCCGCTTCTGGTACGAGGGCGGCGGCTATCTCTTCGACGTGATCGACGGCCCCGAGGGGGACGACTCCGCCTGCCGGCCGAACCAGGTCTTCGCCATCGCGTTGCCGTATCCGGTGCTGGATCCGGGCCGCTGGGAGGCCGTCCTCTCCGTGGTCGAAGAGCGCCTCGTCACGCCCGTGGGCCTGCGCTCGCTCGCGCCTGGCCATCCCGACTACAAGCCGACTTACGACGGCGACCTCCGGGCCCGGGACGCCGCCTATCACCAGGGCACCGTCTGGGGCTGGCTCATCGGCCCCTTCGTGGATGCCTGGCTGAAGCTCCACCCCGAAGACCCGTCGCGCGCCCGCGTCTTCCTCGAAGGCTTCGTGCCCCATCTTGGAGAAGCCTGCCTGGGCTCGATCAGCGAGGTCTTCGATGCCGAGCCCCCCTACACCCCGCGAGGCTGCGTAGCCCAGGCTTGGAGCGTGGCCGAGGTGCTGCGCTGCTGGGTGAAGACCGCCGCGCCTTCGCAGGCGGAGAGGCGGGAGGGGATTCTGGAGGACGTGCCGGAAGAGCGGGTGGCGGTGTAGAAGCAGGCCACCCCCGCCCGGACCAGCCCGGACGAACACGGGCCACCACGGACGAGCCCTGCGCTTACGGTCCGTGGTTGTCTGTGCCAGTCCGTGTTCGTCCGTGTTCTTCCTTCTTCCCGTGCCCCTCAGTTCCCAGTGAACTTCTGAACATGTAAACTTCCCTATCCTATCGGGAGGCGATTCATGGCCCGCTCCCTTCGGCACACCCTTTCCCTTCTCCTGCTGCTCTCCCTGGCGGGCGGCTTCGCCCAGGAAAAGGTGGTCATCCAATACGACTGCATTCCCAACTACGCCAACTGGGGCGGCGTAACCGCCCTCTACAGGAAAGTGTCGGGCGTGACCGTCCCTCCTGATCCCAAGGGCTCGTCCGTGGCAATGGCCGCTCTCGAAGCGGAGAAGGGGAGGCCGCAGGCCGATACCGCCTACTACTCCGGGGCGATCGGGTTCGAGGCGGCGAAGAAGGGGCTCCACCAGCCGTACAAGCCCAGGGGGTGGGACAAGATCCCCGCGATCTTGAAGGACAAGGACGGCCTCTGGTGGACCGTTCACACCGGAACGATCGCGTTGGTAGTCAACGTCAAGGCGCTCGGCGGAGCGCCGGTTCCCCGTTCCTGGAAGGACCTGCTGAAGCCCATGTACAAGGGGAAGATCGCCTACGACGACCCTACCTGGGGCGGCACCTCGTACACGCTGGTCTACGGGTTGAACGAGCTTTTCGGAGGCAACGAGAAAAACTTCAAGCCGGGGCTCGAGTATCTGAAGAAGCTCGACGCCAACGTGTCGTCCTACCCCCGGGAATCGGTCTACAACGCGGTGCTCCGCGGGGAGATCCCGATCTGGATCAACGCGGACGGCAACGGGTACAAGATGAAGCACGAGGACGGCGGCCCGGTCGAGGTGGTGATCCCCGCGGAAGGGACGTTCACGATGCCGCTGGTCATGGGGCTCGTCCGGGGCGCGCCGCGCGCGGCCGAGGCGAAGAAGTATCTGGACTGGCTGCTCACGCCGCCGGCCCAGGCCGAGCTCGCCCGCGGGTTCTTCCGCCCGGTCATCCCCGGGGCCCTGCCGGCGGATGTGAAATCGAAATTCCTGCCCGAAACGGAGTACACCCGGGCGCGGGATCTGGATCTAAGGAAGATGGCCGCCGCTTCCGAGGCGCTCAAGAAGGCCTGGAGGGAGGAGATCCGCGGCAGCGGGCGGTGAGACGATCGGGCCGGTCGAGACACTGGTGTTTTATGTGGACCCCTTCCGCATCGAGGCCGTGGACGGGGGCGCTTCTGGCGCTCCCTCTCCTCCTCTTCCTCGCGGCGGCCGTGGGGTGGCCGCTCGCTCTCCTGGCCGGCCGGGCGTTCTCCGATTCCGGCTGGGAGGCGGTCGGGCAGGTGCTCGCGGCCGGGCGCTACCGGACGGCGCTCGTCAACTCGCTCCTGCTCTCCGGCGCGGCGGCCGTGGTCTCTGTGCTCCTCTCCCTGGGGCCGGCGTGGATGCTGGCCCACCACCGGTTCTTCGGGCGCGACCTTCTGCGCACCGCGATCTCGCTCCCCCTGACCTTTTCGGGCGTGCTCGTGGGGTTCCTCATGGTGGTGCTCCTCGGGCGGATCGGCGCCGTGCCCAGGCTCCTCGGCGCCTTGACCGGAACCGAGCGGCTCTCCGGCGCGGCCTACACCTCCGTGGGGCTCTTCCTCGCCTACCTCTACTTCGAGGTGCCGCGCGCGGTGATCACGCTCGAGTCCGCCTTCCGCCGCTTTCCCCGCGAGCTTGACGCGGCGGCGCGCACGCTGGGCGCCGGAGCCCTGCGCCGGCTGCTGCGGGTGGGCCTGCCGCTCGCGGCCCCGGCTCTGCGGTCCACGCTCGCGGTGACGTTTTCGGCCTCCATGGGCTCTTTCGGCGTGGCCCTGATCCTCTCGCGGCGGTTCACGGTCGCTCCGCTCGAGGTCTACACGGAGATGACGGGATTCCTGAACCAGGAGGTGGCCGGAGCGCTCTGTCTCGTGCTCGCGGCGGCGGCGCTCCTCGTCGACCGCCTCCTGTCGGTGGGGAGGCGATGAGCCGCTTCGCCCGCCCGGCGGGGATCGCCGCCACCGCGGTTCTGGCCCTGGCGCTTCTCGCGCCGGTCGTGATCACGGCCGCCGGAGCGTTCTCCGGCTCCGAGTGGTACGGCCAGCGCTCCGAAGGCGCCGAGGTCCAGGAGACCGGCGCTCTCTTCCGCTACGTGCTCGGCCTCTGGGAGCGGTCCCTCCTGCGCTCGGCCCAACTGGTCGCGGCCGTGGTTCCGCTGGCTCTCCTGATCGGCGCTCCGGCCGCCTGGGCCTTCCGGCGCTGCCCGTTTCCAGGCGCGCGGCTCCTCGAATCCGCGGCCCTGGTGCCGCTCGCCGTGCCGGGGGTGGCGCTCGCCTTCTCGCTCATCCAGGCCGCGGGAGGCGCGCCCCGCTTCGGGCTCCTCGTGGCCGGCCATCTCGCCTACACCGTGCCGCTGGTGGTGAAGACGGTCACCAACGCCGTCGAGCACTTCGATCCTCGCCTCGAAGCGGCGGCCCGGAGCCTGGGCGCCGGCTCCTTCCAGATCCTGCTGCGCGTCGTCCTGCCGCTCCTGACGCCCGCCCTCGTGCTCTCGGCGCTCCTCGTCTTCGCCGTGTCGTGGGGGGAGTTCAACGTCAGCTTCCTCTTGGCGACCCCGCTCGTGCAGACGTTTCCGGCCGCGCTCTACCTGACCTACACCACCAACTCCTTCCCCGTGGCTGCCGCGGCCACCCTGATCTTCCTGGCACCGGTCGTGCCGGCTCTCGTGGCGATCCAGGCGCTCGGAGGAGAGGAGCTGCACCGGGGGATTCAAGCATGAGAGTCCGGCTCGACCGGGTCTCCTTCGCCTACGGCCGGAAAGCGCCGGAGCCGGTGCTCTCCGAGGTGTTCCTGGAGCTCCCCGAAGGCGGGATCACGGTCGTGATCGGCCCCTCCGGATCGGGCAAGTCGACGCTCCTCCAACTCGTGGCGGGCCTTCTGCGGCCC
Organism: Thermoanaerobaculia bacterium; assembly: GCA_035278895.1. Classification (GTDB taxonomy): domain Bacteria; phylum Acidobacteriota; class Thermoanaerobaculia; order Multivoradales; family UBA5704; genus DATARR01. Next base: position 3,260 of record DATEIO010001020.1, on the reverse strand, counting down.
ACCTCCGGCACCGTGCTCTTCGACGGCGAGGACGTCACCGGCATCCCCACGGAGCGGCGGGACGTGGGCGTGGTGTTCCAGTCCTACGCCCTCTTCCCCCATCTCTCAGTGCGGGAAAACATCGCGTTCGGGCTCCGCTCCGGCCGCCGCCGCGTGTCGCTGCGCACCTCGCGCCCCCTGACCCAGCACCAGATCGACGCGCGGGTGTGGGACGCGGCCTCGCTCCTGAGCCTGGAGCGGCTGCTCGACCGCAAGCCCGGGCAGCTTTCGGGCGGCGAGCAGCAGCGGGTCGCCCTGGCCCGGGCGATCGCGCCGCACCCCTCGCTCCTCCTGCTGGACGAGCCCCTCTCGGCCCTGGACGCCCGGCTGCGCCGCACCGTCCGCTGCGAGCTGGCCTCCCTCCTGCGGCAGCTCGGCACCACGGTCTTCTACGTGACGCACGACCAGGAAGAGGCCATGCTGCTCGCGGATCACCTGGTGGTCTTGAGCTCGGGCCAGGTCGTGCAGGCCGGTCCGCCGCTGGACCTCTACCGCCGCCCGGCCAATCCCTTCGTGGCGTCTTTCCTCGGCGAGGCGAACCTCCTGGAAGCCGAAGTGGCCGAGGGAGAAAGCCGGGCCCGGACCCCCTTCGGCTGCTTCCCCGCGGCCGGCGGTCCCTGCCGCAACTTCCTCCTCGTCCGTCCCGAAGACGTCTCGGAAGACCCCCGCGGAACCTCCGCCACCGTCGTCGACTCCCGCAGCCTCGGCCCCTACGACCGCGTCGTGCTCCGCTTGGACGGCGGCACCGAGGTGCTCGCCCACCTCCCGCCGGAGACCGCGCCGGTCCCGGGAACCCGCCTGCGCGTCTCAGTCCGGAAGCGGGCTCCGCACTTCCTGGCGTGAGGCGAAAAGCAAGGACACCAAGGACACCAACGACGCCAAGGACATCAAAGCCGTTGTCCTTGGTGTCCTTGCAGTCCTTGGTATCCTTTGGGTCCTTTCTGCCGCGCATGGCACGCCCCTTGCGGCTTTTCTCCCTTCCCGAGGCCTCTTTTTGTCGCACGGGCCTCCCTGAACCGAAAGGAGTGCGAGCATGCAGGTACCTCTCGAGATTTCCACCCGCTGGATCGACCTTTCCCCCCCTCTCGAAGCCGAGCTGCGCAAGCGCGCGGCCAAGCTCGAGCGGTATTACAACCGGATCACGAGCTGCCGGATCGCCGTGGAAGCTCCCACGGGCAACCATCACCAGGAGGGCGGGCCGTACCGCGTGCGGGTCGACGTCACCGTGCCGGGCTCCGAGCTGGTGGCGGACAAGAGCGCGGAGGACGTGTTCGCGGCCATCCGCGACGCTTTCGGCGCCATGGAGCGCCAGGTGGACGCCTTCTCGCAGAAGCAGCGCGGCGACGTGAAGACCCCGGTGCTGCCGCCCGAGGGCTCCGTGATCCGGAAATTCGAGGAGGAGGGTTTCGGATTCATCGCGGCGGCGGACGGCCGGGAGATCTACTTCCATCGCAACGCCGTCCTCGATCCCCCCGGGTTCGAAAAGCTCGAGGTGGGCGCGCGGGTGCGCTATGCCGAGGAGCAGGGATTCGAAGGGCCTCAGGCCTCCACCGTGAGCCTGGTGGAGACGGCGGATGCGGCGGCGGCGGAAGGGCCTTCGGGATTCTCGGAGGTGGTTTCGGCCTAGCAGCTATGCTGACCCTCATCGAAAACGGCGAGCTGTATGCGCCGGAGCCGCGCGGGCGGCAGCCGGTCCTCCTCTTCGGCGACAAGATCTGGAGGATCGGCGAATGCGACGCCCGCGCCGCGATGCCGCCCAAACCCGAGGAGCAGGTCGAGGAGAAGACCTGGGAGCGGGAGAAGGTCGAGGTCGGCGTCCGGTAGCCAAAAAACCTTTCCATTCGGCACACATGTTGCACCTTCGGGTCCGTGGTGCCGGGGCTTCCCGGCATCCAGCCCGAAGCATCAAGTTTCATTGCAGGAAAGGAGCAGTATCATGGCGAACCGAGATCCCCGAGAGACTCTCATCGGCTGGCTCAACGACGCGTACTCCATGGAAAAAGGCCAGGTCCAGGTCCTCGAGAACCACGTCAAGGACGCCGAAAATCAACCCGAGATCCACCGCAAGCTCGCCGAGCATCTGGAGAAGACCCGGATGCACGCCGACTTCGTGAAGGACTGCGTGGAGCGGCTGGGCAGCAGCACCTCCACCGTGAAGACCGCGATGGGCAACCTCGCCGGCTTCTTCCAGGGCCGCTCGACCGGCGCCTCGCCCGACGAGCTGGTCAAGAACGCCCTGTCCGACTACGCGGCCGAGCACTTCGAGATCGCCTGCTACCAGGCCCTCATCGTGGCCGCCCGCGCCCTCGGCGAGACGCAGGTCGTCTCCGTCTGCGAGCGCATCCTTGAGGACGAGGAAGACATGGCGCGCTGGTTCCAGCAGCGGCTCCCCATGGTCGTCCAGCAGTACCTCGGCCAGGAAGCCTACGCCGGAGGCGGCATGGGCTCGACCGGCTCCAGCCGGCTCTAAAGTCCTGTCCCTCCCCACGCGAAGCGCCCCCGGATCCCGGGGGCGCTTTTCTTTTCACCGGACCGCCGCCCCACGAGGCGAGAGCGCCGCCCCGTGGGGCGAGAGAGCCGCCTCGTGAGGGGAGAGAGCCGCCCCGCGAGGCGGGAGCACCGCCTTGCAGGGCGAGAGCGCCGCCCCACGAGGCGAGAGAGCCGCTCCGTGGGACGAGAGCGCCGCCTCGTGAGGCGGGAGAGCCGCCCCGTGGGGCGAGAGCGCCGCCCCGTGAGGCGAGAGAGCCGCCCTGCGAGGCGAGAGCGCCGCCCCGCGAGGCGGGAGAGCCGCCCCGCGAGGCGAGAGCCATCCCTCTCCGGCTCGAAAGTGCCACTCTTCGGGGAGGCGAGCCCTATGGCGGTCGTGGAGACCGGCAACTGGAGGCCGCCGGAGAGGATGCGCACGCATGTCTCGCAGAGCCCGCTCCCTGATCCTCGCTCTCAGTCTCCTGACCTTCCCGGAAACCCTCTGGCGCTGGCTGACGGGAGACCTCCCCGGCTTCGCGGTCCTCTGGGAGAAGGAGGGAGCCGACATGGACCCCAACGGCCGGGCGATTCCTCCGCGCACCACGACGGACGAGGGCGGCGACATGGACCCTGACGGCTAGATCCCGCCTCACCTGAGGCCGTTTCGCGCCGGTTCCGGGAGCCGGCGTTTTTTCTTGGTGGCGAGTGTCACGAATCGGGCGGCTGCGGCAACTTGATCTCTGGAGATGGTATTC
>DATEIO010001019.1:0-3039 GCA_035278895.1 Thermoanaerobaculia bacterium | reverse complement strand
ATCAGGCGCTTTCGACGTTCCACAACCACCTCGCGTGGGAGCGGCTGATGGCCAACGGCATGGCGAAAGATTTTTCGTGGGACGTGCAGGGGCCGGAGTACGTGGAGCTGTATCGACGGCTGGCGGGGTAGGAAGGGTTTCACGGACCGGCACGGACTTTCACGGACTGCCACGGACGGGGCGCGCCTGCTGTGCTGCCCTCGCCGCAATTTCCAGAGGGGGTTTTCATGAATCTGCCGCCCCGAGCGGAAGAGTCGGTTGTTGAATTCACCTTGCGCGCCGCCATTGCCGGCATCGTCTTCGGCATTCTCTTCGGCTCCGCCAACGCCTACCTGGGCCTGCGGGTGGGGCTGACCGTGTCGACCTCGATCCCCATTGCGGTTCTGACCGTGGCCTTCTTCCGCCTGCTCTCGCGCCGGCCGGGCGGGATGATCCTCGAAGCCAACATGGCGCAGACGATCGGCTCGGCGAGCTCGTCGCTCGCGAGCGGCACGATCTTCACCATTCCGGCCCTCTTCCTCTGGGGCGTGATCCCGCCGTACTGGCAGGTGGTGGCCCTCGCGTTCCTGGGGGCCATTCTGGGGATCACGGCCATGGTGCCGCTGCGGCGCCTGCTGATCGTCAAAAGCGCGGACGAGCTCCCCTACCCCGAGGGAACGGCGTGCGCCGAGGTGCTGCGCGCCACGACCACGGAATCGTCCGGTGGGCGGTGGATCTTCATCGGCATCGCCGTGGGCGCGGCCATCAAGCTCGCATTGGGCGCCTTGGTCCTCCTCCCGTCGGAGATGGCGGTCCACCTCCCCATGCTGCCGAAAGCGGAGCTCGCCCTGGAGATCGCGCCCGCGCTCCTCGCCGTGGGCTACATCCTCGGCTACCGGCAATCGTCGATCATGGTCTCGGGGAGCCTGATCTCGGCCCTCGTGCTGACGCCCCTGATCGCCCTGGTAGGCCAGGGGCTCACCGCTCCGCTCTTCCCGGAGATGACGACGCCCATCGCCGACCTCTCGGCCGGCCAGATCTGGTCGCGCTACGTGCGCTACATCGGCGCGGGAGCCGTCGCTGCTGCCGGCATCATCACGGTCCTGCGCTCAATCCCCATCATGGCCAACTCGGTCGCCGCCGTGGTCGTCGGAATGCGCCGCAAGGGGACCGGGGCGGACGGCGAGGGAGCCGTGCTCCGCACGGACCGCGACGTGCCCGGCTGGGTGGTGCTCGCGGGCCCGGCCGTGGTCGTGCTCGCCCTCGTCTCGATTCCGGGCCTGCTCGCGGGCGAGATGAGCTTCATCCCCCGCCTCGCCGCCGCGCTGGGCGTGGGGATCTTCGGCGTGCTCTTCGTGGTCGTCTCCTCCCGCATCGTGGGCCTGATCGGAGTCTCCTCGAATCCCACCTCGGGCATGACTCTGGTCACCCTGCTCGGCGTCGCCCTCGTCTTCGTGCTCTGCGGCTGGACCGATCCGTCCGCCCGCGCGGCGATCCTCACCGTCGGCACGGTCGTCTGCATCGCCGCCTCCAAGGCGGGCGATATCTCGCAGGATCTGAAGACCGGTTTCCTCGTGGGAGCCACCCCGGCGCGGCAGCAGGTCGGCCAATTCCTGGGAGCCGCCTTCGCCTGCTGGGCCGTGGCCGGCACGGTGCTCCTCCTCGGGCAGGCCTACACCTTCGGCTCCCCCGAGATGCCCGCGCCGCAAGCAACCCTCATGAAAACCGTCATCGACGGCGTCCTCTCCGGCTCCCTCCCCTGGGGCCTCGTCGGCACCGGAGCCTCCTTCGCCCTCTGCGCGCTTCTGGCCGGCCTCCCGGGCCTCGCCTTCGCCGTGGGCCTCTACCTCCCCGTAGGAAGCCTGACCCCGATCTTCGTCGGAGGCCTCGTGCGGCGCTTCGTGGACGCCCGTAACAAGGGCGGCGCGAAAGAAGGAGACCCTGGTGTCCTCGCCGCCTCGGGGATGATCGCGGGCGAAGGCCTGGCCGGCGTCCTCATCGCCTTCCTCGTCGCCGGAAAGAGGTTCCGTCCAGAGGCCGGCTGGAGCCAGTGGCTCGAATCCTGGCACTTCGCGGCCGACGACTTCACGTATCTGACCGGCCCGGCCGGGATCATTCTGGGGATCGGGATCGTGCTCGCCGTCTCGGCGCTGCTGTACCGGGCGGGGCGGAGCGCGCCGGCGGAGCCTCCGGCGGCTTGAAGGCTCGTGCAGTAGAGGTTAGACATATCATTGGCATGAATAGTATTTGCAGACGATGCGGCAAGACAGCCAAGCTGTGCCGGTCCCACATCATCCCGGAAGGCTACGCGCTGAAGAACATTGAAACCGATGGGCCGGATGACAAGATTCTTGTAACCCCGGCGAGCGTCAGAACAGCTGGCCACCGAAGCTATGTAGCAGCATTTCTCGGCATCGCTTGGCTGATCGTCATTTCGTCGCACGAGGTGGATTTACCCCAGTCCTGCCTGCTTGAGCCTGGAAAGGCACTTCTCTTACCGGTCCTCTCGACAAGAGATTTCGGGCTAATTCGCCCGATCTATCGTAAACACAGATTGTGATGATGCCCATCTAATTGAGCGGACGGAAATCGCAAACAGCGCAGTTCCCGCCGCTCATTATCATAGCTATGCGGCGCCCTTGCGCCCTGCAGAGAGGACAACATCGACGTGGATCCCCGCACAAGCAAGCATGCCTACTAGAGTATCAATGCTAAACAGATCAATCCTTCCGCGAACGAGATTACTGATCCGCGGCTGCGTGACGCCGAACAGCTTAGCCGCTTCAGCTTGGGTGAGCTTTCGTTCCTCGATGAGCTTATGCACCTCGATCATGAGCGTAGAACGGAGCCGAAGGTGCCCAGCCTCATTGTCGCCAAAGCCAAGATCGGTGAAGACATTCCCGCTTGAAGGAGTAATCTTGGTATCCATGGTGCTACCTCCGGGATGGCGGACTTGCTCCTTGCCGTTGCGTCAGACCTAACCCACCCTCTTATATACATCTCGACAAAATCAGCCCAAAGGGCGGCATTTGAATAGCCCGGCACGTCAGTGCCGGGTAG
>DATEIO010001018.1:0-12822 GCA_035278895.1 Thermoanaerobaculia bacterium | reverse complement strand
GATGGGGAGGACGTTGATCCGGTAGTAGAGGTCCTCCCGGAAATCGTTGCTCTGGATGCGGGCTTCGAGATCCTGGTTGGTCGCGGCGATGATCCGCACGTCGACCGACTCCTCCTCGGTGCCGCCCACCTTGCGCACGGTTTTTTCCTGGATGGCGCGCAGGAGCTTCACCTGCATCGACGGCGTCATCTCGCCGATCTCGTCGAGGAAGATCGTGCCCCGGTCGGCCTCCTGGAAGAGCCCCTTCTTTTCGCGCACGGCGCCGGTGAACGAGCCGCGCTCGTGGCCGAAGAGCTCGCTTTCCAGAAGGTTTTCCGGCAGCGCTCCGCAGTTGATCGAAAGGAATCGCCGCGAGGCCCGCGGGCTGGCAAAGTGGATGGCGCGGGCGATCAGCTCCTTGCCCGTGCCGCTCTCGCCGTGGACCAGGACCGTCGAGGTGGTGCGGGCGATCCGCTCGATGAGCGAAAAGATCGCCTGCATCCGCGAGCTCTTGCCGATGATGTTGTTGAACGTGTACTTCTGCTCCAGCTCCCGGCGCAGGTAGACGTTTTCGTCCGCGAGCTCGGCCCGCTCCAGGGCCTTCTGGGCCACGATCTTCAATTCATCGACGTCGAACGGCTTCGAGACGTAGTCGGCCGCCCCCAGCTTCATGGCCTCGATGGCGGACTTGGTCGAGGTGTAGGCCGTCATCATGATCACGGCCGTGTGATTGCCGTTCGCCTTGATCTCTTTCAAAAGATCGAGACCGTTGCCGTCGGGCATCAGGATGTCGCAGAGGACCAGGTCGTAGTTGCCGCGGTCCAGGCACTTTCTCGCCTCTTCGACGGAGCGGGCGGTCTCCACCTCGTAGCTCTCGCTCTGGAAAAGCAGGGAGAGGAAGTCGAGCAGGCTCGTCTCGTCGTCGACGATGAGCAGATTGGGACGGGAGCTCATGCGGGGACCTCCGCGGAGACGAGCGTGACGTTCGCTCCGGCCGTGGGCAGCTCGACAGTGATGGTGGTGCCTGCTCCCGGCCGGCTGTCGACGCGGAGCCTCCCGCCGTGCTCCTGTACGATCCGGTACACGATGGCCATGCCGATTCCGGTGCCTCCATCGAAGAACGACTGGAAGGGGTGGAACAGGTTCGCCCGCTGTTCTTCGGACATCCCCCGCCCGGTGTCGATCACCTGCAGGCGGTAGCAGTCGCTTTCGAGCCGTCCGACGACCCGGAGGAGGCCGCCGTCGGGCATGGCCCGCAGGGCGTTCCTCGCCAGGTTCCAGAAGATCTGGCTCACCTGGTCCGGATCGGCGAACAGGCGGGCCGCGGGCGGATTGAGCTCGACCTCCAGCCGGTGCCGCTCGGAGACCTCTTCGCTGTTCTTGAGCAGCTCGAAGTTCTCGGCCAGGAGCCGCGCGATGTCGAAGGTGACGCTCGAGCGCTCCCGGGGGCGCGCGAAGCGCAGGAACCCCTTGATGGTGCGGTCGAGCCGGTGGCTCTCTTTCAACAGGATGTCGATCAGCTTGCGCTGCGCGGGATCGCCGTTGACCGAGCTCGAAAGCATCTGGACCGACCCGGAGATGGCCGCCAGAGGGTTTCCGATCTCGTGGGCGAGGCCCGCCGCGAGCTCGCCCACGGCCACCATGCGGTCCTTGATCCGGACCTCCTCCTGCAGGCGCCGCCAGCGGGTCAGGTCCTGGAAGATGATGATGTGGCCCCGGTGCTGGCCGAACGCGTCGGCCAGGCGGGAGACGGAAAAGCCCACGTAGCGGGTCTCTCCGTCGATGACGAGCTCCAGCTCGGAGCGCGTGCGCCCGGTCTCGGAGGCGGCGGTCACGTCGGCCCACTGCTTGGAGGAGAAGAGGCCCGACTCCTGGATCGGCACGCCCAGAAGCTCGTCCTCCGTCCGCTTCAGGATCTCCAGGCCCGCGTGGTTGGCGCTGGTGATCACCCCGGAGAGGTCGGTCGTCACGAGGCCGGACGAGATCGACTGGATGACATCCCGGTGCACCACCTGGAGGTCGGCCAGGCGCCCGCTCCTCTCCTCGAGCTCCCGCTCGGCGCGGGTGACGTTGTGCGCCAGGTAGTAGGTGAGGAGCGCCACGCCGTAGAAGCCGAAGCAGTGGACGGCCAGGCTGTAGGAGAGCCGCCAGACCGACACCGCCTCCTGCGCCGGGTTGGGAGGCGTGAGCCACCCGAAGAACAGGGCGGTGATCATGCCGCCGTAGAGCAGGAAGGCGACCGAGGCGACCGTCACGCCCGCGCGGCGGCGCAGAAGCGTCGAGGCCACGGCGATCACGATCAGGTAGAGGAGCGAGAACGGGCTCGCGGCCCCTCCCAGGTAATAGACCAGGCCCGTGATCAGCACCAGGTCGCCGAAGAACTGAATGTACGCCTGGACCGTGATCAACCGGCGCAGCAGCTTGAGGAGCGTGATGTAGACGAGCGTCGCCGCGAAGGTGGTCCCGGCGAGGAGCAGGAAGACGCGGCCCGGCAGGGTCTCGGGAGAGGGCCTGGAATGGACCTCGACGCTCTCCGGCACGGCGGGAGCGGACGGCGCCGGGGGGCCCGTGATCTCGGGGATCTCCGGCCCCGGCGTGGTCGTCTGGAGCTGGAGGAGCCCGTAGGGCAGAAGCACGCTGACCAGCGCCACCACACGGATGGCGATGTACCAACGAAGCTGTCGCTCGAGAGCGGGCATGGGAGATTCCGGTGAGGGTATGGGTCCCGGGGACGGCGGTTTTGAAGAGTCCGCCGTCCCCTCAGGGTCCGTCTGGGGTTTCCCGCTACACCTCGCCTTACCCGATCTTGGTGAGAATCGAGTAGAGCGGCAGGTACATGGCCGCCACGATCGTGCCGATCACCGCGCCCAGGACCGTGATCATCACGGGCTCGATCAGCTTCATCATGCCGGCCACGGCCGTATCGACCTCTTCCTCGTAGAAGTCGGCGATTTTGGAGAGCATCTGGTCCAGAGCGCCCGTCTGCTCACCGACGTTGATCATCTGCACCACCATCATCGGAAAGACCTTGGTCTGGGCGAGCGGCTCGGAGACGGTCTTGCCTTCCTCGACGCTCTTGCGAACCGCCATGATCGCGTCCTCGATGATCGCGTTGCCCGCGGTCTTGGCCGTGATCTCCAGGCCGTCCAGGATCGGCACGCCCGAGGAGGTGAGCGTCGCGAGCGTCCGGCAGAACCGGGCCACGGCGATCTTGCGCAGCAGCATGCCGATCACGGGGATCTTGAGCAGCAGGCCGTCCAGGATCCGCCGGCCGTGCGGCGTGTTGTGCCACTTCCTGATCGCAACGACGCCCAGGGCGATCACGATCAGGATCAGGAAGAAGTAGTTCGCCACGAAGTTCGAGGCCCCGATCACCTGCTGGGTGAGCCAGGGGAGCTCGCCGCCCAGTCCGGCGAAGAGCTGGGCGAAGACCGGGATGACCTTCCAGAGGATGATCGTCACCACGCCGGCCGCGATGACGATGATCGACACCGGGTAGATCAGCGCCGACTTGACCTGGCTGTTGAGCTTCACCGCCTTCTCGATGTAGGTCGAGAGGCGCTGCAGGATGATGTCCAGGATACCGCCCGCCTCGCCCGCGGCCACCATGTTGGTGTAGAGGGAGTCGAACACCTTGGGGTGCTTCTTCATGGCCTCGGCGAGCGACAGGCCGGCCTCGACGTCCGCCCGGACCTGGTTGATCGACGCCTTGAACATCTTGTGCGGCTCTTGATCGCCCAGGATTTCCAGGCACTGCACGAGCGGCAGGCCGGCGTCGAGCATCACCGAGAACTGGCGGGTGAAGATGGCGATCTTCTTCTGGCTGACTCCCAGGGAGATGCGCGGGATGAGCTTGATCTCCTTGCCCTTCTCGCGGATCGTGGTGATCTGGATCTGCTGGCGCCTTAGCACCGCGACGGCAGCGTCGCGCGAGTCGGCCAGGAGCACTCCCTCCTGGACCTGACCGCTCCGGGTACGACCTTTCCAAGTGAAGCTCGGCATCGTTCGACTCCTTCCCTGCTATGCCGTCAGCATGGTGGGATTCAAGGCTCCGGGACCGCGGTTGATCATCTCCTGGAGCTCGTCCGGCAGCGACGATCGCGACAGCGCCGTCTCCAGGGTGATCATCCGCTTGAAGTAGAGAGCGGCCAGGGACTGGTTGAACGTCTGCATCCCGTGCTTGGCCTGGCCGGCCTGCATCATGCCGTAGATCTGGTGGACCTTGTCCTCGCGGATCAGGTTGCGGATGGCGGAGTTGGGGATCAGGATCTCCATCGCCATGGCCCGGCCCTTGCCGCCGGCCTTGGGCAGGAGCGACTGGCAGATGATCCCCTCGAGCACCAGCGAGAGCTGGGCCCGGATCTGCCCCTGCTGGTGGGCGGGGAAGACGTCGATGATGCGGTTGATCGTCTGCGCCGCCGAGTTGGTGTGCAGGGTGGCGAAGGTCAAGTGGCCCGTCTCGGCGATCCGCAGCGCCGACTCGACGGTCTCCAGGTCGCGCATCTCGCCGACCAGCACCACGTCCGGGTCCTGCCGCAGAGCCGAGCGCAGCGCGGCCGAGAAGCCGTGGGTGTCCGCGTGGATCTCGCGCTGGTTCACGATGCACTTCTTGTGGCTGTGCAGGTACTCGACCGGATCCTCGATGGTGACGATGTGCTCGGCCCGCTCCCGGTTGATCTTGTCGATCATCGCGGCGAGCGTCGTCGACTTGCCCGAGCCCGTGGGGCCGGTCACCAGGATCAGGCCGCGCGGCTTCTCGCACAGCTTCTCGATGATCGCGGGCAGCCCCAGCTCCCGGAACCCCTTGATCTCGTAGGGGATCTGCCGGAACACGGCGGCGATCGCGCCGCGCTGGTGGAAGATGTTGGCCCGGAACCGCGCAAGCCCCTTGATCCCGAACGAGAGGTCGATCTCCAGGTTCTCCTCCAACCGGTGCTTCTGGTTGTCGGTCAGGATCGAGTAGGCGAGCTGCTTGGTCTCCGTCGGGGTCATCGGCGGCAGGCTGAGCGGCCGCAGATGGCCGTCCACCCGCACCTGGGGCGGCGAATTGGTGGTGACGTGAAGGTCCGATCCCCCCTGCTCCACCATGGACTTGAGAAGCTGGTTCAACGTCGGCGGCATGCGACGGCTCTCCTCCAAACCAAAGCTGACTGCGTAAGCTGACCCGGGAGTCTACACCATTGAGGGAATAGATGAAAGGGCATAAGGTGACAGAACCCTCGATGGTGGCCGAGCCCCCACCCCGGACCCTCACCCCAACCCTCTCCCAGCCTCCCGCCCAACCTCCGGGAGAGGGAGCTCTGCAGTCTCCCTCCTCTCCCGGTGGCGGGCGGGAGGCTGGGAGAGGAGGGCCGGGGAGGTGAGGGCCCGAGTTGCGGTATCGTAACCGGATGAGCGAGCCGGTCAGCCATCACGAAGAGGAGGTCCTGGGAAAAGCCTACGACGCACGTCTGATGCGGCGGCTCCTGTCCTACGTTCGTCCCTATAAAAGGATGACCGCGGCGGCCCTCCTCCTCATCCTCTTCTCCTCGGTGCTCCAACTCATCGGACCCTTGGCCACGGCGGTGGCCCTGGACCTCTTCATCCGTCCCCCGGGGGAGACGGCGCAGCTCTCGGCTCCGAGCGCCTGGGTGCGCGGCCTCCTTCTCGAGCGGGGGATCGATCCGCCCCAGGTGGCGGTCCAGGGGCTGACCGCGGTGTCGGCCGTCTACCTGACCGCCCTGGTGCTCACCTTCGTGACCCTCTACTCCCAGGGCTACGTGATGCAGCTCATGGGGCAGCGGATCATGAACGACCTGCGCCGGGAGATCTTCGCGCACCTCCAGCGGCTGCCCATCTCTTTCTACGACAAGAACCCCATCGGCCGTCTGGTGACCCGGGTGACGACCGACGTCGACGCCTTGAACGAGCTCTTCGCGGCCGGGATCGTGGCCGTGTTCGGCGACGTCCTGCTCCTCTCGGGGATCGTGGCCGTGCTCTTCTGGCTCGACTGGCGGCTCGCCTTCTGGGTCTTCTCGATCGTGCCCCTCCTCCTGCTCCTGACCTTCTGGTTCAAGAACCGGGTGCGCCAGAGCTTCCGCGAGGTGAGAACGCGGATCGCCCGCATCAACGCCTTCCTCCAGGAGCACGTCACCGGCATGCCGGTCGTCCAGCTCTTCAACCGCGAGGAGAGGGCCTACCGGGAGTTTACGCAGATCAACGAGTCCCACCGGGACGCCAACGTCCGGTCGATCTTCTACTACGCCGTGTTCTTCCCCGGCGTCGAGCTCATCACCTCGATCGGCCTGGCGCTCCTTCTCTGGTTCGGCGGCCAGGACGTGCTGGCCGGCACCGCCTCGCTGGGAGCCCTGATCGCCTTCTTCCAGTATGCCCAGCGATTCTACCAGCCGCTCGCCGACCTGTCGGAGAAGTACAACATCCTGCAAGGCGCCATGGCGAGCTCCGAGCGGATCTTCCGCCTGCTCGACACCCCGGCCACCATCGTCTCCCCCGACCGCCCCTACTCCCCTTCCCGGGTCCAGGGGGAGATCGAGTTCGACCGCGTCTGGTTCTCCTACAAGGAGGGCGAGCCGGTCCTGAAAGGGCTCTCCTTCGCGGTCCGGCCCGGGGAGACCCTGGCCGTCGTGGGCCACACCGGCGCGGGCAAGAGCACGCTCGCCAACCTCCTCCTCCGCTTCTACGACGTGGACAGCGGCGCCGTCCGGGTGGACAAGGTGGACGTCCGCGAGTGGGACCTCCCGCGCCTCCGGAGCGGCATCGCCATGGTGCTCCAGGACGTCTTCCTCTTCTCCGGCACGGTGGGAAACAACATCCGCCTGGGCGAGGAGTCGATCGACGACGAGCGGCTGCGCTGGGCCGCCCGGGAGGTCCACGCCCTCCCGTTCATCGAGCGCCTGCCCGGCGGCTTCGACGCCCCGGTCCAGGAGCGGGGCGCGGGCCTCTCCGTGGGCCAGAAGCAGCTCATCGCCTTCGCCCGGGCCCTGGCCTTCGATCCGGCGATCCTCATCCTCGACGAGGCCACCTCCTCGATCGACACCGAGACCGAGCAGATCATCCAGAGCGCCCTGGAGCGCCTCCTCGAAGGCCGCACCAGCGTCGTCATCGCCCACCGCCTGTCGACCATTCAGAAGGCGGACCGCATCCTCGTCCTGCACAAGGGCGAAATCCGCGAGATCGGCACCCACCAGGAGCTCCTGGCCCAGCGCGGCATCTACTACCGCCTCTATCAGCTCCAGTTCAAGGAGCAGGAGATCGAAGGCGGAATGGCGGCGGCGCAGCGGATTTCTTGACCTCCCCGGACCCGGTCCCTATCATCACGGAGCCGGGTCCGCTTTCCTTCTTCTTCGAATCCTCGGATTCGTCGCCTCGGCTGACCCCTTTTTCCTTCCGGTCCGGCACGGTCCCTCTATCGATTCGCTCCGCGGCGCGCGCCGCGGGTTCGTGCACGAAGAAGAAGAAGAAGAAGGAGGTCTCGATGAAACGTTCCGTTTGGATCGGCCTGTCGGCCCTGGCGCTCGCCGTTGCGATCCCGGCCGCCGCCTCGACGTTCGTGGCGCTCACGCCGGGCGAGCTCGTGGCGCAGTCGGACGCGATCGTTCAGGGGAGGGTGCTCAAGGTCAGCTCCTTCTGGAGCCCCTCCGGGAGGCTGATCGTGTCGGAGGCCATGATCCAGGTCGAGGAGACGATCGCCGGCCGCGCCCCCTCGGTCGTGGTGCTGCGCACCGCGGGCGGTACGGTGGGCGGCTACACCGTCGAGGCCCACGGCTTCCCCAAGTTCGCGGTCAACGACCGGCTGGTCCTGTTCGTCCAGGGGGCTAGCGATCTCGCCAAGGTCACCGGCTACCAGCAGGGACAGTACCGGATCGTCCGCGACAAGGGCGGGGTCGAGATGGCGATTCCCACGTTGGGGCAGGGCGTTCGCCTGCTCCGTCCGGACGGCCGTGCCGTCGAGCTCCCCAAGGCCTTGCCCCTGGCCGACTTCAAGGCCGGAATCCGCGCTGAAGCTCTCCGCAACCGGCCGTTCGAGAACTAGGAGACCTGAGCCATGAAAAACGCAATCGCTTCGCGCGCCCTGGTCCTCGCCGTCCTCACGGCTCTCGTCGCCGGCTCGATCTCGGCCTACGTCCTCCTCTCCCCGCGCAGGACCTGGGACAATCCGCCGAACGTCATCGTCGACAGCCGCGGCCAGTCCACGATCACCGACGGCGACGGCGGCGCTACCCGCACCGTCAACGCCATCACCTCGAACCAGGCCTGGAACGGCGCAGGCCAGGGCACCATGCTCACCGCGACCAAGGGCTCGGTCGCCGGCTGGCAGCTCGGCGACAACCAGCCCATGCTCAACTTCACCGATCCGGAGCGGGCCTGCACCGGCACCTGCCTCGCCGCCACCTTCACCGGCTTCTACAGCGGCCGGGGCGACGGCACCACCCGGATCAACGACGCCGACATCGTGACCAACACGAGCTACAACTGGACCTCCGAGGGCGAGACGGACGGCTGCTCTTCCGAAATCTTCATCGAAGGCGTCATGGTCCACGAGGTGGGCCACCTCCTCGGGCTCGGCCACAGCAACGTCACGGGGTCCACAATGTACCCCTCCGTCTCCTCCTGCAACAACGGCCCGGCCACGACGGCGGCGGACGATAATTCGGCCATCAACGACCTCTACGGCTCGAGCGGCCCCACCTGCTCCGCCCGCGGCGCCTCCTGCACGAGCAACAGCCAGTGCTGCTCGAACCGCTGCCAGATCAAGCGCGGCGTGGGGAGCTGCCGGTAGAGGAGGACTGGCTTCACCGATCCGCATGTAGGGGCGGCCCTGTGTGGCCGCCCTGCTTTTTTCGGCCGTTTTCCCCGGTCCGGCCATTTCCCCCACCCAGGGCGGCCACACAGGGCCGCCCCTACAGTTCCTTCCGCGATATCCTTTGCCCCCGTGGCGGGACACTTCAAGGACGAAATCCTCGACAAGCTCGCGCGGCGGGTGAACGTCGCCCAGTTCGCGAGCTTCGGGCCGGACCTCGCCCCCCGCTTCGCGTGGATCCGCGGCGTCCCCCAGGGGCAGCGGTTCGCCACGGCGGAGGAGGCGGTCTCGGCTCTCCTCGCCGCCGCGCCGGAAGGATCGGTCAACATCCGGTCCTACGAGCCCGACAATCCCAAAAGCCGGACCTTCCTTTATGGCCTTTCGGGGACCGAAACCGTGCTCGAAGCGCTCCGGAAGCTCGCCGGTGAGGGGCTCACGACCATCGTCAACGAGACGATCGACGTCCACGACGGCGGGGTCTCGGGCGTGGCGTTCGGCTCCGCCCTGGAATTCGCCCCGGGGGATACTCCGCGCTGCGTCGAAAAGCCCGGCACGGCCTCGTTCCCGCGGGCGATCGGCAAGAAGGTCCTGGAGACCGTCTACGGCTTCTCCACGACGCTCCCCGAAAGCTCGGCGCAACGGGTCGAGTTCAGCCTCCACCCCCTGCGCCGGGGCTACCGGCACGAGCACGTGACGATCTGGGAGATCGAAGAGCCCGGCGCTCCGCCCACCGCGCCCCAGATCGCCTGGCCCAACCTCTGGAGCCGCCACGTGGGAGACAAGACCTTCGGCCTCCTGGTCGCCGAGGCCCTGGGACTCCCGGTGCCGCAGACCGTCGCCATCCCCCGGAACCTCGCCCCGTTCACCTTCGGCACTCCGACCTCCACGGGCGAGACGTGGATTCGCACCTGTCCGCGCGAGCAGGTTCCCGGCCGCTACATCACCCGGCGCGGGTGGATCGACCCCTACCGTCTTCTCCAGGAGGAAGATCCCGACGGGACCACGATCGCCACCATCCTCGCCCAGGACGGCGTGGACGCCCGCCACTCGGGCGCCCTCCTCGCCGGGCCGGACGGCGAGCCGCTGGTCGAAGGGGTTTCCGGCCGCGGCGACGAATTCATGGTGGGCCGCCGTCCCCCCGAGCCCCTCCCCGCCGACGTCGAAAGCTCCGTCCGCTCCCTCTTCCGCCGCGCCGCGGACACCCTCGGCCCCGTCCGCTTCGAGTGGGTCCACGACGGCGCCCGCCCCTGGATCGTCCAGCTCCACCGCGGCGCCACCGTCACCCTGGGCCGCACGATCTTCCCCGGCCACGCCGCCCGCTTCCACCCCTTCGACGTGGCGTTGGGCATCGAGGCCCTGCGCACCCTGATCACCCGAATCGAAGGAAGCGATCAGGGCATCGTCCTGGTCGGCCGTGTCGGAGTGACCAGCCACTTCGGGGATCTCCTGCGCCGAGCGCGGATTCCGTCGAGGATCGAAGAACCGGGGTAGCCCAAGCCCCGAGGGGGCGAAAGCATAAAGCCTGGGGCGTCAGCCCCAGGAAACGGAACCCCAAAAATTAAGGAAGCCCCGAAGGGGCGGCAGCAGACCGGCGGCCAGGATCTGACGCAAGTGCCTTTGGGAACATCTCCTGTGTGGACGGGAACCGAAACCCGCTTCCCCGTCTCGACATGGCGGTAGATCTGATGGCTGCCTCTCTGCCGGCTGAAGGCGAAGCCGGCTCGTTCGAGAGCCCGTGTCAACTGCCGAGCCGTGACCGTCGGCAGGGCGGGGCTCATGCAGCTCCGAGGAGCATCCTCTCGACGTGCAGGACATCCGGAGGAATGGCCTCCCCTGAATCCTCCAAATCCTCGAGGAAATTGAGGATCGCATCGCGGACCCGCTCCCGGGCCTCCGCGATCGTCGAACCGTCCGAGAAACAGCCCGGGAGGGCAGGCACCTCGGCGAGAATCACGTCCTCGGCTTGTCTGTAGACGACGGTGTAACCTTCAACCTTGTCCATGATCCGAGTCTAGCCTCAGGGTATGGAGAGGCGCTCGCGATATCCTTCCCTCCGTGGTCCAGCAGCTCAGCCTCTTCGGTACGCCGGTCCCCCCTCCCTCTCCGCCCGGCCGGGTGCTCGTCGCCCGCGGCGCTCTCGCGGCCGAGGCCCTCCTTCTGGAGCGTCTCGTGGCGCTCGCCGAGGAGACCCGGCGCGATCCGCGGCTCCTCGGTCTTCCGGTCCGCGTCATCGTCCCGTCCCGGAGCCTGCGGGCCCACCTCGGGACGGCGGTGGTGCGGTCGCGGGGGCGGTCGGTCGCGGGGATGGTGATCCAGACGCTCGATGGGCTGGTGCTCGAAATCCTGGAGCGGGCTGGAGAGACGGCCGCGCCGGGGGAACCGCTCTACGGCCTCCTGGCGCAGCGCCTCGCCCGGGAGGAGCCGTCGCTGCGGCAGGGATTGAGCGGGCTCGTGGATGGCTATGGCGCCGTGGTGGGGACGGTGCGCGACCTTCTGGACGCGGGGTTGGAGCCCGAGCTCGAAGAGGCGGTGGACGACGCCTTGAAGACCGACGGCCCGGCCGCCGGCTCCCGGGCCGAGGTCGAGCGCGCCCGGGCTCTCGCCCGCATCGCGGCGCGAACCGAGGCGCTCGCCCGGCACCTCGGCCTCGCCCGGCGCTCGACGCTGCTCCGCCGGGCGATCGAGATCCTGGAGGGCGACCCTGCACGGGCGCTCCCCTCCCGGGCCGTGCTCGTTCACGGCTTTGCGGACGCGATCGGCCTGGTGACCGACCTCCTCCAGGTGCTCCTGAAGCGCCGGGGGGCGTGGCTGTTCCTGGACCGGCCGCCCGAGCCTTCGGGCGACGGAGTCGAACGGGCGTTCACGGAGCGCTTCGCCGAGCGGCTGGCGCTCGCGGCCCGGGTGGAGCCGGCGACGCCGCGGGAGAGCCCACCCGCTCCCGCGATCTCGGGCTTCGAGGCGGTCGGTGGCGAGGCCGAGGCGCGGGAGGCGGTCCGCCGCGCCCGCGATCTGCTGGACGCCGGAGCCCGTGCCGAGGGGATCGGGTTCGTGGCCCGCGACCTGGGGCCCTACCGCCTTCCCCTGCGGCGGCACTTCCTCCGCCTGGGCGTTCCGTTTTCGGGCGTGGGCGAGCGGGGAGCGCTGGAGCCGGCCGGCCGGCGGGCCCGGGCTTTTCTGGAGCTTCTCGCCCGCGGGGAGGAGACGCCGGCAGACCGTTGGATCGACGCTCTCCCCACCCCGGGCAGCGGCGACCGCCGGCACCTCGTGGACCTCCGCCTCGCCTTCTACTCCCTGGGCGCGGCGCGCCTCAAGGACGTGGCCGGGCTGCCGGTCGACACCGTGCTCGGCGAGAAGGATTCCTATCCCCTTCCCATCCGGCAGGGCTTCCGGACGACCGCAGGCGACGTGGAGGACGACGCGGACGAAGGGGAGGGCGACCTCCGGGAGGCGCGCACCTACGCGAGCCGCCGCCACGTAGCCGGAGCGCGCATCAGGAACGCCGTGCGCGAGGCGGACCGGCTGCTGCGGCGCCTCGACTCCTGGCCCGAGGAGACGACCTCCAAGGATCATCTCCACCGCCTGCGCCGGCTGTTGACCGCCAACCTCGGCTGGCGGCGGGAGGACGAGGACGCGCTCCCGATCTTCGCTGCGGTCGAGGAGCTGGACCGCGAGATTCCCGGAGACTTTCCTTTGAGCCGGGACGAGCTGCGCCTCCTCCTCGAGCGGGTGCTCGAGGACGCCGGCCGGTGCGACCTGGGCGGCCAGGGAGGCGGCGTGCAGGTGCTCTCGGTGATCGAGGCCCGCTCCCGCACGTTCGACCACCTCTTCGTGCTGGGCCTCACCCGGGACGTCTTTCCCCGGACTGTGCGCGAGGACCCGCTGCTGCCGGACGACCTGCGCCGGGTGCTCCAGCGCGTGCTGGGCGACGTGCCGGTCAAGCGCTCGGGGTTCGACGAGGAGCGCTACCTCTTCGCCCAGCTCCTCTCCGCGAGCCCGGCCGTCACCCTCTCCTGGCAGGTGGCGGACGACGACGGCAAGCCCGT
>DATEIO010001017.1:0-3148 GCA_035278895.1 Thermoanaerobaculia bacterium | reverse complement strand
GAGAGTATAGCCTTTCACTTCCATGACCTCTGAGGACGCCGGGGCGGGCCGCCGCCTTCCGTTGGTATACGCACCGGGAGCCCCGGGCGTTGGCTCGCCTACGGCCCCGAGCCTCCTTGACCGTCTCGTCCACGCGCTCCTGCCCGCGCCCTGCCTGGGGTGCGGCCACCCACTCCCGGCCCGGGGCGCCCCGTTAGGCCTCTGCCCGGACTGCCGGTCGCGGCTGAAGCGCCCTCCGCTCGCGGCCTGCGCCGTCTGCGCCTTCCCGCTCCCGGCACACAACCCGCCCCCGGGCTTCCGGTGCGCATCGTGCCGGGAGCATCCGCCCGGCTTCGACCGGCTGCTCGCGCTGTGGACCTACGAGCCGCCTCTCCACGAGGTGATCCAGGGATTGAAGTTCGGACGGCTGGATTATCTCGGGCGCCACTTGGCCGAGGCGATCGCCGAGATCCTGGAGGACGAGCTCTCAGGCTTCGACGCGGTGGTCCCCGTGCCCCTCCACTGGCGCCGCCGGCTCACCCGCGGGTACAACCAGGCCGAGAGGATCGCCCGTCCCCTGGCGGGTTTCCTGGCAATCCCCCTGCTCTCCGCTCTCTCCCGCCGCCGCGCCACGCCGCCCCAGAGCCGCCTCGGCCGGGAGGAGCGGTTGGGCAACCTCCGCCGCGCCTTCCGCGTCCCCCGCCCCAACCGGGTCCGCGGCCTCCACCTCCTCCTCGTCGACGACGTCGCCACGACGGGCGCCACCCTGGACGTCGCCGCCTTCGCCCTGAAAAACGCCGGAGCGGCCACCATCACCGCGCTCGCCGCGGGAAGGACGCCGCTCCGCCATCCTTCGTCCTGAAACCCTACGGGCGCCGCCGGGAGAGCGCGAACCGCCGGCCGTAGATCCCCAGGTTGCCGTTCTGCCAGACCACCACGAAATTGCCCGCGGGGGTCACGTGGGCGATCGACGGCTGCGACCGCTGGGTCGGGTCCACGGTCTCGCGCAGGACCTCGAAGTCCGTGCCGTCCGCGGCGCCGGTCGCCTGGAAGCGGCGGCCGTAGATCCCCTGCTGGCCGCTGCCGCTCTGCCAGACGACCACGAAAGCGCCGGTCGCGTCGTGGGAGATGTCCGGAGCCTTCTGATCCAGGGTGGCCGTGCTGTTGACCCGGAAGACCGCGCCGGTCGGGCGGGCGGCCCGGGTGAAGCGCTGGCCCACGATGTCGAACTGGTCCGTGGCCGGCGCCTGTTCGGTGTGCCAGACCACCACGAACGTGGCCCCCTTGCCGCAGGAGACGGCCGCCTCCACGGAGCGCGAGAGGGGTTTAGCGACCACGATCTCGCGCCCCTGGGGAGCGCCCGCGGAGGAGACGCGGCGGGCCGAGACCCCTTCCTTGTTCGGCTCGAAGGGACGGTAGCCGTCCACGTTCGTCCACACCGCCACCGGCTGGCTGTTGGTGTCCACGCAAACGTCCGGCCGCGTGCCTCCCACGAGGCCCGTGCTGACCTTAGCCTGGTTCCAGAGCGGCGCTCCCGCGTTGCTGAACCGCCGGACATAGACGCTGGGCGGCGTCCCCTGGAAGGTGCTCGTGGCGGGCAGCAGGCTCATCCAGACCACCACGAAGCCGCCGTCCTTGGTCGTGGCGACGGCGGGTTTGAAATCGAACGGGATGGACGGCGTGCCAGCTGCATCGGTGTTCACCTTGATCGCGGTCCCGATCGCCTCGCCCGTGGCCTTGTAGCGCTGGGCCAGGATCTCGCTGTTGCCGTTCGCCACGGCCGACCAGACCACGACGTAGTTCCCCTGGGCGTCGGCCGCCACGTCGGCGTCGTACTGGTCCGGGTCCACCTCCTTGTTGACCAGGAAGTCCACGGCTTTGGGAGCTCCGGCGCTGGTGAAGAACCGGCCGACGGTGCCCCGGGTATCCGTCACGGTCGAGCCCTCCCAGACCGCCAGGAACCCGGCGGCCGAGCCGGCCACGGCCGGAATGCGCTGGCGGCAATCCACACAACTGTTGATGCGGAAGGCTCCGGCTTGGGGCACGGGCGCTGCCCAGGCCCCGGCGGCGAGAGAGAAGGCCGCGAGCGTGCCGGAGATGAACGATGCTGCTCTGGACATCTGAATTCCTTTCCTCCGAATGGGAGAACGTCTGCCTCTTGTCTACGAATCTGCCGCCTCCGGCGTTGGGACGGTCCGGTTTTCTTCCCGGGCGTTGACGTGTCCAAGAGGTTTGAAGGAAGCTCGATGCTACACCAGACGCTCGCCAATGGGAGGTGCTCCATGGACCCAGGCCCACCCCCGCTCTTCCGGGATCCCCGGCTCTACCAGATCCTCGTCCTCGCCTCGCTCCTCGTCTACGGCATCGTCCGCCTCGACCTTGAGATCCTCCCGGGCCGCGCGCTCCTCCTCCTGGGGACCGCCCTCCTGACCCAGCTCGCCTGCACGAAGATCTGGCGCCTCCCCGCGTTCGATCCGCGGAGCGCCCTTATCTCGGGGCTGTCGCTCTGCCTGCTCTTGAGGACCAACTCGGTGGCGCTCGCGGTGGCGGCGGCCGTGATCACCATCGCGAGCAAGTTCGTGCTCCGCGTCCACGGCAAGCACGTCTTCAACCCCACGAACTTCGGGATCGTCGCCCTGATGCTCGCGACCGGGCAGGTGTGGGTCTCGCCGGGGCAGTGGGGAAACGTGGCCTTCTTCGCCTTCCTCATGGCCTGCCTGGGAGGGCTCGTCGTCAACCGGGCCGCGCGGAGCGACGTCACCTACGCCTTCCTCGCCTTCTACCTGGCGATCGTGTTCGGCCGCGCCCTGTGGCTCGGCCAACCCATGGCCATTCCGCTCCACCAGCTCGCGAGCGGCTCGTTCCTCCTCTTCACCTTCTTCATGATCTCGGACCCGAAGACCACGCCCGACTCCCGGGCCGGCCGCATCTTCTTCGCCCTGCTCGTAGCCCTGGGCGCCGGGACCGTCCACTTCGTGCTCTTCCGGCCGAACGGGTTGATCCTCTCGCTCGCCGTCCTCTCGCCCATCGTGCCGCTCCTCGACCGGTTCCTGCCAGGCCGCCGGTACGCGTGGCAAACCCCGAAGGCTCCCGCTCCCGAACCCCTTCTCCTCGAAGAAAGGAGATTCGCATGAAACGGCTCCGCCTCCTCCTCTCCCTCCTCGTCCTC
>DATEIO010001016.1:0-9387 GCA_035278895.1 Thermoanaerobaculia bacterium | reverse complement strand
AAGTCTCCAGCATGTACTTCACGGTCAATCCTGATCCAGATCGAGGTCTCGAATCTGAGGACTCAGCGGCTGCTCGCGATCCGGAAAGTCTCGGCCCTCGGGGAAGCTCTCGTGCATGAAGCGCGCGACATCCTCCAGGGTCGTCAACCGAGGCTTCCGCCTGGGCCTCAAGATCACCTCATCGCCGCGCTTCTCGATCTCCACTTCCGTGCCTTCGAAGCGGAAGTCCTTGGGCAGCCGAACGGCCTGACTGCCACCGTGCTGGAAGAGCTTTGCAGTTGCCATAGCTATAGGATGTAGATACTTTTGGGGTTGTCAAGAACCGGCTCAGGGCTGCAACGCCAGGCCAGAGTCCCCAGCGCTGGCCCAGCGCTCCTTACAACGGCCCGGCGTGCGATACGCTGGCCCAGCGTTCCAGCGCCAGAACAAAATCTCCAGCGCTGGCCCAGCGCTCCTTACAACGGCCTGGCGCGCGATACGCTGGCTCGGCGTTCCAACGCTGAGCCGATGTTTCCCGCGCTGTCGCAGCGTTGGGCCCGCTGGGCGAGTTGGGAGGGCGCCATGAATGTCGCCCCTACAACTCCCCCCACTGGTTGTAGGGGCGCGATTCATCGCGCCCTCTCTCTTCCTGCGGGTTTATGAGACCGCCTCTAGCGCCCCGGCGGGCGCGGAATCGGCGGGCGTTGGCGGCCGTCGAGCTCTTTCAGAAGGTGCGCCACCGCCGCTTCGAGCTGCGGGTCACGCCCTTCGGCAAGCTCGGTCGGTGTTTCGCGCACGGCGATGTCCGGCTCGACGCCGTGTCCCTCGATGGCCCACGCATCGCTTGACTCGTAGATTCCCTCGTGCGGGATGCGCAGCTCGCCGCCGTCGATGAGGAACGGAGTGAGCCACACCCCGACCATTCCGCCGAACGTCCGCGAGCCGATGAGCTTGCCCACCCCTCGCTTCCGGAAGAAGTAAGGCAACGAGTCCCCGCCCGAAAGCGAGATCTCGTTGATCAGCAGGCAGGACGGCCCCTCGATCCTGTAGTCCGGGAGCCGCCCGCCACCCGCAGCCCGCCGCCACTCCGTGGAATAGAGGTACCGCGGGCGGGCCAGCACGTCGACGAAGCGGTAGGGCCAGAAGCCCCCTTCGTTCCAACGCGCGTCGACGACGAGCGCCTCTTTGTCGAGCTGTCCGGCGAGCTGGCGCGTGAATTCCGACGAGCCGTAGGTCTCCGTCGTCGCGAGGTAGATGTATCCCACCCGTCCGCCGCTCGCCCGCTCGACCGCGAGGCGGTTCGCCTCGACCCACGCGTGGTTGCGGACGAACGGCTCGCTGCGCCGCGGCGTCACCACGACCTGCCGCGCGGCCTCGTCGATCCGCGGGTGCGGCCCCACCGTGATCGTCACCGGCTTCGACGCGAGCCCGACGAACGGCGCCCACGGGTCCACCTTCGGGTCGAGCGGCTTTCCTTCGACCGCGAGCAGGTACTCGCTCTCGACGACTTCGACCCCGGGCCGCCGCAGCGGGTTGCGCGCCAGCTCGTCCGTTGCCGGGCCGTCGTAGATCTTGGCGATCCGGTACGCCCCGCCTACGAGCTCGAAGTCGACGCCGAGGACCCCCGTGTTCTCCGGCTCCTCGTCGGCCGGCGGCGCGGCCTTCGTGTGCGAGGTTCCGAGCTCGGACAGCATGTCGCCGATGACCGTGTAGGCGTCTTCGCGCGAGCGGCATGCCGCGAGCAGCGGCTCGTACTTCGCCCGCATCGCCGCCCAGTCGACGCCCCGCATGGTGGGGTCGTAGAAGAGGTCGCGGGCACGGCGCCAGGCATCGCGGAAGAGCTGTCCCCACTCGGCGCGCGGGTCCGGGCGCACGGTCATGCCCGAGAGGTTGAGCGCCGGTCCGAGCTTCTGCGACGCGGCTACGTCAACGAACGCCATCGTTTCGCCCGAGCGCACGAGCAGGCGCCGTCCGTCCGCCGTGAGTTGGAAGGCGTCCACCCCCTCGAGCACGGTCGCCGTCTCCGGCGCGTTCTTCGCTCTACCCTTCTCGAAGTCCGCGATATGGATCGAGGTCTCGCCCAACGGCGTCTCAAAGGTGTAGAGGAGCCGGCCGTCGGCGGCCACCGCGAGGCTCCCGTAATCGCCCGGGGCGTCCAGGATCGCCACCCCCCGGTGCTCGAAGTCCGCAAAGCCTTCGAAGTCGATCGAGATCCTCTCGCCGGAGCGGGTCGCGGGCGTGGGCCCGCTGCGCGGCGACCAGGGCGATGCGATCCCGCGCCGCAGGGGGACCGCCATCACCAGATCCGGCGAGGGATAGGCGAAGTTGCCGTCGTCGACGGAGTCGAGGACCATGGAATCCCACAGGTTCCGCGCGCTCACGAAGTAGAGGTACTCTCCAGCCCGGTCGAACACGGGCGAGTCGTCCGGGAACCAGCCGCTCGTCGCCTGGCGGGCCGATCCCGCGGCGACGTCGTAGAGCCAGATCGCCCGCGAGCGCGTGCTGCCCTCGGTCCCGCGCGAATAGGCGATCCAGCCTGAGTCGGGGGACCAGGAGATGCGCGGCCGGCGCCCGATCGGGTCGACGTCGAACCGGATCGTCCGGCCCGATTCGAGGCTCGCCAGGTAGAGCGCTCCCGCGGTGTCCGAGAAGGCGAGCGAGCGCGAATCCGGCGACCAGACGGGCCGGTACCGGAAGCCGGGGCCGATCTCCGAGAGCCGGCGCGCCCCGGGGCTGCCGTCCGCCGGCGTGATCCACAGCTCGTATTCGCCCGAGACATCCGAGAAGTAGGCGATCCACCGCCCGTCGGGGCTCCACGCCGGGTCGCGCTCGGCCGCCGCGGCCGAGTGGGTCAGGTTCCGGGGCGCGACGCCCGGACCGCCCACGATCCACACGTCGCCGCGCGCCTCGAGCACCGCATGCGAGCCGTCGGGCGCGGGAACAAACCGTTGCACTTGCTCCGCCGCGTCGAACGCCGGCTCGGCCGGCGCCGCGGCGTCCGCGGGCAGCCGGACCTCGACGTCCCGCGCCTTGCCGGTCGCGAGGTCGAGGAGGGCGAGGCGCGTGCCGTGCGAGAAGACGATCTCGCCCGCGCCCCGCGGCCCGGGGCCGACCGAGGGCCACTTCACGTCGAAGTCGGCGTAGCGCGTCAACTGGCGGCGCGTGCCGTCCGTCGTGTCGAACGACCAGAGGTTCAGCCGCCGCTCCGGGCCGGCGTCCGAGAGGTAATAGACCGTCCGCCCGTGCCACAGAGGCGCCGTGTCGGTCCCCTCCCACTCAGTGATCTTGCGCGAGGCGTGCGTCCGCAGATTGAAGAGCCAGAGATCGGGGGCGTTGCCGCCGAGGTGGTGGCCGCGCGCCTCGGCGCGCCCCTCGGCGTAGTAGGTGTAGGCGAGCCACTCGCCGTCGCCTGAAAGCGCGCCGTTCGCCCCGTAGGGGAGCGGAAGGCGCGCGGGGAGCCCGCCGGACGCCGCAACCGTGAAGAGCTGGCGGATGCGCGCCTCGCCGTCCCCGTCGAACAGGTGCAGGAAGCCGTCCGTCATGAAGAGGAGCCGGCCGTCCGCGGTCCAGTCGCAGAGGTCCGTGACCCCCGGGTGGTGGGTCACGCGCGAAGGCTCGCCCCCCGCGGCCGGGACGGTGTAGAGCGCGCCGTGCCTGCCCGTGAAGGCGATCGTCGCGCCGTCGGGGCTGAGCTTCGGCCGGCGCTTGGGGCCCGCTCCGGCGGCCACGCGGCGGGCGACGCCGCCATCGCGGGGAACGGTCCAGAGGTCGTCGCCCGAGACGAAGAGGATCGCCGAGGCGCCCACGTCGGGGTCGCGTGCGTAGAGGGAGCCGGGCGTGAGAGGCGGCGCGCCACTGGGGGCAGCCGTGAGGCACGGCGGCGCGAGCAGGATGAAGGCCAGGGAGAGACTCTGGGCTCGGGTCCGGACGCGTTGACTCACGAGCCCAGCAGTCTATCCGCTTTTCAGGCGGGCACTACAGCTCAGACAGCTCAGGAGAGCAACTGCAGCACCCGGGATCATTCGCACTGCCACTGCAATGCGGGGCACTGCCAGGGCTGATCTGCTCGCAGTAACTGGCGCATTGCCGGTCGGAGCAACAAACCGGGCCGACGAAACAAGCGAACCCCGGGTGGGGACACAGCAGGGCGGCACCCTCTGCCACCGGCGCGGAAACGAAGGCGGTGGTGGCAAGGGCGAAGCCCATGAGGAACAACACCATTCTCTTCTTCATCGAGGACTCCTTTCAGTCTGGAGACGGACCACCGGCAAAGGATCTGCCGCAGCCCGGGCTCCTGAAACCGCGATCTCAGACCCATAAGTCTACCGTAGAAATACGCTTTTGGCTAAATCCTTCAGGGCCGCCCCCCCGCCGGTTTCAGCTCGGGGAAATCCTCCTCCCAGAACTCGCGGGCTCCTCTCTCGTGGGCGGCGTGGCGGGCGTCTTCGGTGCGGCGGAGCTCGACGCGGCGGATCTTGCCGGAGATGGTCTTCGGGAGGTCGGTGAATTCGAGGCGGCGGATGCGCTGGTAGGGGGCGAGGCGGTCGCGCAGGAAGCGGTAGAGGGTGAGAGCGGTGTCTCGCGTCGGCTCGATGCCGGGTGCGAGGACGATGCAGGCCTTGGGCACGGCGAGACGGATCTCGTGCGGGCTCGGAATGACCGCCGCCTCGGCGACCATGTCGTGCTCGATGAGGGCGCTTTCGAGCTCGAAGGGGCTGATGCGGTAGTCGGAGCTTTTGAAGACGTCGTCGTCGCGGCCGACGTACCAGTAATAGCCGTCCTCGTCGCGGCGGGCCACGTCGGAGGTGTGGTAGAAGTCGCCGCCCAGGACCTCTGCCGAGCGCTCGGGGTTGTCGAGATACCCGGCCATCAAGGCGACCGGAGCCGGGTTCAGGCGGATGCTGATCTCTCCTTCGTCCGTTTCGTGGTCGTCGTGATCGGTCAGAGAGATGCGGTAGCCGGGGAGCGGCCTGCCCATCGAGCCGAGCTTGACCGGCTGGCCCGGCGAGTTGCCGATCTGACACGTGGTCTCGGTCTGCCCGTAGCCGTCGCGGATGGTGAGGCCCCAGGCGGCTTGCACCTGCTCGATCACTTCCGGGTTGAGCGGCTCGCCGGCTCCGACCAGCTCGCGCAGCTTGACCGGCCAGGACTTCAGGTCTTCCAGGATCAGCACCCGCCAGACAGTCGGCGGCGCGCAGAGAGTGGTGACGCCGCAGCGCACCAGGACGTCGAGCGTCTTCTTCGCATGGAACGGGGATTGGTTGTAGATGAAGATCGTGGAGCCCGCGTTCCAGGGGGCAAAGAAGCAGCTCCAGGCGTGCTTCGCCCAGCCCGGCGAGCTGATGTTCCAATGGACGTCGTCCGGCCGCAGACCGATCCAATACATCGTCGAAAGGTGGCCGATAGGATAGCTCGCATGGGTGTGCATCACCATCTTCGGCTTGGCCGTGGTGCCCGACGTGAAATAGAGGAGGAACGGATCGTTTGCGTTCGTCGTGCCGCCGGGCTCGAAATGCGGCGAGGCGGAGGCGGCGTCCTCGTAGGAGATCCAGCCGGCCGCGGCGCCTCCCACGGTGATCTTCGAGATATCTCCCGGTATGTGCGCGAGCTTCCCGGTATCGGAGACGTCGGTGATCACATGCCGGATGCCGCCGCGCTCGATGCGGTCCTCAAGGTCGGCCGGCGTGAGGAGGGTCGTCGCCGGGCTGATCACGGCTCCCAGCTTCATCAAGGCCAGGGTGATCTCCCAGAGCGGCACGACGTTGCCCAACATGACGAGGACGCGGTCGCCGCGCCGCACGCCGCGTTCCCGCAGGAAGTTGGCGACCCGGTTCGACCGTTCGCTCATCGCGGCGAAGGTCAACCGCGCGTCGCCGCCGTGCTCGTCAACCACCCACAGCGCGAGACGATCGTTGCCCTGCGCCAAGGGATCGAAATAATCGAGCGCCCAATTGAACCGATCGAGCTGTGGCCAGCGGAATCCCGCGTAGGCGGTTGCGTAGTCTTCGCGGTGAGCGAGCAGGAAATCACGGGCGTCCAGGAATGACGGGTTTGGGTTCATGGCACTGAGCCTCCTGGCAGAATCCTCTTCGCGTACACGGTCTCCCCGTATTCGACGATTTCGATCCTCGTGACTTGTCCTTTATCTTTAAGAAATCTCATCTGAAGAGGCCTGATCTTCAGGAAGAACTTCGACTTCGACTCGGCAAAGAGCTCGGACCTGGAATCCCTGGGGATGTTGACAAAGAGCCGATCGCCTTCCCGAGTCACCGTGAGAATCCGATCGGACGCCCACTCGGCCTGGTATCGTCCGACATAGGCTTCGAGGATTTCAGGGTCGACTCGAACGGATCGGTGCGCATTCTTCCGGCGATTCTCGATCCACTTCGCCATTGCGGCTCGAGAGTTCCGCTCGCAGTCCGGCAGTTGGCGCCCCTGCACATCCTCGAAGACAAATAGGCGAAGGAAGTTGCACGCGAAGACGTTGCTTATGATTTCCTCGCCATTCTTTATGACGCTCTTGTCCACCTGGAATTGATGATCGCTCAGTGCCTCACTGTTGGAGAGCAGGACAAGCGACAAATTCCTCTCCGGAACTTTGAGATAAGTCGCGGAGAATCCCGTACCCCAGTGCCCGTAATGCCAGATCAGCTTGGTTCCGTGATACTCCGTAACAAACCAGCCTAGTCCGTGTGGCAGTCGCTGACCGCGGTTCGAGACGAAATTCGTCCAAGCCTTTTCCTGCGTCTCCTTCTTAAGAAACGCGTGGCGATCGATCGCGGCATCGTATTTGGCCATATCCAGAACGGTGGACAGCAACCCTGCTGCCGCACCAATATCTTTGGGAGGGTAGGGGACGTGGATGATTTCACGGTCGTAAAGCGTGTAGGGCTGAGCCAGCCTCGATAGATTCTCCCTGTAACGATCGAGGTTTTCCTTCCCCAGAGAAGGAACCCACTTGTCGGCCTCCTCTACAACATCATGAGCCGGAACGCTGCCCGACATCCCCAAAGGGTCCAGGAAGGTTTCAACCATCACCACGCGGAACGGCTTGCCCATCTTCTTCTCGATCACGGCCGTCAGGTAGTCGTAGCGATTCCCGCTGTACTGGTAGCGCTCTCCGGGCGTTCCCTCGGAAGTATGACTGAGAAGGTGCTTGATTTTGACCGAATCATCCTTGAAATCGCTCGAGTAGTGAGACATCGGCTCCTCGAGGCTCAGCTTCCCCTGCTCCACAAGCTGCAGGATCAGTGTCGCTGCAAAGGTTTTGGTCAGCGACGCGATATGGTACAGGGTGTCCGGCGTCGCAGGGATTCGGTTCTCGAGATCTGCGAACCCGAAGCCCTTGGCCCATAACACCTTTTGATCCTTGAGGATGACCGCGGACATGCCGGGGATCTTCAGGAGTGTGCGCAGCTCATCGGTCTGTTTCTCAAAGCGCTCCAGTCGTTGTTGGCTTGAAGTATCCTGGTTGTTCCTATCCGGCGTTTGAGATACCGACCCGGGTGCATTGACGAGCAGTGCCAAGGCGAGGATTGTAAAGTTCTTGAAAGTCATTTGTTTCTCCCCCTGCTGCCAAGCCGAGGATCTGGCGTCATTCGTCCGGCACCGGAGCCAGCAGGTTGGCATCGCGGGCCAGCACCCATTTTCCATTCTGCTTCTTGAGGACGGACAGCGTATGGCCCGCGCGCCTCATCGGCTTCCCGCCGCCGGGCGGCGTCGCCACGACGGTGAGCCGGGTCCACATGAAGGCCCAGTCGCCGGCAATCCGGATCTCCTGGATCTCGCTTTGGCCGTCGAACTGGGGAGCCTCCCCTCCTGCTTGAGCTCGCGCCGCCGCCGCGAAGTCCGCTTTCCGCATGACCGGCTGGCCCGGCACGAGGAAGACGACGTCGTCCGCCATCAACGATAGGACCGTCTCCACGTCGCCCGCCTTGGTGGCCGCCATCCAGGTGGAAACGAGCTGCCGGATCTCCTGTTCGTCGCTTTGCATGGGTGCTCCTTCTCGTGACTCTGCGATACTACACCTGGAACAAGAACCTACCCCCAGGAGACCTGCATGCTTCGGATCGCGCTGGTCCTCGCCGCCGCAACCCTGTGCCTCGCCGCCGCGAGCGCCCAGGAGCCCCCGCTCACTCTCGACACGGAGATGCTCCGCTGGAACGACGAGATCCCCGGCTTTGGAGGCTTCTTCCAGGACGAGGCCGAGGTTCCCACCGTCTACCTGCTCGACCCGGCCAACGACGGCGCCGCGCGCGAGATCTTCGGCGCCGACCTCCAGGTGCGGCAAGGGGCCTGGGAATTCCGGAAGCTCGCCGAGTGGAAGAGCAGCCTGATCCCCCTGCTCTCCCTGCCCGGCGCCGTCCTGCTCGATATCGACGAAGAGCTGAACCGCCTCCACATCTCTCTGGACGCCACCGCCGAGGACCGGGAGGCCAACCGCGAGCGCCTGGAGCGGGAGCTGCTCTTCACCGGCGTGCCCCGCGAGGCCGTGGTCGTCGACGAGACCGAGCCCGCTGTTTCCGGCCGGTCGTTGACGAGCGGCTTTCTTCCCATCCCTGCCGGCGTTCAAGTCTCCTTCAACAATTCCTTTTGCACCCTGGGGTACAACGTCCAGCGGGCAGCCATCGGTGACTTCGGTTTCCTCACCAACTCCCATTGCTCGCGGATTCAAGGCCAGACCGAAGGGACCGTCTATGCCCAGCCGGATTTCCCTCAAGCGGTCGCCGTCGAAGTCAACGATCCACCGCTCACCTCCGGCTCGCACTGCCCGCCGGAACGCGTCTGCCGCTACAGCGACGCCCTCTTCGCGCGCTACGACGCCCCCCGCTTCGGCGCCGTCGCCACCGTAGCCCGCACTGAATACAGCCGCCCCTACGCCGGCTCGCGCAACACGGTCGAGCCCCCATTCCAGATCGTCAGCGTCAACGTCTTTCCGATCGTGGGCATGGAGGTGAACAAGGTCGGCCGCACCACAGGCTGGACCTACGGCCGGATCACCCAGAGTTGCGTGGACGTGAACGTCGGCTCGACCAACGTCACGCTCTACTGTCAGCACATCGCCCGAGGCGGCGCTCGCGTCGGAGACAGCGGGTCCCCCGTCTTCCGCTCACGAGCCAAGCCGCCGGGGATCCAGGCCGTCGGCCTCCTCTGGGGCGTCAGCCGCCAGAATTTCTACTTCAGCCCGATCCTCAACATCGAGGCGGAGCTCGGGAAGTTGCTTTTCTGGTGAGCGCCAGAGCTCTACCGCGGGATCTTCACCGCTTGTCGAGCACGACAAACACGAGATTCGTTGCGAGGAGCACCGCGGCTGTAAGCCAGGCGGAACGTGCCATGCGTTGCCACTTGGCAGCCCGACGGTCGGCAAGGACGATACGGTCGATGAGCTTCCCGGCCGTTACGCGCAGC
>DATEIO010001015.1:0-9153 GCA_035278895.1 Thermoanaerobaculia bacterium | reverse complement strand
GCTGCGCTGCCAGACCGCGAAGTCGGCGTATTGCACCGGCAGCCGCGGCAGCCGGGCCGGGCGCCCTGCGGACGCCGCGGCGTAGAGCTCGGCCAGCTCCCGCGTCAGCACGTCGACCGACCAGCCGTCGCCGCTCACGTGATGGATCGTGAACAGGAGGATGTGGTCGCTTTCCGAGAGGCGCAGCAGGAGGGTGCGCACGACCGGAGGCCGCGCGAGGTCGAACGGCCGCATCGCCTCCTCGTGGCCCAGCCGCAGCGCCAGCTCCTCGCGCGCCGCCTCGGGCAGGCCCGCGAGGTCGAGCACGGGGAGGGGCTGCGGCGCGGGCGGCGCGATCTGCTGGGCCGGCTCTTCGCCTTGGAGAGCCAGGGTCGTGCGCAGCGTCTCGTGACGCGCGACCACCTCCGACAGGCTCGCGGCGAGCGCCGGCACGGCGAGCGGCCCGGAGAGCCGGAAGGCGAACGGCATGTTGTAGGCGGGGCTTGCCGGATCGAGCTGGTGCAGGAACCAGAGCCGCTGCTGGGCGAAGGAGAGCGGCAGCCGGCCGCCGCGCGGCACCGGAACGAGCGGCGGCCTCGCGTCGCCGGAGCCGGCTTGGCGCAGCGCTTCGATCCGCGCCGCGAGCCCGGCGACCGTCGGTTCCTCGAAGAGGGCGCGCAGCGGGAGGTCCACCCCCAGGGCGGCGCGCACGCGGGTGACCACGCGGGTCGCCAGCAGGGAGTGGCCGCCCAGGGCGAAGAAGTGGTCGCGGACGCCGACCCGCTCGATCCCCAGCGTGTCCTCCCAGACCGCGGCGAGCACCTGCTCGACGGGGTTGCGCGGCGCGGCGAATTCGTCCGCGGCGGTGGAACGGGACGGCGCCGGGGCGGGGAGGGCGCGCCGGTCCACCTTGCCGGAAGGGAGGACCGGCAGCCTTTCGAGCACGGTGACCGAGGACGGGAGCATGGGCTCGGGGAGGCGCTCCGCGAGCCACGGGCGGAGGTCCTCGGCGAGCGCGCCGGCCGAGCCGTCGTCGCCGACCACGTAGGCGGCCAGGCGGAGGTCGCCCGGGCGGTCCTCGCGCACCGCCACCACCGCCTGCCGGACCGCGGGATGCCGGGCCAGGGCCGCCTCGACCTCTCCCGGCTCGATGCGGAAGCCGCGGATCTTCACCTGCCCGTCGGCGCGGCCGAGGAACTCGAGCTCCCCTCCGGCCCGCCGGCGGGCGAGGTCGCCCGTGCGGTAGAGGCGCCCGCCCGGCTCGCCGCCCAGGGGATCGGGAACGAAGGCCTCGGCGGTCCAGTCCGGCCGGCCGAGGTAGCCGCGGGCGA
This sequence comes from Thermoanaerobaculia bacterium, assembly GCA_035278895.1. Lineage (GTDB taxonomy): Bacteria > Acidobacteriota > Thermoanaerobaculia > Multivoradales > UBA5704 > DATARR01. The sequence continues at coordinate 7,843 of DATEIO010001015.1, read as the reverse complement.
GGCCCGCGCCGCCGAGCACCAGCTCGCCGGCCACGCCCAGGGGCGCCGGCCGGAGCGCGCGGTCGACCACGTAGGCGCGCGTGTTGGGGAGCGGGCGGCCGATGGGGACCTGGGGAGCTTCGAGCGCCGTGGCCTCGGCCCCCGTGGTCTGCCAGACCGTGGTGGTGACCGTGGCCTCGGTGGGGCCATAGGAGGAGAGGAACGCCGCCCCGGGGGCGGCGAGGGACGCCCAGGTCCGCAGGCGGGCCGCGGGCACGCTCTCGCCGCCGGTCAGGAAGGCCCGCAGGCTCCCGGGCAGCGGCAGGCGGGACGCGGCCACGTCCTCCACCCACTGCCGCCAGAGCGCGGCCGGCAGGTCGAGCACGGTGACCTTGTGGCGCGCGCAGAGCTCCAGGACGTCGCGCGCCGAAAGCTCCCGCGGCTGGGGGTGGATCACCAGCGCCGCGCCACGGGTCAGGGTGGGGAAGATCTGCAGCACCGAGGCGTCGAAGGCGAGCGGCGCGAAGAGCAGCAGCCGGTCGCCCGGCCCGAGCTCGAGCGCACCGGCGATCCCGTGGACGAAGTTGACGGCTCCGCGGTGGGTGGCGATCACCCCCTTGGGCGTGCCAGTCGAGCCCGAGGTGTAGACCACGTAGGCGGCGTGGTCCGGCTCCACGGGAAGCACGGCCGGAGATCCTCCCGCCGCGCCGTTCGCGTCCTCCACGGGCACGGTGCTGCCGGCCAGGCCGGCGAGCCTCGGGGCGAGGTGGCGCTGGGTGACCAGGATTCCAGCCCCGGCGTCCGCCAGGAGGGCTTGGAGCCGCTCCCGCGGCGATTCGGGGTCGAGCGGCACGTAGGCGCCACCCGCTGCAAGGACGCCGAGCAGGGCGACCAGAGCCGACGGCGCCCGCTCGACGCAGACGGCGACCCGCGACTCCGGCGCCACTCCCATCCGGCGGAGCTGCCGGGCGAGATCCCCGGCCCGCCGGGCGAGCTCCCCGTACGTGAGGCTCTCCTGGTCCGAAAGGGCGGCGGGAGCGTCCGGCGTCCTCTCCGCCTGGCGCAGGAAAAGCTCGTGGAGGCTCCGGCCTTGCGTCCACTCCCGCCGGGTGTCGTTGCCGTCGCGGACGACCTGGTGCCACTCGCCCGCGTCGAGCAGGGGGAGATCGGAGAGCCGGAGCTCCGGGTTCAGGGCGATGCCCTGGAGCAGCCGGTCCAGGTGGGCCACGAGCCGCTCGAGGGTGGGGGCCTCGAAGAGCTCGGTGCTGTACTCCAGCACGCCGTAGAGGCCGGACGGCGAGTCCGTCAGCTCCAGGCCCAGGTCGATCCGCGCGGTGCCGACTTCGGCTGGAACCGGGGTCAGGGCGAGGTCCGGCAGCTCCAGCGCCGCGGCGGCGGCGCCGTGGGAGCTCTCCACGGTCATCAGGACCTGGAACAGGGGGGAGCGGCTGAGGTCGCGGTCCGGCTGCAGCTCCTCGACCAGCCGCTCGAACGGGAGGTCCTGGTGGGAGTAGGCGCCGAGCGCCGTCTCGCGGACCCGCTCCAGGAGGCGAAGGAAGGGGGGATTGCCGGAGAGGTCGATCCGCAGGACCACGGTGTTGACGAAGAAGCCGATCAGGCCCTCGGTCTCGACCCGGTTCCGGTGGGTCACCGGCGAGCCGATCAGGAGGTCGTCCTGGCCCGAGTAGCGGTGGAGCAGGGTGGCCACGGCGCCCAGGAGCGTCATGAACGGCGTCGCCCCCTGGCTGCGCCCGAGCCGGCGCAGGCTCTCGGCGAGCCCGGCGGAAAACCCGACGCCCCGGTGCGCCCCGCGATAGGTCCGCACCGCCGGATGGGCGTGGTCCGTAGGGAGGAGGAGGGAGGGCAGGGGGCCGGCCAGGCGGCGGCGCCAGTAGTCGATCTGCGCCGCGAGCACCGGGCCTTCCAGCCACTGCCGCTGCCACCGCGCGAAATCCCCGTACTGGATCGGCAGCTCGGGGAGGGACGGGGGCCGGCCGCTCGCGAAGCCGGCGTAGAGCTGCATGAGCTCGCGGATGAAGAGGCCGAGCGACCAGCCGTCCGCCACGATGTGGTGGAGGACGAAGAGCACGATCCTCTCCTCCGGGCCCATCCGCAGCAGAACCGTGCGCAGGAGCGGCCCGCGCGCCAGGTCGAATGGACGCCGGACCTCCTCGGTGGCGAGACGGAGGGCCGCGGGCTCGCGCGCCGCCTCGGGCAGGCCCGCGAGATCGATCACCGGCAGATTGACCGGCCCGGGCCGGCCGATCACCTGCGCCGGCTCCCCGTCGACCAGGGCGAAGGTGGTGCGCAGCGACTCGTGGCGGCGGACGATCTCCGCGAGGCTCCGGGCGAGCGCCAAGAGGTCGAGCCGCCCGGTCAGGCGCAGGGCGTGGGAGATGTTGTAGGCGGTGAGGCCGGGCTCGAGCTGGTCTAAAAACCACAGGCGCTGCTGCGCGAAGGAGAGCGGGTAGGGGCCGCCGCCACCCTGGCGCGGGATCGGCGCCTGGACCGGGGGCTTGCCGGTCTCCCGGCGGTGCTCGCGCAGGAGCTGGACGCGCCGCCGCCGCTCCTCGCGGGAGAGCTGATCGATCGCTTCGCTCATGACAGGGCCTCCCGTCCGCCGGTCAGCGCCAGCTCGTCTTCCGAGGCACCGGCGAGCATCGCCTCTTCGACGTAGGAGGCGAGCGCGGCGATGGTCGGCGCCTCGAAAAGGTTTCGCACCCGCAGCTCGAGGCCGATGGCGTCGCTCAGGCGGGAGACGAGCTGGAGGGCGACGAGCGAGTCCCCGCCCAGCTCGAAGAAGTCGTCCTCGATGCCGATCCTCTCGATGGCGAAGACCTCCTGCCAGATCTCGGCGATGTCCCGCTCGAGCTCGTCTGCAGGCGGCACGTAGCCGGTCGAGAGGTCCGGCCGCTCGTGAAGGGAGGCCGGCGCGGGCTGCCGTGGCTCGACCGCGGCGGACACGCTCGGGGCGTTGCGCTCGCGCGCCAGGCGGGCGGCGAAGTCTTCGGGAGAAACGATCACCTGGGTGCGGCCGCTCGCCAGGGCGCGGGCGAACGCCTCGGCTCCTTCGGCGGCGGAGATGCCGCCGGTCAGCTCGTGGCCCGTCAGCTCCCGGTGCCGCCGCTCCACCTCGACGGCCATCCCGATCCCCTGCCAGCGGTCCCAGTCGAGGGTCAGGGTCGCCATGCCGGTCTCGGCCGCGTGGAGGTGGGCCCAGGCGTCGAGGAACGCGTTGGCGGCACAGTAGCCGGCCTGGCCGAGCTGCCCGGTGAAGGCGCTGGTCGAGGAGAAGAGGACGAGGCGCTCGGGGGAGAGCTCGCGGCAGACCTCGCCCACGGCGAGCGCGCCGCGGACCTTGGCCGCAAGCTCCGCTTCGAGCGATTCGCGCGTCCGCAGCTCGAGGAGCCCCCCGCCGGGCACGCCCGCCGCGTGGATCACGCCGTCGAGACGCCCGAAGCGCTCGACCGTCCGGCGGGCCACGGCCGAGAGCGCGCCGGCCTCCGCCACGTCCGCCGTCTCGACGACCACTTGGGCGCCCAGCTCCCGCAGGCGGCGGACCCGGGCGGCGGGGCTCGTGGCCGTGGGCCGGGTGGCCAGGAGGAGGCCGCAGTCGGAGTCGGCCCGGCCCTCCCGGTCCTCCGGCAGGGCGGCCGCGATCTCGAAGCCGGTCCGCGTGAGCGCCTCTCTCCAGGCGTCGAGGCCGAGGAGAGGCGAGCCCTGGCGGAAGGCGTCGGAGAACAGCCACCAACCTTCGGCGAGCCCCCAGATCATGTCGACCCAGCGCTGGCGGCCGGTCAGCTCGATCAGGCAGAGGGAGCCGCCGGGGCGCAGAAGCCGTCGCAGGTGGCCGAGCGTCGCCTCCACGTCCGGAGTGGCGTGGACCACGTTCAGGGCGAAGATCAGGTCGAAGCTCTCCGCCGCGTAGCCCTGGGCCACCGGGTCGCGCGAGGCGTCGAGCACGCCGAAGCGGAGGAAGTCGAGCCCCGCCCTCTCGGCTTCCCGCTCGGCCTCGGTGACGAACAGCCGGCCCAGGTCGGTGAACCAGTACTCGGCGTTGCGGCCGGCCAGGGCGGGAGCCACCCGGCGGGTGAGGTTTCCCTGGCCGCCGCCGATCTCGAGAACGCGCAGGGGGCGCCCCTCGCGGGCCGAGCGCTCCGCGGCCTCCTCCGCGATCCCGGCGGCGAGCCCGAGGTAGACCGGCTGGTAGGAGAGGCTCTCGGCGAGCTCGCCTCCGCCGCCGTCCGAGAACAGCACGGAGAGCGCCTCGTCCTCGCCCGAGAGGGCGGGCCCGTAGCCCGCGGCGCACTGCTCCACGCGCTCGAGGATCGGCCAGAGCACGGGGTGGCGCGCCGCCGCCTCGCGGGCGAGCACCGTCGGGTCGGGCGCCTCGGCCGCGTCGATTGCGAAGACCACGGCGTCCCCGTCCTGCCGGACCCAGCCGTCCTCGGCCAGGACGTCCAGGAGGAAATCGAGGAAGCGGTGGAACTTCGGAAGCAGGCGCAGGGCCGTCTGCAGCTCCTGCCGGTCGAGCCGCGCGCCGCGGCGGACTTCGATCCCCGATTCGACGAGGAAGCGGAGGAGGCGGGCCGACGTGAAGGCGTCGAGCGCCTCCTGCGCGCCGGGCCGGCTGGCGATCCCCTGCACCCCCAGCCCGCGGCGCAGCTCGATCTCGCGTCCGGCGAGGTGCGGGGAGGCGGCGGCCTCCGGAGCCTTCTCTTCCGCGGATGGCAGGCCCGTGCGGCCGACCAGCACGAGCCGCGCCCGCGTCGCCGCGAGGTGCTCCGCGATTTCGAGGCCGATGGCGCCGAGCCCGCCGGTGATCAGCCAGACCCCCTCCGCGGGCAGAGGAGCCCTCTCTTCGAGCCGCAGGGGCGCCACGTCGGGCAGCCAGCGCTCGCCGCCGCGCCACGCGGACAGGGGCGCGGAGAAGGGGGCGGCGAGATCCGCCGCGATCCGGCCGAGCCAGGGCCTCCGGACCGGGAAACCGATATCGATCGCGCGGCAGGTGAGGCCGGGGTGCTCGCGCGGGGCCACGAGTCCCAGGGCGTGCATCATGGCGCGCTCCGGGCAGGGGAGGTCCCCCGCGGCGACCCGCTGGGCCGAGGAGGTGACGACGGTGACCTCGAAGCTCTCCGCTCCCCCTCGCTCGCCGAGCGCCTGGAGCAGGAAGAGCAGGCTGTAGAAGCCGCGGTCCGTCTCCCGCTCCAGCCTCACGAGCCGTTGCGGGAGGCCCTCGGCCGGCTCCGGAGGCTCGACGCTCCCAAGATGGAGAATGCGGGAGGGGACGCGGCCCCGCTCCTGCGCGATCCGGGCGAGCAGGGCGTCGTAGTCCTCCCGGTGCCAGGGCCGCGCGCCCGGACGGACGACGACGGTTTCCGCTCCGAGGCCGTGGAGCTCGTCGAGGAGGGCCTCCCCGAGGCTGCCGTCTCCGAGGAAGACGAGCCAGGGTCCCCGCGCCTCCTCTCCGGTGCGGACGGGCGGCGCCGGCTCCCAGAAGGGGGTCCAGAACCAGTCGGCCAGCTCGCGGCGGCCGGGCGCCGGAAGGGCCGGCCCGGCGATCCCCTTCCGGCGCTCGATCCAATAGCGCCGGCGCTCGAACGGATACGTGGGCAGCACAACGCGGCGGCGCCGCTCCCCGGCGTGCACCTCCCGCCAGTCGACCGGGACCCCGGCGGACCAGAGCTGGCCCAGGGCGGAGAGGACGGTTTCGACGTCGTCCTTCGGGTCGTCCGGATGGCGGAGCGAGGTCACCACCTTGTGGGCCGGAGTGCGGGCGGGATGCCGCCGCGCCAGGGCGGAGAGCGTGCGGCCGGGGCCGGCCTCGAGCAGCGCGGCGCTGGAGCCGGCGAGCAGGGTCGAGAGGCCGTCGGCAAAGCGCACGGTCTCCCGCAGGTGTTGCGCCCAGTACCCGGGATCGGTGGCCTGGGCGGCCGTGATCCACGTCCCGGTGACGTTCGAGATCCAGGGGATCTGCGGCGGCGAGAGCCGGATCCGCCCGGCCGCGGCGGCGAAGGGGGCTACGGCAGGCTCCATCATCGCGGAGTGGAACGCGTGCGAGGTACGCAGAAGCCGGCCCTCGACGCCGCGGCCGGCGAGCTCTTCGAGCAGGGCGCTCACCTCCTCCCCGGGACCCGAGACCACGCATTGAGCGGGGCCGTTGACCGCGGCGAGAGAGAGCCCTCCGGAGAGGAGAGGCAGGGTCTCCTCCTCGGAGAGCGGCAGGCTCGCCATGGCCCCGCGCGGCAGCTCTCCCAGGAGCCGGCCGCGCTCCGCGACCAGGGCGAGCCCGTCCTCGAAGGAGAAGACGCCGGCCAGGCAGGCGGCCACGTACTCGCCGAGGCTGTGGCCGATCAGGGCCGCGGGCCGGAGGCCCCAGCTCATCCACAGGCGGGCCAGGGCGTGCTCGACCGCGAACAGGGCGGGCTGGGCGAGGGCGGTGTCCTCCCAGTCCGCCTCCTCGCTTTCGAGCAACTCCCGCAGGTCGAAGCCAAGCCCCGCGGCGGCGCGGCCGATCTCTTCGCGGAAGACCGGCTCGGAGCGGTAGAGGCCGAGCCCCATGCCCGGGTGCTGCGCGCCCTGGCCCGGGAACAGGAAGACGACGCCCCGCTCCTCCCCGGCCCGCTCGCCTCCGGGCCCGGCGAGCGCCGCTACGGCTTCCGCCGTGTCCCGGCAGAGCACGGCGCGCCGGTGCTCGAAGGCGCGGCGGCCGGTCTGGAGGGTCCACGCCGCGTCGGCCAGGTCCACGTCCGGATGCGCGGCGAGGAAATCGCCGAGATCGCGGGACGCCTGCTCCAGCGCGGCAGGGGTGCGGGCGGAGAGGACGAGGAGCTGCCCGGGGTGGCGCGGAGGCGAGCCCGGCTCGGCCGGTGGAGCCTCTTCGAGAACCGCGTGGGCGTTGGTGCCGCCGATGCCGAAGGAGCTGACGCCCGCCCGGCGCGGCCCACCGTCCGCCGGCCAGTCCCGCAGGAGTTCGTTGACCCGGAAGGGGCTGTGGGCGAAGTCGATCTGCGGATTGGGCTCCGTGAAGTGGAGGCTCGGCGGGATCTGCCGGTGCTCGAGGGCGAGCACGGCCTTGATCAGGCCGGCCAAGCCCGAGGCGGCGTCGAGATGGCCGATGTTGGTCTTGACCGAGCCGATCGCGCAGAAGCCGGGCTCTTCGGCGCCGGCCTCGCGGAAGGCCTGGGTGAGCGCGGCGATTTCGATCGGGTCGCCCAGCGGTGTGCCGGTGCCGTGGGTCTCGATATACCGGACGGTCTTCGGATCGACCTCTGCGGCCTCCAGGGCGGCGCGGAGGACCTGGGCTTGTCCGTCCACGCTGGGGGCCGTGTAGCCGACCTTGCCGGAGCCGTCGTTGTTGATCGCCGAGCCGAGGATCACGGCGTGGATCGGATCGCCGTCGGCCAGCGCGTCGTCGAGCCGCTTCAGGAGCACGGCGCCGACGCCGCTGCCGGCGACGGTGCCCTGGGCACGGGCGTCGAAGGCCCGGCAGTGGCCGTCGGGCGAGCGGATGCCCCCCTCCTGGTAGAGGTAGCCGGCGCGCTGCGGCACCTCGATCGAGGCGCCTCCGGCCAGGGCCATGTCGCACTCGCCCGCGAGCAGGCTGCGGCAGGCGACGTGGACGGCCACCAGAGAGGTGGAGCAGGCGGTCTGCACCGACAGGCTCGGCCCCTTCAAGTCGAGCTTGTAGGAGACGTTGGTGGTCAGGAAGTCCTTGTCGGTGGCGAGCCCGACCTTGTAGGCGCCCACCGCCTGGAGGACCTCGGGATTGGAGATCAGGTTCCAGAAATACTGGCTGCGGCTGGCTCCGGCGAACACGCCGACCGGTCCGGGGCACGTCTCCGGGACGTAGCCCGCGCTCTCC
>DATEIO010001014.1:0-6684 GCA_035278895.1 Thermoanaerobaculia bacterium | reverse complement strand
GGCTTCCTCCAGATGAGGAACACGGGCACCAACGCCGCCGAGCGCATCTACATCCCCGGGCATCCGCTGGGCCATGGCAAGAAGATCGCGCTCCACTCGACCCATGCCAACGACACCTCGGGCTACTGCGAGATCCAGAGCGTCACGCGCCCCTCGTGCTCCGGCGCCGCGGTCGACGACATCGGCTACTACTGCGACACCCAGGGAGGGAGCTCGGGCTCGCCGGTCCTGGCCCTCTGCGACAACGCGGTCGTGGCACTTCACCACTGCGCCAACTGCCCGAACCGCGGCGTGCCGATCGATGCCATCATCACCGACCTCGGCGCGAATCTGCCGCCCAACAGCGTCACGACCTCCTCGTGGTCGTGCGACGACTGCGGCCCGGGCTTCTGCCTCGGCAACAGCTACTGCGACAGTTGGGGATGCTTCCCAGCGACCAGCACCATCTCCCGCGCCAACTGCCAGTGCGGCCTGCTCAATCCGAGCTGCGGCCTGGGCGCCTGCGTAGGTGACAACTACTGTGACGGCCCGAACTGCCCGGCGCCGGTCTGCTGGATCAACACCGCCCCGCAGTCGCAGATCATGTGCAGCGGCATGCACCTGGACGCGTTCTGCAACGTGGTGCCGTAACCGTCCGCCCGATTTTCAGCTCCTGAACGTAGAGGCGGGGCTCGTCCCCGCCTTTTTCATTGGGTTCTCCGTCTCACCCCTTCTTCAAGTGCTTCCGCGAATCCCCCCGGAACAGCTCCTTGCACGGCGGGAACAGGTCTGGATCAGGGCTCCCACGAAACAGGCAGCGGCGAGCCGGGCACGTCGGAGGCGGCTTCCCAGAAGTCGAGCTCGTAGGCCTGGAGCAGCCTCGCGGAGCGCCGCACGTCGCGCGGGCAGGCTCCCTCCCGCAGCCCTTTGGCGATGACCTTGATGGCGTCTTGCTCGAAGCCGGGGATCGGTTCGGCGAAGAAGCTGAAGAACTCCACCTGCTCGGGCGTGAACCCGTAGACATTGAGCAGCGCATCGCGCACGCGCGCCATGTTTTCGCCGAAGACGCCGAAATTGACCAGGAATGAGGCCGCCGCGGAGGCGCGGTCTGCATTGGAGGCGATCCAGGCCACGCGGGACGGGTAGGTTTGTGCCTTGGGCCGCGGCTCGTAAGCGGCCAGATCCGCTTCGGTCAATCCCACGGTCGCGGCAAAGTCGAGCACGAGCGGCTGGGAAAGGGTCTCGCCAAAAGCCAGGTCGCCGAAGAAGTGGCTTTGCGGGTTGTCCCAGCGGGCGGCCATCTGATTGAAGCTGTTCAGATCGCTCCGGATGATGCTGTATTCCTCAGCCACGATGGCGGCGATCTGCTCGACGGAGGCCGTGCCAGACTCGATCTCCGACAGGAAGGGGACGTTGCGGATCTCGTCCTCGACGGCCGCGAGATCCGCGCGGATCTGGGCGACGAGCTGGCGTGCCTTCGCCCGGGAAGCCCCAGGGCCCGGAGGGGCGCCGCACGTGTCGAGATCGCCGCTGCCGCTCGCTTCGCCGGGAACGCTCGACAGGCACGCCAGGGTGAGGCCCATCGAGAGGACTTTGAACAGGTTTCTCGTGCTCATGATATTCCTCCATTAGAAAGACTTCAGAATATCATGAAGGGTAGCGTGCTCCCCCGCAGCCGTCTCAGGGCACGGCGGAAGACCAGATCAGGAGGCCGCCGCTCTCGAAACCGTCCGCAAAGATCACCTGCGACTTGAGCAGCTGCACGCCGGAGATGCTGATGCCGAAGCGGGCTTCGGCGCGCTCGAGGGAGGTCGCATAGGCCTGGAGCGGCGGCTGGGTGAAGGCTCCGGTCCTCGTTCCCAGGTCCAGGTCGATCCAGCCGAAGGAGGGGCCCTCCCAATCGACGAGCCGCTTCTGCGATTCCAGGCCCAGGGCCAGGGACGGCACGGGAACGTCCTTCCCATAATCGTCGAAATGCAGGCTCAGGCCCTGGCTCATCGGGAAGGTGGCGAGAGACGAAGCGCAGGCGAACGGCTGGTGGACCTGGCCGCTGTCGCGCCAGACGAGAAGGCGTGAGCCTCCGTCGAAGGCCCCGCCGCGGCGGCTGCTCACTCCCCAGCTCGCGGGCAGCGCCTCGCGGTGGTCGGCCGCCGTCCAGTTGACGTACCGGCCGTAGAAGGTGGGCTGGCCAGAGATGGAGGTGAGCGGGTTGGTGGTCGAGGCCTGGAGATGGACGAGCGCGTCGCCGTGGGCCAGGTTGTTGGCCGGCTCGACCATGGCGTACTCCCCCCACAGGACGTTGTCGTAGCCCGCGACGCCGGTGGCCCCGAAGTAGCCCGGCTGGCCGGGCAGCGCCGCGGTGCACTGGGTCACCACGTCCACCGTGGCATAGCCCCGCGCGATTCCGTCGCCGTAGCTGGAGCCGGCGCAGAGCCCGCCGAAGAGCTGCGAGGCGGTGCCGGTGTGGGCGGCATTCAAAGCCGTGAGGCTCTGGACGGAGAGCGGCGCGGGCGGCAGCAGCCCCGAGCAGCCCGGCAGCGGTGCGGGACCGCTGGCAGGCAGCCATCCCGTCGCGAAGATCTCCTGGAGATCGACGACGCGGGAGCCGAAGGCCGGAAGGTAGACGTGGAAGCCGAGCGTGGGCACGGAGAGGTCGGTCCAGAGGACCACCCGCGCCAGGACGGGCGCCGCCCCGCCGTTGCGGACGGCCAGGGCCGTGCGGACGCCCGACGAGCTCGTCCGGTCGACCTCGAAGTAGGGCAGGAGCAGGGAGGCGCCGGGCGCCGCGTCGGCGGTTCCGATCGCGCCGGTTCCCGCCCCCTGGATGGCGCCCATTCCAGTGGTGGCCGAGGGGGTCATGTCCAGCGCGATGACGTAGGCCTGCTTGGCCGGATCGAAGATGCTGCCGGTCGAGGTGTCGAGATCGAGCCGCAGCCAGCTACCGGTCACGTTGATGACGGTCCTCTGCGTCTCCGCGGAGAACAAGTCGGCCGCGAGGGGCGCGGACAGGCCGTCCTCGCTGATCGAGGAGATCTCGGTCGAGCCCAGGGGGAACGTGGAGGGCAGCGATCCGCAGGGGAAGGAGGTTGCGACCCGGCCGCTGTCCCGCCAGACCAGGACCTGGGCGGGTTGCCCGGCCGTGGGATCGACCAGGGGATCGAGCGGCGCGTTCCACCGGGAGGGAAGGCGCTCCCGGTTGTCCGCCGCGCTGCCCCCGACATAGCGGCCGTAGAACGTGTAGCTGCCGGGCGTGCTCGTACGGGGATCGTCGGCCGACGCTTCGATGTGGACGAGGGTGTCACCCTGGGCCAGGTTCGTGGACGGATCGACCAGGAACCAGTCTCCCCACAGGACGTTCCGGTTGCTCGCGATCCCCTGGCCTCCCGGCACGAAGTAGTTGACGTCGGTCGGAAAGAAGAGGTTGCACTTGTTGACGGCGTCGACGGTGACGTAGCCCACGAGATTGTCGGTGTGCGTTGCGACGCACCCGTTGTGGACCGTGGAATAGCCTCCGGTGAGCGCGGATTGGAGGTAGGAGAGGAGGCTGGCCGTCAGCGCGGGATTGTTATAGTTGGGGGCCACCCCGGGCGAGGCGCTGCAGGTGCCGCCGAAGGTGCTGTGAGGGCCGGAGCGGGCCCCCCGGGGGCTCAGGATGTCGGACGGCCCCGTCCTGGGGAGAAGGCCGCTCACCAGCACGTCCCTCAGGTTGATCGTTTGCTGGTCGAAGCCGGTGAGGTAGACGTCGAAATCCAGGAGGGGAACCGACAGGTTGGACCAGATCGTGACGTGCGCCACGACCGGGGCGGAGTCGGCGTTCCGGACGGTCAGGAGCGTCGTGATGCCGTTGGGGTTGGCCTGATCCACCTCGAAGTAGGGGAGGAGCAGGGTGGCCGCGGGGACGTCGTCGGCGGTACCGATCACGGCCGCGGCCGGGCTGGCGAGACTGGCAAGGGTGGCCAGGCAAAGGGCGATCACGCGGTGGCTCATAACCGTTCTCTCCGGGTTAACGCCCTATTATATCGCGTCCCTACTTCGCCGCGATTTTCTCTGGGTCGAGCTTCAGATGTTTAATAAGTTTTATTTGCGGGACTTCTGAAGCTGGGCGAGCTCTTCCCGAAGGCGGGCCGTCTCCGCCTCCGCCTCTCTCCGGGCTGCCGCCTCGCGAGCGGCTTGTGCCTCGGCCCGAGCGGCTCGAGCCTCGGCTTCCTTTCGCGCCTCGGTGTCGCGAGCGGATCGAGCCTCGGCCAGAGTGGCTCGGGTCTCCGCCGCCCTCCGCTGCTCGGCTTCGTAGGCGGCCCGCGCCTTCGCTTCGTTGGCCGCCTCCAGGCGCTCGCCGGTCCTGGCATCGACCAGAAAGAGGTTCTGGCGGTCCGGGGTGAGGCGGAACCAGAGACCCGTCGTCCGGGAAAGAAACCCCCCCTGGTCGTCCGGCTGGATGCGCCGGTAACGGCCTCCAGCTCCGAGGCGATAGGCCGTCATCCGGAAACGTCCGTCTCCGGTGACGAGAGGCGGATCGAGGATGAGGTACTCCTGGACTCCGGCGCGTTCGTAGATCGCGATCTTCTCTTTGTGGTCTTTGCTCCGCAGCGCCGGATCGTCGGAGACCACCTCGACCACCAGGCAGGGGCGTGCCCCCTCGTCCTGGACGGAGAAGCTTCTCCGGTCCGCCATCTTGTCGTGCACGCCCTGGATCACCGCGACGTCGGGCGCCGGATCCGAGAGGTCGGGGATCCCCCAGAGCATCTTGAAATCCATGCTGACGAGCACGTCGGGAGACGACTCGTAGCGCTCGTAGATCAGGTTGAAGAGCCGGGCGACATACACGCCGTGCCAGTAGTTCTGGGTCAATTGATCCCCTGGCTGGGGATCGAGGAAGTCCTCCGGCGTGAGCGGAACTTCGCGCACCTCGACGCGCCCGTCCGGCAGACGGACGCGCCGCAACCCCCAGCCGTAAGGGTAGGGATCGTCAGCCGGTGCTTTTCTCACAGGCTCGGCCATGGACCTAGTATAGGGTTTGTCCCCAGCGCGGGCAAATTTACGTCTCTTCGCCACCCGGGCGCAAGGGGCGTCCTACTTCGCCGCAATTTTCTCCGGCCCGATCTCCACCTCTACCCGCTGCCCGAGCTTCAACGGAGTTCCCTCATCCAGCGCCACCTTCACCAGCAGCACGCGGGTGTCCGATGGCCTTCCGGGGTCTTGCGGCTTTAGACGGCGGCCGACGACGGCGTCGGGGATCTCTTCGACGGTTCCCTTCCAGGACTGGCCGGTGTAGCCCTCGGCGGTGACGGTGACGCGGGAGCCCAGGGCGACGCGGCCGGCGTCGAACTCGTCGACCTCGGCTTCGATGCGGGTGCGATCGAGATCGGCGATCGTGAGGAGGGCGTCGCCGGCTTCGACGTGCTCTCCGGCGTCCACGCTCCGGGTGATGACGACGCCCGAGAGCGGGGCGGTGATGCGGGTCTTGGCGAGGATGGCTTCGAGGCGCGCCACGGAGGCGAGCGCGGTCTGGCGCCGCGCGTGGGCGGCGTCGCGGTGGCTCCGGGCGCGGTCCGCGGTCTCCTGGGTGCCGACCTTGGCGGTCAGGAGGCGCTCGGCGCGCTCGAGATCCACGTCCGCGAAGCGGATGTCGGCCTCGGCTTCGGAGACACGGGCGCGGGCTTCGGAGAGCTCGGCGCGGACGTCGTCGGCCTTGAGCTCGGCGATCACCTGGCCCTTGCGGACGGAATCCTTTTCATGGACCAGCAGGCGGACGAGGGTGCCGGGGACCTCGGAGCCCACGGCCACTTCGGCGCCGGGGTAGGTGACGAGGCGCCCCTCGGCCACCACGCCGCCGTCTTCCGCGACCGGAGCCGCGGGCGCGGGGGCGGCGCTCGCTTCTTTTTCGACTCCGAGGGCGGAGAGCGCCCGGGTGTGCAGCGAGCCGTTCTGCGCGCCGCGCACCTGGAGGATCACGACGGCCGTCAGAATCAGGGCAAAGACGGGGAGGACCGACTTCTTGATCATTTCAGCCAGCGTATTCATCGCAACACACCTCTCACGCCGCCAGGCGGCCGTCTTGGATCTGGAGGATGCGGTCCGCGATCGCGCGGACCTTGGGGTCGTGGGTGACGATCAGCAGGGCGCGGTCTTCGCGCTTGGCCAGATCGCGGAACTTCTCGAGGATCTGGGTGCCGACCTGGGAATCGAGGTTCGCCGTGGGCTCGTCGGCGAGGAGGATCGGCGGGCCGCCGGCCAACGCCCGGGCGATCGCCACGCGTTGCTTCTGACCGCCCGAGAGATCGCGCGGCAGGAAGCGCAGGCGCTCGGAAAGCCCCACGGCGTCGAGCACCCGCTCCGCCTCCTGGCGCGCCTGGCGCCCTTTCATTCCCTTGACGTTCAGCGCGTACTCGACGTTTTCGAGCGCGGTGAGCGCCGGGAACAGGTTGAACTGCTGGAACACGAAACCGATCGATTTTTTCCGGATCTCCGGAAGCCGGCCCGGCCGCCTGGGATCGACCTCCTGGCCGTCCACGACGATCCGGCCGCCGGAGGGGGTGAGGATGCAGCCGAGGATCGAAAGGAAGGTCGTCTTCCCCGACCCGGAAGGCCCTTCGAGCGCGACCACCTCGCCGCGCTCCAGGGTCAAGGAAGCGCCGCGGAGCACCGACACGGTCTCCCGGCCCTCCCGGAACTCCTTGGTGACGTCATCCGCGTGAAGGACTGGCA
>DATEIO010001013.1:0-2128 GCA_035278895.1 Thermoanaerobaculia bacterium | reverse complement strand
ACCCACACCGTAGCCGTCGATCGCGCCGAGGAGTCCGAGGAGGAGGGTCAGGAGGAAGATCTTGTTCAGGCGTCGCATGGGCTCTCCTTCGTTGAGAAAAAGCGGAGACGCTCCTCCGCCTCTCTTCTCAAGGTGCCCTGCCGGGTGGGGAGCGAGCCTGTTTTTGGAACGATTTGGAACTGATTCCAAGGAAATTCCAAAGCCGTCCCGAGGGAAGAGAGGCGCCGGTTTGGAACGATTTGGAACTGGATTGGAACGATTGGAACCGAGCGGCGCTCTCATCCTCGGCCCTTCGCCTTGCCAGCGTGCCACCGCGCGGCGCGGGTCGTCCCCCGGGCATGGGCTCGGCCGGCGACCTTGATCTCCCGGAGGAGCACCTTGATTTCATTGCGGCTCGCCTGAGGCAGGACCTGGGCGAGCTCCTCGAAAGGGGCGCCCGCCGCTCCGCTGCTCGCAATGTGCTTGAGGAGCAACTCTTTGTGTGTCTCGCGGTCGAGGCCCGCACGGCGCGTGTACTCGCCCGCCTTGCCTTGGAGCATGTAGAAGCTCCGGGAGAGCACGAGCCTGGAACGGCCGAGGCGTTCCACCGCTCCCAAGGTCACCAGATCCGGCAGGCGGTTGCGGACCGCTTCGGGGATCTCGAGACCGCGGTGTACGGCATCCAGCACGACGAGATCGGCAACCGAGAAGCGTGCCTGTTTTTCCGCCGAGATACGATCGAGGAAGGTGACGAAGGACTCGTCCTGCACGGCTCCATTCAGGACGACGCTGACGCTCTCGGGCGTGGTGGCGCTGAAATCCGGCGGCAGCTTTCCCTCTTCCAAAGCCGTCTTGAACATGCGATCCGCGCCCTGCCCCGATCGCTCGACGAGGCCACAGCGCGCAAGGGCCTCGGCGAGCCGCCGGTTGCGCGGGGATTGCCGAAAGAGGATGTTCGATGGATTGACGTCCGGCGGAAAGCCGCCAGGGCTGACGACCTCCAGACGCCGCGGGCTCTGGCGGACGAAGGTCGGCCCGTAGAGCCGGTAATCGCGATGGCACACCGCGTTGAGAATGGCTTCGCGAACCGCGTCCTCGTTGAAGGCGGGCAGGTCGCGGCGGACCAGTCCATCCCGCAGGGAATGGACCTCGTTTCGCGCGTTGATCAGGTCCCAAAGTTGATCCTCGAACAGCAGGAATCCGCTCCGGAGCTCCTGGCGCTGCTGGTACGAAATCGAGATCGGGTCGGAGCGGTACTCGAAAACGAGCTCCGCCTGTCCGAGCAGACGAGTAGCGGCCTTCTCGGTCGCGAACAGGATCAAGGCCGCATAGGTGAGCCCCCTTCCCGGTAGGTAAAGATCCGCATCCGCCAGGAGATGCTCGACATCGAGCTCCTCCAGATCCGTCCGGCGGGCCCTGGCTGCCCATCGGCTCCGGAACACCGCGATGGCCCGCGGATCGAGGTCCTCGGGAGCCGCGTCGCGACAGACCTCCGCCGAGAAATCCGGCTGGCACTCATCGAAGATCCGCCTGAGGCGGTCGGCAGTCATCGGAACAAGGCTCTCGCCCCCACGCATCCAGTACGCCCCGTTGGAGTGGACCGGAACTCCGACCGGCCGGGTAGGCACCTCGAAGACGAGCACCCTGCCACAGGGGTGTTCGACCTCCCAGGCGTCGACCCGCAGCCGAAGCCGGTCGAGGATCCCGAGCTTCGTCCGTTGCAGGTCCCCGAAAGCCTGTGACCCAACGACCCGGCGCGGCTTCTTGTCCGTCACACCGAAAACGATGTAACCACCGCCTTCGTTGGCCAGCGCGCAGCAGTACTTCACGAGCTCCTCGAAGTCGAAGCGATTCTTTGCTTCCTTGAACTCCAGGTGCTCGTCCTCGCCCGCCTTCATCCAGGCCGTCAGTTGCTCCAGGCGATCGCTCATAGGGTGCCGGACATCAGAGGAAGATACAATCCTTCCCGATCTCCGTCAAATGAGACCGCCCTTCAGCGTTTCTGCCCTCAGACCCGCATGCCCTGAAGCTCGGCCTCGTGGGCGAGCGACTCCTTCAGGGCCGCGTCCGGCGGGATGACGAGGACGCTCGTCCTGCCGTTCCGGACCACGCTCGCGGCGACGCTTCCCAGGAGGAAGCGCTCGAAGCC
>DATEIO010001012.1:0-6653 GCA_035278895.1 Thermoanaerobaculia bacterium | reverse complement strand
TCGCAGCCCGCACCTCGCGGCCGGCTACCTCGGAGGCGAGCGCTTCGTTGGACAGGTCCGCACGGGCGATCTGGGACGGTATCTGACGAACGGCGAGGTCGAGGCCGCCGGCCGGGCGGATCAGCAGGTGAAGATCCGCGGTTTCCGCGTGGAGCCCGGCGAGATCGAGGCCGAGCTGGGGCGGATCGCCGGAGTCCGCGAAGCCGTCGTCGTGGCCCGCGAGGACGGCCAGGGAGAGCGGCGCCTCGTCGCCTACGTGGTGACGGACACAGAGGTCCCCGTCTCCGCCCTCCGCGAGGTTCTCCGCGAGAAGCTGCCGGCCTACATGGTCCCCGCGGCCTTCGTGATCCTCGACCGTCTCCCCCTGAATCCCAACGGCAAGGTGGACCGCCGCGCGCTGCCCGACCCCGGCGAGATCGAGTCCGCTCCGGCGGGGGAGCGGATCGCGCCGCGGGACGGGATGGAGCGGCGCCTCGCGGCGATCTGGGAGGAGATCCTGGAAACGTCCCCCGTGAGCGTGACGGACGACTTCTTCGATCTCGGCGGCCACTCGCTCCTCGCCGTCCGCCTCGCCGCCCGCATCGAGCACGAGCTCGGAAGAGCGCTTCCGCTCGCCGTCCTCTTCCAGCATTCGACGATCGAAGAGCTGGCCGGCCTGCTCAGAGATCCTGGAGAAGTGGCCGCGTCCGCCCTCGTACCCCTGAAGACGGGCGGCGCGCTCCCGCCCCTCTTCCTCGTCCACCCGGCGGGAGGCCAGATCCTTTGCTACACCGGCCTCGTGCCTCATCTCGGGGACGACCGTCCGATCTACGCCCTTCAGGACGTGGTCGCGGAGCAAAGCCTCTCCGGTCTCGCTGTCGCCTACCTCCGCGAGGTCCAGAGCGTACAGCCCGCCGGTCCCTACCACCTCGCCGGCTGGTCCTTCGGAGGCCGCGTCGCCTTCGAAATGGCCCGCCAGCTCCGCGAAGCCGGCCAGGAGGTCGCCTTCCTGGGGATGATCGACACCGGCCTCGTGATCCCCCCCGCCGAGGCGGAGAAGGACGACGCCGCGCTCCTCCTGGAAGTCGTGGGAGACGTCCCCATGGATCTCGAAGAGCTTCGCCGCTCCGCCGATCCCGTCGCCGCCCTCGTGGAGCGAGCCCGCGAAGCCGGCCTCCTCCCCCCCGACTTCGCCCCCGCCGCCGCCCGGCGCATCCTGGAACTGGTGAAATCCCACCTTCGGATCGCCCGCACCGACCGGCCGCAGCCCTACGAAGGCCACGTCACCTTCTTCGCCGCCGCCGAGCAGCCGCCGGAGGCCGGGGACGATCCCGCGCACGGGTGGGGAGAGATAGCCGGGGAGATCGACGTCCACCGGGTGCCGGGGAGCCACACGACGATGATCTACGACGCGGAGAATGTGCGGGTGCTGGGGAGGGCGGTCCGGGAGGCGATGAGCACTTAGCGGCCTCCCACCCCGAAGACCTCACCCCTGTCCCCTCTCCCATCGCCCCCCCTTCCGCCGGGAGAGGGGAAACGTAGCTGAAGCGTTGGAGCTTGTAGGGTGCGCTGTGCGCACGTTTAGGGCGGTGGAAAACAACACGTGCGCACAGCGCACCCTACGGCAATACCGCCTGCAGGCGTCCCCCTCTCCCGGCCGGCGGGGTGTATGGGAGAGGGGACAGGGGTGAGGTTTCGGGGTGGGCGGCGCTCTCGCCTCGTGAGGCGACGCTCCCGCCTCGTGAGGCGACGCTCTCGCCTCACGGGGCGGTGCTCTCGCCCCACGGGGTGGCGCTCTCGCCTCTAGGCGGTGAGGCACTCCACGAACGCGTCCCAGTCCCGGAAATCCTCGAACACCCGCCCCGCCCCTTCTCGCCGCAGGCGCCCGGCCCTTTCGCCGTGTCCGATTCCCACGAAACCGATCCCCAAAGCCTGGGCCGTCCGGACGTCCCAGACACCGTCTCCCACGGAAACGATGCTCTCGAAGGGGCCGTTTGCGGCCTCGGCTCTCGCCATCGCCCGGCGGACGATCTCCTCCCGGTTGGGATGATCGTCCGAGGTCGCGAGGGGGATTCCACCCACCTCCAGACCCGCCGCCCGAAGCTTCAGGCGCGCAGACGCTTCCCAGGCGCCCGTCGCGAGAGCGACCCGGAAACGCGAATCGCTCCGGAGCCTCCAGAGCGCCTCCCCGGCTCCGGGAATCTCCGTGAAGGTACCCTCGACCAGGGCGGCTTCAAGAAGGGAGAGGAAGCGCCTCCGGACCCGATCGATCTCTCCGTCGCGCGGTGGGCGTCCGCCGTGGCGGGCGAAGATTTCCAGGGCGATCGCCTCGTCCGTACAGCTCGGGTAGCCGGCCCAGTCCGTGCTGATGCCGGTCCAACCGAGCTCTTCCTCGAAGGCGCGGACGTAGCAGATCTCGTCGATCTGGTCCGTCCGCGTGAGCGTGCCGTCGATGTCGAAGACGATCAGCCTCACTCCCGTACCTCCTCGATCACCGACTCACCCGTAGATCCATCCCCGCTCGTCCACCGCCACCGCTCGTGGAGACGGACCCGCCCGTCCGGGAGCAGCTCCGGCGTCGAGCGGCAGACGCCGGTCATCAACTCGCCCGCGGCGTTCACGTGGTGGTAGCGCATGTCGAGAGCGCCGTCGCCGTCCACCTTGGCGATCAGAGTGCCGAAGCGGATGGCCCCCCCCTTCGTAGGTCGCCCAGACGACGTCGCCTTTCTGGCGATAGTCGAAGACGGTCTCGGCCCCCACCTCGCCGGTGGGGGAGTTGGAGACGGAACGGAAGCGCCGGCCCTGGTAATCGATCATGGCCGGCATTCTAGGAGAGGCTCACCAGCGCCCGCTGGACCCCTTCCCGGACGACCTCCCCCCGCCGCCTCCACTCGACCCCGATCCGGAGGAGCCGGAGGACCGCCCTCCGCCGAAGCCGGACCCGCCGGAGCTGGAAGCTCGCCCTCCGCCGAAGCCCGAGCTGGAGCTGGACGAGGAGGACGACGAAGAACCCGACGAGAAAAACGCCGGCCTGGTGGAGGAGTACGTGCGGGTGGGAGCGGGCCTCGTGAGACGAGCCGTCTCCTGGGTGTAGGACCTCTGATAGGCACAGGACGCGCAGCTCTCGTCGACCTGGATCAGACCGCCGGTGTCGTAGGTCGCCGTCTGGAGCGTGCGGGAGGTTTTCCGGAGCGTCACGGCGGAGCAAGCGGGACAGGAGGAGTAGGACGACAGGAGCTTGGCCCGGCGGGACCTCTCCGTCGCTCCGCAGCTCGGGCAGAGCCAGATCTTGTAGTTGACGCTCCCGACTCTCTCCTCGATCCGCTCGGAGGGCAGCAGGTAGGCGTCGTCCTGGTCCTCGGGGAGAAGGACCATTTTCGTCCGGCACCGGGGGCAACGCTTCGGGCGAACGATCAGCCAGACCAGCCCCACCAGGCCGGCAGCGGCCGAGGCTCCCATCAGGAGGAGCAGGAAGCAGCCGGTCACGACCTCGGTAGAGGAGGGCGGAGATTGCCGGGCCGGAGCCGGAGAGGCCTTGGACGGCTCGGCCTCCCCGGACTTGAAGGGAGCCGGGGCCTCGACGGAGCCCGGAGATGGTTTGGGGCCCCGGGGATCGGCCGCGACCGGGGGAGCGATGCCCAGAATGCGCGACGCGCAGGCGGTCGCTCCCTGGAGGATGGCCCCGGCCGGGTCGCCCTGCCGGAAGCGCGGCACCATCACCCCCTGCATGATCTCGTCGCTCGCCCGCACCTGGGCGTCGCTGTCGATGCCGTCGCCCAGGATGATCTCGGCCGCCCGGTCGTCGAGCGCCGCGAAGACGAGGAGGCCGTTGTTCTTGTCTTTCTCGCCGATGCCCCAGTAGTTGAAGAGACGGGTGGCGAAGTCCCGGGGCTCAATGCCGCCGGTCGTGCCGACGACCACGATCGCCAGCTCGGCGCCGGTCTTTGCCTTGACCTCGTCTCCCAGGCGGTCCAGCTCCGCCTTTGCTGTCGCTGGCAGGGTGTTGGTCAGGTCGACGGACCAGCCGGTGGGACGCGGAGAAGGGATCTCCTCGACGGTGACGGCGTGAACGGGGAGGCCGGTCCAGAGAAGCCCGGCGATGAGGAAGCGACGGACGAACGCAGTGGCTTGAACGGGCAGCTTCATCGTCCCCCTCCAGAGGTCCGCGCGGAGACACCGATCCCTTCGGGTTCCGGCCCCGCCTCGATCCGAAATGACGCCGGACGGGGAAACGTTTCGTCCGGAGCTTCTCACAACTCCGGGGGGACCGGGCACGTATAGACGGGGTGGGATAGAATTCCCGCCTTGCCAGGCAGCACCGGCTTCCAGGAGGTTTAGCAACTTTGAAAGATATCACCTCGGCGTTCGCGCCGAACCGCGCGATCTCCCCAATGACGCTGCGCATCATCGTGGCGGCCCAGGTGGCAGTCTTCCTGCTCATCTGGATCAACTCGCCGTTCCCGGTCCTTCCCCAGCCCGATGAAGTGGCGCGGGCGTTCCAGACGCTCTGGTTCGAGCAGGGGCTCGGCCGGGAGCTGTGGACGAGCTTCACCGTGAACCTGGAGGCGCTCGCGCTGACCGTGGTGATCTCGCTCGCGCTCTCCTACCTGACCGTGATGCCGTTCTTCCGGCCCGTGGCCGCCGCGCTCTCCAAGGGGCGGTTCCTGGGGCTGATCGGCCTGACTTTCGTGTTCACGCTGATGGTCGGCGGCGGCCGGCCTCTCAAGCTCGCGCTCCTCGTCTTCGGCATGACCGTCTTTTTCATCACCTCGATGGCGGCCGAGGTGCTCGCCATTCCCAAGGAGAAGTTTGACCACGCCCGCACGCTGCGCATGAACGAGTGGGAGGTGGTCTGGGAGGTGGTCATCCTGGGGACGGCGGACAAGGCGTTCGAGGTGCTGCGCCAGAACGCAGCCATCGGCTGGATGATGCTCACCATGGTCGAGGGCATCTCCCGCTCCGAAGGCGGCGTGGGCGCCATGCTGCTCAACCAGAACAAGCACTTCCACTTGGCCGAGGTGTTCGCCATCCAGATCACGATCCTCCTCCTGGGCATCCTCCAGGACTACGCCATCGGCGCGCTCCAGCGGATCGTCTGCCCCTACTCCCGCCTCACCCTGGAGAGGGCTTAGGCCATGGCGATCCACGCGTACGAAACGAAGAGCACGATCCTCAAAGCGGAGAACGTCAACGTCGTCAAGGGGGGAGTGCAGATCCTCCGGGACGTGAACCTGGAAATCAAGGACATCGTCCGGCCGGATACGGTGGCCGGCCAGGTGGTGGGGCTCCTGGGACCCTCCGGGATCGGCAAGACCTCGCTCTTCCGCGTCCTCGCAGGGCTCGAGGTGCCGACCTCGGGCCGGGTGCTGATCGGGGAGGAGGGGAGGCCGGTGCAGCGGGGGATGGTGGGGGTCGTGGCCCAGAACTACCCCCTCTTCGCCCACCGGACCGTGCTCGGCAACCTCACGGTGGCCGGCCGGCGGGCGGGGCTCTCCCGGGCCGCGGCGAAGGAAAAGGCGATGGGGTTTCTCAAGCGCTTCAACATGGAGGACCGGGCGAACGTCTACCCGCCGCAGCTCTCCGGCGGCCAGCGCCAGAGGGTGGCGATCGCCCAGCAGTTCATGTGCAGCGAGCACTTCCTGCTCCTGGACGAGCCGTTTTCCGGGCTGGATCCGATGGCCATCGACCGCGTTTGCGAGCTCTTGTCGGAGGTCGCCTGCATGCACGAGATGAACACCATCGTGGTGGTGACCCACGACATCGCCGCGGCCCTGGAGGTGGCGGACACGATCTGGCTCATGGGGCGCGACCGGGACGAAAAAGGGCAGATCATCCCCGGCGCGAAGATCCAGGAGAGCTACAATCTCATCGAACGGGGCCTCGCCTGGCGGGACGGGATCGCCACGACTCCCGAGTTCATGCTGGTGATGCGCGAGATCCGCGCCCGGTTCCCGTCTCTTTAGGCGGGACGCTCAAGAAAGACGAATGGACCCGAAAAAAACCTGGCTGAAGAGCATCTCCAAGGCGGCGAAGGCTCCCGGAAACCTGATTTCCGGAGCGGTCTCGCTCGCCGCGTCGGCCGCGCTGTGGAACCCCCTGCCGCTGATCCTCTGGGGCCTGGGCTCCACGGCCTGGGTGACGCTCGCCTCGACCAACGAGAAGTTCGTCAAGGGCGTGCTGAACGAGGAGAAGCGCGCCCGGGAGATCCAGTCGGAGCGCGACCGCGAGGTCCTGCGCCAGAAGGTCGAGGCCATGCTCCAGGAGAACCCCGTGGCCGGCTGGATGAAGGCGGGGTTCCTGCCGGACTACATGGCGGTCTACCGCCGGCTGATGGACATCCGCGACCGGATCGCCAGGGTCATCCACGAGCGCCGCGAGATCGACGACATGGCGGAGGCGGGGATCCTCCAGCAGCTGAGCTACATGCTCTCCGCCTACCTGCAGTTCGTCCGGGAGCGGGTCATCTACCTGCAGATCATCGCCAACGTCCGCCCGGCCGCGGGCGGCGCGGTTCCGCCCCCTCCGCCTCCACCTTCCCAGAAGTTCCTGAAGCGGGACTCCCGGCAGTTCCCCCGGGAGGCCGCGCGCCCGGCCGCCCCGCTGCCCAACGTGGAGCAGCGGCTGGCCGACGTGGACGCCAAGATCGACCAGTTGAAGGAGCTCGCCAAGAAGGA
>DATEIO010001011.1:0-3168 GCA_035278895.1 Thermoanaerobaculia bacterium | reverse complement strand
GAACCGGCCGCCCGGTGCCAAGTGGGCGGCTACAGTCTCGAAGGCGCTCTGCCGGTCTTCATCTTCCGTCAGATGGACGAACGGATCGTCCACGGCCGCGATCAGGTCGAAGCGGACCCCCAGCTCCAGATGACGCATGTCGCCGGCGAAGAAGGAGACCTTGGGATCGTCCTCGAAACGGTGCCGGGCCACAGCCACGAGCTCCGGAGAGAGGTCGAAGGCCACCACGCGGGCGGCGCTTTGCGCCAGAAAGGCGGTCGCCCGGCCCGTGCCCGCGCCGATCTCCAGGACGCGGCAGCCCTCGGGGGTCGAGGCGGCCCAGGTCCAGAGCCCGGCGTCGCCCCGGTCGGCCAGCTCGGCGTCGAAGTAGGGGAGGATCTTCTGGTAGTAGGCGCGGACATCGTCCATGACGCTGCAAAACGCGAAGGCCCGGGTGGATTACTCCACCCGGGCCCACGGTCCCCCCAAAGAGACTTCAAAAGATAAGATGAAAAAAGAACCTGCACGCCTTCGACTGCTTCGAGGTTCCCTTCGTTCGCTCTCGCGTCCTTCAGGTCCCTCTCGTTGAACAGATAATATGGCAGTGTCTTGTCAGGAGTCCTCAAATATTGGCTCAAAGCTCATCAAAAGATCTCAAAATTCTGGCCTTTTTGTAGATCCTCCCCCGGTGTAATCGCTTTCTCCCTGCCTGCCTTCCGCTTCTTGCAAAGCCGCGGCGACCTGATCCGGGCGCGCGGCGGCCCGGGCGCCGTGCCGGAGCCAGCGGAGCGCCTCCGCGCGGTTCCCACCAGCCAGGAGAGTTTTGCCCAGGGAGAGATAGGAGGGTGTATGGGTGGGGTCGATCTCCAGGGCCCGGCGCCAGCAGAGGAGGGCCTCCTCCTGCCGACCCAGGGCGGCGCGGACCTCGCCGAGGTGGTACCAGCCCACCTGGAGGTTGGGGCGGGCCGCTACGGCTCGGGCGAGATGCTCCTCCGCCTCCGCCGGCCGGCCGCGCGCGGAGAGCAGCCGTCCCAGGTTGTACTCAGCGTCAGCTTTCCCGGGTCCTGCCACGACCCGCCGGAGGATTTCGATCGCCTCGTCCATCTTTCCCTGGCCAGTCCGGGCCAGGGCCAGCCACTCGAGCGCGAGGGGATCGTCTGGCGAGCGCGCCAGGACCGGCGAGAGAGCGCGCTCGGCTTCCGCGAACCGGCGGCGCCGGAGCTGCCCCTGGGCGAGGTCGAGCCACGGCTCGATCTCCGGGGGCCGCACCTGGACGAGCTTCTTTTCGAGATAGGCGACCGCCTCGTTCGTGGTCGCCGCTCGCACCGTGGCGGCCGCGCGATAGACCTCGCCCAGGCCGCCTTCCGGAGCGCCGGGGCCGAGGAGGCGGAGACCGGTCAGGACGGTCTCGGTCTCGGAGAGCGGAGCCAGAAGCTCGGGCCCTCCGGGCTTGCGTTGGATGAGGTGGTCCGTCATCACCACGTGGACGACGTCCTGGGTCCGCCGTTTCGGCATGTGGCAGGAGGCGCAGTCGCTCGCTTCCGCCGTATGAGGCCCATCCTGGGCATGGCAGGTGAGGCAGGCCGCGCGGTAGTGAGCGGCCTTTTGCTTTTCCGGCACTCTCTGGTGCGGGTCGTGGCAGGTGAGGCAGGAGAGCGCGCCGCCGCTTTCGGTGAAGCACCGGCTCTGCCGCAACCGGTAGGGGTGGTGATTGATCTCGAAGCGCTCGGAGGCCGTTTTCCCCTCCTCTTCCACGTCCACCTGGACCAGGTAACCGGCGGGCGGCTCTCCGGGCCGGAAGGAGAAGTCGCCCCGGCCGAAGCGGCGGATTCCGGGGATCGCCACCGAGGGCTGGAGGTGGCAGGTTCCGCAGACCTCGTCGCGTTGCTTGGCGGGGAGACGGCCCGGGTTCCAGACGCTCGCGCGGATCTCCTCAGGGGAGCCGATCCCGCCGTTGGCGAGCCAGACGTGCTCGGCCGCAGGGCCGTGGCACCGCTGGCAGCCGATCCCCTCGGGCAGCGCTTCTGGAAAGACCTGAGGTGCGCCGTAGGCGTCGGCTCCGGTCGGCACGTCGGGGTAGGAGGTGTGGCAGAAGACACACTCACGCCGGACCCGCCGCAACACCCCGTCGTGGTCCGGCCGGTCGAACCCGGGGGACATGCCCCAGCTCCGCGTCTGGCTGTACCAGGCGAGCGGGAGCTGGTAGAGCTCGCCACCCGCGGTGCGGTAGAGATAGGTCCGTGCGTGGTCTCCCGAGCCCAGGATCCAGTCCACCTCCTGCTCGAACGTGTTGATCGGCCGCCCGTCCGGGCCGTCCTGCCACCGCCGGAACACCAGCCGGTCACCGCGGCGGCGGATCTCCATGCGTTGGCCCGAGGGCTCGTGAAAGAACGGCTGGGCCTCGAAGCTCTCGATGTCCGCCGCGGGCCGCGGTCGCGCAAAGGCCCGGGCCATCCCCTTCTCCCGATAGGACGCGACGAGGTCTGAATGGCAGAGCGCGCACGCCGCCTCGTCGGCATACCCCGGAGCGGCCCCGGCCGTTACGCCGATTCCGAGGGCGGAAAGATCATGCGCCACCTGGGAGGGAGGGATGGCGGTCCCGCCCGGCGCCTGTCCCAGGAGGAGGAGAGACAGGGCACCTATGAGGATGGCGGGACGGGATCGCTTCCGGATCTCCACGGTTCTGGGCCTTCCGGGCTTGTTGGTTCCTTCCCGGAGACTAGCATGGCCCCGATTCCGTTCCCCTGAGGGACTTCGCCCCCCTCCTGCGTTTCCTTGAAGATGACCCATAACCGGAGGTCCGGGTCATCGTATGAAGAAGGGAGGTCGCAGCATGAAACCTTTCATATTTTTCAGTATTTTCTCTTTCCTTCTCAGCACGGCTCTTTGCGCGGACCATGGGGTCCCCGGGTGCGGTGTGGCGGAGGTGGATCGCGATACGGCCGAGTGGGTGAACGCGCTTCTCAATTCGCAGGATTCCCGGCTGGCGCCGCCGAAGCCGAGGCGGGGCCCGTCGCGCAAAGGGCCGGCGGAAACGGCTCCGGCTCCGGGCGGGCGGTTGGATCTTCCGTCCGGGGGCGGAGGGACGGCCCAGGAGGGGGGAGAGGAGCGGGTGTTCCAGGAGATCGAGGTCGCCTTCCACGTGGTGACGGGCGGGGAGGAAGGAAAGATGGGCGAGGAGGTGGTGAC
>DATEIO010001010.1:0-18802 GCA_035278895.1 Thermoanaerobaculia bacterium | reverse complement strand
CGCGAGCGCGCCGGCTTCGTTGACGCCCATCGTCGTCCACTCGCTGATCGTCACCGGGTCCACGGCGTGGCTGTAGGGGCCGTGGCCGGTCGAGATGTAGAGCAGGGGGACCGACTCGTGGAGGTCGTGGATCACCTGCGGATGGTACGTCCAGAACGTGCCGTTGACGGCCCGGGTGAGCGCCTGGGTGATCTGCATGCCGTCCCGGTTGTTGTCGTGGAACACGTAGTGGCCCCAGTACGGAGGCGAGGAGAATTCCCGGAGCTCCTCCCAGTCCAGGTTCTTGCCTTTGAGATGCCGCTCGTACCACTCGACCTGCCGGTCCCGGCCGTCCGTCTCGACGACCGGGGTGATGAGGACGATCGCCTCTTTCCGGATCGCCTGGATCTCCGGCCGCTCCGAGACCGCGAGCCGGTAGGCGAGCTCCATCAGCATCTCGGGGCTGCCCGTCTCGGTCGAATGGAGCCCGCCCAGGAGGTAATAGAAAACCTTTCCTTCCTCCGCCAGCCGCCGCGCCTCCTCGCGCGGGGTCTTGCGCGGGTCCGCAAGGAGCCCCGTGATCTCCCTGTAGCGGTCGAGGCCCGCGAGGTTCTCCGGGTCCGAGACCATGGCGAGCAGGATCTCCCGCCCCTCCTCGCTCTCGCCGATCACCTCCACCCGCACCCGGTCGCTCGCCTGGTCGAGCTTCCGGAAGTACCCATGGACGTCCGCCACCTTCGAAAGCACGTCCGGAGCCCCCACGAGGTGCCCCAGAACCTCGGAGGGAGACGGCACCGTGTCCGAGTCCGGCACGTAGGCCACCGTCTCCGGCAGGTACTCGGGAGCCGTCGTGTACTCCCGGATCTCCTCCACGCTCCCCGCCTCCGCCCGGTCGGGAGCCCACGGCTCGGGAGCCGCCACGGGAGCGGGTTCCTGCGCGGAGAGGGCGAGCGCAAGGAGGATTCCAGGGATCAGCAGGAAGGCCGGGCGGGTTTTCATCGGGTCTCCTTGGGGTGAGAGGGCAAGGAACGATACCCAGAAAAGGACACCAAGGACAACAAGGACACCAAGGACTGCAGGGACCCCAGGGACTTCACCCCACCCGCACCACCACCACCGTCACGTCATCCGCCGGCTCGGCGGTGCCGCGGAAGTCCGCCAGGTCGGAGAGGATCGCTTCGCGGAGGGACAGGGCTCTCCTCCCCTTCTCCACCCGCGCGATCACCCGCTCGAGGCGCTCGCGGCCGTACTCCCTCCCCTGGCGGTCCAGGGCTTCGACGAGACCGTCGCTGTAGAGGACGAGGAGGTCCCCCGCGGCGAGGGGGCGGAGCTCGGTTTCGTAGCGGACGTCCTTGAAGGTTCCGAGCGGCGGGGCGCCCTGGCCCACCTCTTCGAGACGGCCTTCCCTTCCGAGGAGGAGCGGCGGGTGGCCGGCGGAGGCCACGGCAAGGGTGCCTTCCTCGCGGTCCAGGACGGCGAAGAGCAGGGTGACGAACATCCGCTTGCCCGTGGTCCTGCGCACCATCGGGGAGAGCCGCAGCAGGACGCGGACGGGGTCCGCCAAGTCCTTCTCCAGGAGATAGAGACAGCTCCGGAGACCCGAGAGCAGGAGGCCGCTTGCCACGCCGTGGCCCGCCACGTCGCCGATCACCAGGACCACGCGGGAGGGGGAGAGGACGAACCAGTCGTAGTAGTCGCCGCCCACCTCGGTCGCGGGGAGCGAGACCGCGGCCACCTCCAGCCAGCTCACGGCCGGAGGGCGCTGGGGGAGCATGCTCAGCTGGATGCGCCGCGCGTAGCCGATCTCCTCGCGCATCCGGAGCCGCTCCCGGGAACGGATCGATTCCCGGCGGAAGGATTCGAGGAAGCGGCGCTTCTCGGCGCGGGTCCAGACGAGAGCGACGGCGAAGGCGACGACGGTCGGGATGGTCTCCTCGGGCTCGAAAACGCCCCGGAGCCAGCTCTGGGGTGGAGCCGAAGGATCGATGCGGAGATAGGAGAGCACTCCCAGGGTGCCGTAGAGCAGCAGAAACTCGGAGGCCCGGAGACGCAGAAACACGATCAGAAACGCCAGGAAGACGAGGAACCCGGAGGCCGCCTCCTCCGTGGGGCTCGCGCGGACGACCCAGTTTTTCCAGAGCAGGAACTGGAACAGCAGGTAGAAGAGGAGGATCCGCCGGAAATGGCGCGCGAACCACTCCTCCTTGCGGGCCGCGAACATCCCCAGGGTGAGGGCCAGGTTGAGGCCGTAGAAAACGATCCCCCAAAGCATCCCGGCGTTGATCACCGCAACCAGGGAGACCACGGACATGAGAAACAGAAACGGCAGGAGCCAGCGGATGACGCGCCAGTTCCGGGCGTCGAAATGCCGGGCGAGCGCCGCCTGCTCGGGCAGCAGGATGAGATCGTCGATCGAGATCGCCTTCACCGTTCCTACCTACGGGGAAAGAAGGCGAGAGTTCAGCCGGAGAGCGGCAGCTCTTTCAGGCGGAGGACGACCAGGGTGATGTCGTCCGCCTGCTCCTGGTCCGCCTTGAAGTTCGAGAGGTCTCCCAGCACGGCGTCGCGGACCTCCCGGGCCGTCCGGCTGTTGGCCGCCCGCGCGACCGCCCGCTTGAGCCGGGCGTCGCCGTAATCCTTGTCGAGAGAGCCCCTCGCTTCGATGATGCCGTCGGAGTAGAAGACGAGGAGGTCGCCGGGGGCGAGCGGAGACCGTACCTCCTCGTAACGGACGTCCAGGAAGGTGCCGAGCGGCGGAGCCCCCCGGCCCACCTCCTCGAAGTCGTGGGCCTTCGCGTCGTAGCGCAGCACGGGCGGGTGCCCGGCGGAGGCCACGGTCAGGGTGCGGGCGTCCCAGTCGATCACGGCGCACAGCAGCGTGACGTAGGTGCGCCGGTCGGTCGTCCTCCTCACCATGTGGTTCAGGCGCTCGAGGATCGCGACCGGCGAGACCATGTCTTCCTCCAGCAGATACAGGCAGCTCCGCACGCCCGAGAGCAGGAGGCCGCTCGCGAGGCCGTGGCCCGCCACGTCGGCCACCACGAGCGCAATCTGCCGGGGGCCGAGGAGGAAGTAGTCGTAGTAATCGCCCCCCACCTCGGTCGCGGGGAGCGAAGCCGCGGCGAGATCCAGCCACGCCACCTCGGGGGCGCCCTGGGGCAGCATGCTCAACTGGATCTTCCGCGCGTATTCGATCTCCTCGCGCATCCGGATCCGCTCCCGGTAGCGCGAGTGTTCCCGCCGCCAGCCGGTGAGGAAGCGCCGCCGGTCGAGCTGCGAAAAGAGCACGGCCAGGGAGAGGCAGATGACGGAGATCACCGTCACCGCAATGAGGTCGCCCTGGGCGAGCCCCGCGTCCGCGGAGAGGCCCAGCCAGGCCGGGGGGAACACCGCGGCCACCCAGAAGGCGCCGTAGAGCAGCAGGTGCTCGCTCAGGCGGAGCCGGAAGGCGAGGAGCAGGAACGCCGTCATGATGAAGAGCGGGATCGACTCGCCCCCCATGAGCGTGCTCGTGAACTTGAGGACGAGGATCTCCGCGAGCAGGTAGACCAGGAGGATCTGGCGGGCGCTCCGCACGTAGAGATCCCGGCCCCGCAGCGCGAAAACCCCCAGGTTCACCAGCAGGTTCACGACGTAGACGGCTGCCGCGAAAGGCTTGCCCGACTCCAGGCCGCCCGCGATCCCGCCCAGCGACATCAGCGCGAGAAAGAGCACCAGCCCGCGCAGAACGCGGTCGTTCTTCGCGTCGAAGTGCCGCTGCAGGGCCAAAGGCTCGGGCAGCAGCACGAGCTCGTCTAGAGTGGGCGCTCTCATGGGATTCGGCCGGAGTTCCCGGAAGACACAATGCTATCGGAGTTTGTTGCGGGCTGGGGCCTCTTGAATCGGAAGGACACCAAAGACACCAACGACACCAAGGACGAAGACAGTTTTTGTCCTTGCAGTCCTTGGGTCCCTGGTGTCCTTTTCCGCCTAATTGAAGAGGTCGCCCAGCGCCCCGAACAGAAATCCCGCGGCCACCGCCCCGGCCAGGGAGCCCGAGGAGGTGGGCGTGCCGAAGGTCCGCAGACTTCCCTGGAGCGCCAGGTGCCGGAGCGCGGCCCGCTCGGCTTCGGCCTCTTTCTGGGACTGCTGGCCCGCGCTGGAACGGAGGAAGCGCAGCAGGTCCTCGAGCTCGTGGAGGTCGAACCAGACGCCGTGCTTCTGGCAGACGTCCAGGATGATTCCGCTCTTCCTCCCCCAGTTGCGCCGGTTCATGGTCGCCTTGCAGACGACGCACGGCCGGTAGAACGGCC
Organism: Thermoanaerobaculia bacterium; assembly: GCA_035278895.1. Lineage (GTDB taxonomy): Bacteria > Acidobacteriota > Thermoanaerobaculia > Multivoradales > UBA5704 > DATARR01. Next base: position 14,531 of record DATEIO010001010.1, on the reverse strand, counting down.
CTTTCTGCGGCGCCCCTCCCGCGGATTTGCGCTCGGCCGGGCGGAGGTCCAGGTCGGGCAGCGTCTGGGACCGGGCCCGTTCCGCCAGGACCTCGAAGATCTCCTTCTCGATCCAGATCCCGCCGCAGACGTCGCACTCGAAGATCGCGACGTTGGTCGCGCCGAGCTGCCGGCTGCCCAGCCGCTGGCCGCCGGCGCAGGTCGGGCAGGGCAGGTCGCTGCCGGCGGCCGCGGCCTGGCTGGCCAGCACGGGCGTCCCGCAGGAGTGGCAGAAATGCGCCTTGCCGCTCACCCGCGCCATGCAGTGCGAGCAGATCGTGTCGAGGTCGCGCTCGTGGAGGGTGAAGTCCCCGTTGCAGTAGCGGCAGGCCCGGGCCGACTCCTCCCGCGGAGCGCCGCAGGAGGAGCAGCGGATCACGGCCGCGTCATGCGAGCGCGGCTGCGGCACCGTGAGGGTGGCGCCGCAGGAACACGAAAACCGCTCCCCCACGGGACGGGCCGCAACGTCGAATTGACGCCGGCAGGCGGAGCACGCGATGAGGAAATGCATATCGAGCTTGGGCGCGAAGCATAGCACGGCTACTCCCGCCGCAGCGCCACCAGCGGGTCCACCTGCGTAGCCCGGCGGGCCGGCAGGTAGTTCGCGACGAGCGCCACCGCGGCGAGCACCAGGGGGACGGCCAGGAACGTCACCGGGTCCTTGGCGCTCACGCCGTAGACCTGGCCCTCGAGGTAGCGGCTGGCGAACCAGGCTCCGGCGAGACCGGCCCCCACGCCCGCGAGCACCAGCACCATCCCCTGCCCCACGACCAGGCGGAGCACGCTCCGGCGCTGGGCGCCCAGGGCCATACGGATGCCGATCTCGTGGGTGCGCTGGGCCACGGTGTAGCTGACCACACCGTAGACCCCCACCGCGGCGAGCACCAGGGCGAGGCCCGCGAAGAGGGCCAGAAGCACCGTCTTGAAACGGCTCTGGGAGAGCGAGGCCGAGACGAGGTCTTCGAGGGTCCGGATCTGGTCGATGGGCAGGTTCGGATCGAGCGCCTTGACCTGCTCGCGGACCGGTCCAGCCAGGGTGGCCGGATCCTTCGCCGTGCGGACGACGAGGGCGGCGTCCGGCATGGGATCCTGGAGCTGCGACCAGTAGGCTTCCGATCCCGCCTCCTCGTTCATGGCGCTGTGCCGGACCTCCCCCACCACCCCCACGACCGTCATCCACTTCACGTCGGCATCGCCGGGATCGTCGAAGGTGAAGCGCTTGCCCAGCGGGCTCTCCCCGGGCCAGATCTTGTTCGCCATGGCGCGGTTGATCACCGCCACCCGCGGTGCGCGGTCGTCCTCCCTCTCCGTGAAGGACCGGCCCTGGAGCAGGGGGATGCCCATCGTCTTGAAGTACTCGGGAGTGACGGCCCGCACGTTCGCCGAGGGCACCTCGTTGCGCGGCGGCTCCGGCCGCCCCTCGACCGCGATGGCGAGCACCATGCCGTTGCCGGAGAGCGGCAGAGGGAAGATCGTGGAGGCGCTCTGAACGCCCGGCAGCGCCTTCACCCGCTCCAGGATCTGTTGGGTGAAGGCGATCTGCCGGGCCGGCTCGGCGTAGGAGGCCTGCGGCAGGGAGTAGCTGACCGTGAGCACCCCCTCGGATTTGAAGCCCGGGTCCACCGCCTGGAGGCGCGCGAAGCTGCGGATCAGGAGCCCCGCCCCCACGAGCAGCACCAGGGTGAGCGCCACCTGGCCCGCGACGAGAAGGTTGCGCACGGCGCGTCCCCGCACGCCGCCGGCCAGGGCCCGCCCGCCTTCCTTGAGCGACTCGGCGAGTTGGCGCCCGGCGGCCGAGAGGGCCGGCACGAGGCCGAAGAGGAGGCCCGTCGCGAGCGATACGAGAAGCGTGAACAGGAGCACCCCGCCGTCCAACCCGATCTCCTGGGTCCGGGGGAGGCCTTCCGGATCGAGCGCGATCAAGGCCTTGGTGCCCCACCAGGCGAGCAGCAGGCCCAGGGCGCCGCCGGCCAGGAAGAGCACCAGCGTCTCGGTGAGCATCTGGCGGATGAGCCGCGTCCGCCCCGCGCCCAAAGCGGTGCGCAGCGCGATCTCCCGCTCCCGCGCCGCCACCCGGGCGAGGAGCAGGTTCGCGACGTTGGCGCAGGCGATCAGCAGCACGAAGCTCACGAAGACGAGGAGGATGACGAGCGCCGGCCGGACGTCCTCGACCATGTTCTCCCGCAGCGGGATGACGTCGATCCCCCAGCCGGTGTTGCTGTCCGGGTAGGCCTTCTCGAGCTGCGAGGCGATCCCGGACATCTCCGTCTCCGCCGCTTCGGCGCTCACCCCGTCCTTCAAGCGCGCGACCACGAGGAGGTAGTGGCCGCCCCGGCCCTCGCTCGCCAGGTCCGCCGTGTTGGGAACCCAGATCTGCCGCTCGGAGGGGAACTGGAAGCCCTCGGGCGCAATCCCCACCACCGTGTAGCCCTGTCCGTCGAGCTGGATCGGCCGGCCGGCCACCGCCGGGTCGGACCCGAAACGGCTCTGCCAGAGGCCGTGGGAGATCACCGCCACCCGCTCGGCCCCGGGCCGGTCCTCCTCGGGCCGGAAACCCCGGCCCCGCGCCGGCTCGACGCCCAGGAGGCGGAAGAACGAGGCCGACACCCGCGCTCCCTGGACCGCCTGCGGCTGCTCGCCCCCGGTCAGGTTGAAGCGGGTCGTCTCGATCGCGGCCATGTGCTCGAACGACCGGCTCTGCCGGCTCCAGTCCACAAAGTTCGGCGGCGCGACCGTGAAACGAGGGAACCCGAGCTCCGGGTTCTTCTCCCAGACGAGGGCCAGCTCGCCGGAGTCGGGATACGGCAGCGGCTTCAACAGCACGCCGTTGACCACACTGAAGATCGCGGTGTTGGCGCCGATGCCGAGCGCCAGCGCGAGAAGAGCCGCGAGCGTGGTGCCCGGGCTCTTCAAAAGGGTGCGCAGACCGAACCGGACGTCTTTCCAGAGAGAATCCATGAGGGCCCCTTCCCGTTTACGGAGAAAGCGGGCGCCGTGTTTCCAGCAGCCTCTCCCCCGCCGGCTCGCGCATGTTGTACCAGGAGCTCATCACCCGGCCGTAGGCCCCGGCGTTGGCGATGAGGAGGACGTCCCCCTCTTCCGCGGGCGCCAGGCGCCGGGAGCGGCCGAGGATGTCGCCGGTCTCGCAGATCGGCCCCACCACGTGCGCCACCCGGGTCGCGGGCTCGCCCAGCCGAGAGAGGTTCACGATCGGGTGGTACGCACCGTAGAGCGCCGGGCGGACGAGCGAGTTCATCCCCGTCTCGGCGCCCACGTAGGTCACGTCCCCCTTGCGCTTCACCTGGTTCACCCGGGCGAGGAGCACCCCGGCCTGGGCCACCAGATAGCGGCCGGGCTCGATCCACAGCTCGCGCGTGGGGTGGGCCGCCTTGAAGCGATTGAGGCCGGTCTCGACGGCCGCGAGATCGAGCGGGTCCTGCCCCGGCCGCTCGGGCACGCCGAGCCCGCCGCCCACGTCGAGCACCCGCACGTGCGGGAAGCGCTCGGCCGCCGTCCCCAGAAAGACCGCCACCTCGCTCCACGCCTCGGGAGTGCGGATGCCGCTCCCCGCGTGCGCGTGGAGCCCCACCACCCGGGCGCCGCAGGCGGAAAGCAGGGGCAGGAGATCGTCGATCTGCTCCGGGGCAAGGCCGAACTTGGACTGGGCGCCCGCCGTGCGCACGTGGGCGTGATGGCCCCGGCCACGGCCCGGATCCAGGCGGAGGAAGACCTCGCGGCCGCGGAACACGTCCGGCCACGCCCTCAAGGGGTGGAGGTTGTCGATCGTCACCCACGCTCCCAGCTCGTAGCCGCGCCGGAGCTCGTCTTTCCCCGAGAAGTTCGGGGTGAAGAGAAGCCGCCCGCGGTCGATGTCCGGGAACAGCGCCAGCACGTGCTCGAGCTCGGGGACCGACACGCACTCGAAGCCCAGGCCCAGCGCGTGGAAGAGCCCGAGCACCCCCGGGTAATTGTTCGCCTTGACCGAGTAGAAGACGCGGTCGACCGCCTCAAGCGACAGGAGCGAGCGGGCCGACCATTCGAGCGTCTCCGCGTCGTAGACGTACACGGGCGAGCGCTCCGCGGCCACGGCCAGGAGGTCCTCCCGCCGCCCGCGCCACCACTCCTGGCCTGCGGCCCCGCCGTCCGTCTCCTCGCCTCCGAAGAGCTCGCTCCAGCTCGGGCCGAAGACCGCGGTCTCGGCCTTGTGCCCGAAAAGGAGGCCGTGGAGCTGGCGCACCAGCTTCTCGCTCTGGTCCTCATCCACGAAAAAGGTGAGGTTCAGATCGGAAGCCGACTGCGTGAGCATGTGGACCGTCAGCTCCTCGAAGACCTCGAGCACCGGCCCCAGCTCGTGGAGGATGGCCCGGATGCCCCGCCCCACGAGCGAGAGCGACGCCGTGGGCGCGATCACCCGCGGCTCGCAGAGCTGGGACAGGTCGGAGAGCAGCGCGGCGAGCACCCTGCGGTCGAGCGCGTTGGCGCCCGGATCGAGCGACACCGTCACGTTGGTCTCCGAGGTGGAGATCGAGTCGATCGACAGGCCGTGATGAGCGAAGACCGTGAACACGCGGGCAAGGAAGCCCACGGCCTCCCACATTCCCACCGCCTCGAGCGAGATCAGGGTGATGCCGCTGCGCGACGAGATCGCCTTGACCTGCGGCCCGGTCTCGGGCCCCGAGGCCGAGATCACGGTCCCCGGCGCGTCCGGCCGGTCGGTCGAGAGCACGTGGAGCGGGATGCCCCGCGCGCGGACCGGCGGAATCGAGCGCGGGTGGAGCACCTTGGCGCCCGTGATCGCGATCTCCTGCGCCTCTTCGTAGTCGAGAGCCTTGAGCAGCCGCGCCGAGGGGAGAAGGGCCGGGTTCGCCGTGAACATCCCGGGCACGTCGGTCCAGATCTCGCACCGCTCCGCCCCCAGCTTCGCCGCGAAATAGGACGCCGACGTGTCCGACCCGCCGCGCCCCAGGAGCACCGTCTCTCCCGCGGGATTGCGGGCGATGAACCCCTGGGTGAGGACGGCTGCCGCAGTCTCCCCGGCGAGCCGGTCGAGGAGCTCCTCGTCCCGCTCCGCCGCGCACGAAGCCGAGAGGTAGGCCCGCGCCGGGTTGGCGTGCGGCTCCTCCCGGGTGACGAGAGCGCTCCGGGCGTCCATCCACGCCGTGAAGATCCCCTTGCGGTTCAGGAATGCGGCGCCGAGCCGCGTCGAAAGGATCTCGCCGAAGGCCATCACCCGCGCCTTGAGGCGGGGCCCGGCCTCGCGCAGGAGCGAGACCGCGAGGGTGATGCGCGTGAGCTCCTCGAAGTCCGCCGCGAGGAGATCCTCCGCGGGAACGCCCAGCGCCTCCCCCAGCTCGAAATGGCGCGCCCGGATCGCGGCGAGCGCCTCCTCGTGACGGTTTTCAATCGCCAGGGCGAGCAGCTCTTCGAGACGATTGGAGATGCCCGAGAGGGCCGAGCAGACGATCAGGGGGCGGTACCCCTCGGCGAGCCGGCGCTCCGCCAGAGAGGCGAGGGTGGCCCAGCGCTCCGGCGTGGAGACGCTGGTGCCCCCGAACTTGAGAACGACCCAGGGAGCGCTCACCCCTTGGCCGCGCGGATCGCTTCCGTCAGCGCCGGCAGCACCTCGTGGAGATCGCCGACGATGCCGTAGTCCGCCACGTTGAAGATCGGCGCGCCAGGGTCCTTGTTGATCGCCACGATCACCGTGGAGCCCTTCATGCCCACCAGGTGCTGAATGGCGCCGGAGATGCCGGCCGCGATGTAGAGCTTGGGCGCCACGGTCTGCCCCGAAGAGCCGATCTGGCGGTCGCGCGGCAGCCAGCCGTTGTCGATCACCGGCCGGCTCGCGCCGATGTCGGCCTTGAGCACCTTGGCGAGCTCCTCGATCACGGCCATCTTCTCCGCCCCGCCCACGCCGCGGCCCACGGCCACGATCACGTCCGCCTTGGTCAGGTCCACCTTGTCGCCGCCCACCTGCTCGTAGCCCAGGATCTCGCGGTCCGCGGCCACCGCACCCGGAACCTCGAGCGGCTGGACCGGGGCCTCGCCGCGCTCCGCCCCGTCGGCCGGGAAGGAGCCGGACTGCACGGAGACGAGAACGGTCCCCTCGCCCTTGACCCGGACCTTCGACTGGAGCTTGCCGCCCATCACCGGGCGGCTCCACAGCAGGCCGCCGTCGCCCGTGGCAAAGCCGGTCACCTCGGGGAGGAGCCCCGCCCCCGTCTCCTGCGCCAGGCGGGCCATGTAGTCGACCGTCTGGTAGGTGTGGGGGAACACGACGAACGCGGGTGCCGCCGCCTGGAGGGCCGGAGCGAGCGCGCCGATGTAGGCGCCGGGGGTGTAGACGCGCAGCGACTCGTGGTCGGCCACGTGCACGGCCGCGAGGTCGAGCTTCGCCACCTCGGCCGCGGCCAGGCCCACGCCCGAGCCCAGGATCACGGCCTCGGCCTTGCCGCCCAGCTCCTTCGCGAGCTTCTGGCCCGCGGCCACGGCCTCGTAGGAGATCCGCGGGAGCTGCCCGTCCTTGTGCTGGAGAACGATCCAAACCCGGTTCGCCATCTAGAGCACCCTCGCTTCCTTCTGCAGTTTGTCGACGAGCTGCTGGGCAGCCACCTTCGCATCCCCTTCGAGGATCTGGGCGCCTTTGCCGCTGTCCGGGAACGAGACCGAGACGATCTCGATCCGCGAGCCGGCCGCGCCCACCTGCGACGGGTCGAGCCCCAGGTCCGCGGCCTTGACCTCGGCGATCTCCTTCTTCTTGGCGGCCATGATGCCCTTCAAGGACGCGTAGCGCGGGTGGTTCAGGCCCGCCTGGATCTCGAACACGGCCGGGAGGGCCACGCGCGAGACCTCGTTCGTGCCGCTCTCCATCTCGCGGGTGACCTTGGCGGACTTGTTGCCGTCTTCGAGCTCGACGCCCATCACGAGCCACACGTGGGGCCAGCCGAGATACCCGGCGAGCACCGAGCCCGTGCCGCCCCAGCGCACGTCGTCCGACTGCGAGCCGGTGAGCACCACGTCGAAGCTGTCGCGGGCGATGGCGGCAGCCAGCGCCTTGCCGGTCGCCATGGCGTCGCCCCCCGCGAAAGCCGGATCGGAGAGCAGGACGGCGCGCGCCGCTCCCACGGCCAGGGCCTTCCTGAGCGCTTCCTTCACACGGTCCGGCCCGAGGCTGAACACGACCACCTCGCCGCCGGTCTTCTCGGCGAGGCGCAGCCCCTCTTCCAGAGCGTACTCGTCGCTCTCGTTGATGACGAACGGCAGGTCCTCCTCCTCCACCCACTTGCCGTCGCGGCTCACGCGGAGGCGCGCTTCGGTGTTCGGAACCTGCTTGATGCAGACGGCTATCTTCATGCGGGGAATCTCCTTGGGATGCGGCCTAGGCCTGCTGCTCGACCCGGCCGTTCAGAAGCTTGCGCAGGAGAGGCGGGTCCGGGTTGAAGGCCCACACCCGCTCGTCGAACTTGAGCGTGGGGACCACGCGCCGGCCGCCGCTCCGCGCGAGCACGAGCGCCTCGGCGTCCGAGTCGCGGTCGATGTCCACCTCGTCGAAAGCGGCTTCCGCCTCCTCCAGCACCCGCTTGGCGCGCCGGCAGTCCGGGCACCAGGAGGAGCTGTAGACGGTCAAGCTCTCGGAATGGAGCCCCGAGCCGGTCGCCAGGAGCGCCGTCTCCTCGTGGGAGAGGCGGAGGCCCAGGATGCGAAGCTTGCCGCCCGGCTCGGTCAGCAGCACGGCCGGGAGGTCCGCCTCCGGCGAAATGCCGAGCCGGGCGAGCTGCCCGGCCGCCTCCGGATCGGACGCGAGGTCGATTCTGTCGCCGCACTGGACGGGCGGCGCGGTGTGGCGGTGGGAATCGTAATAAACGTGACAATCCAGAAATTGGCTCATAAGGTTGGTCCCGGCACGCGCACGGCGGCGCCGTTGATGGCCGCCGCGGCAGGGGTTGTCAGGTAATGAATGACCGCCGCAACGGCGTCGGTCGAGACCCACTTCGAAGGATCCGCGTCCGGCATCGACGCCCGGTTCGCGGGGGTATCCATTGTACCCGGAAGGACGGCGTTGGCGCGACCGCCGAACGGCCCGATCTCGCGCGCCAGCGATTCGACCATGCGCACCACCCCGGCCTTGCCCGCGGCATACCCCCCCACCCCGGCCGCCCCTTCGAGCGCCGCCGGAGAGGCCACCGCCACCACCGTCCCGCCGCCCGCCCGCTCGAAGCGCCGGGCGCACTCGCGGAACACGCGGAACGTGGTCTCCAGGTTGAGCTTCATCAGGTAATCCCAATCCGCGTCCGTCATCTCCGCGAACCGCGCCCACCGGAACCCGCCCACCAGATGCACGACCGTTTTGGGGATTCCGGAGCTCCGCTCCATCTCGTCGAACAGCCGCGAGACCTCCTCCGTGGACGAGAGATCGACCCGGCGGACCGACAGGGCGTCGGAAGGCGCCATAGGCGTGAGCTCCGCGAGCCCCGCCTCCCCCGAAGCCACGGCGAGCACACGCTCCCCCGCGTCCAGGAAGCGCACCACCACGCTCCGTCCGAGGGCACCCGAGGCACCCGTAATGAGGACCCGCCCGCTGCTCATGCTCTCTCCAGGGTTCGGTTTACCAAAGGCGTACGCCTGCCATAGCCCTAAGGGTGCTTTGGCAGAGCGCGAGGGAGACTAGCACAGCCAGGGGAAAATGGGGCGGGAGGGGGCGTTGACATGGGAAGAGGGAAGGGGTAGCGTAGTGTCATGTTCGAAGAACGTCAGGGCGCGCCCAGGATCTACTTCCCTCGCAAGCAGGGTTCCCGGACTCCGGAACAATTCCGGGCTGCGGTTCTGGCGGTCCTTCAAGAGCGTTGGGCGCACGATGCCCAGGAAGGATCTGGGTATACTCCTTCTATGTCAGCCACTCAGGAAAAGTCGGCGAAGAAGACCAAGGCCTGCAAGAGGGTTCCGAAGCGCATCATCCTCTCGCCGGCCGTACCTTCTCGGCATTACGAGGCAATCAGGGAAGCTGTAGAAAAAGTCGTTGCCAAACGGGAAGCTGCCAGCAAAGGCAGCTTCTAACCTCCGACCGTTTCTCTCCTATTCCTTCCAGCCTTTCTGTGCCTACGACATCCAACTACGCGACGAGTGTATTCATCAACTGCCCTTTCGATCCTGCCTACAGAGCTCTCTTCGAAGCCATCGTTTTCACTGTATTCGACTGCGGCTTTAGCGCACGTTGCGCGCTCGAGAGCGAGGATGGAGGTCAGGTCCGTCTGGAGAAGATCTTCGACATCATCTCCGAATGCAGACTCGGAATCAGTGACCTCTCGAAAGCCGACCTCGACTCCGTGACGAACCTTCCCAGGTTCAACATGCCACTGGAGTTGGGGATCTTCCTGGGTGCGCGGCGCTATGGTTCCGGACGGCAACGAGAGAAACGCTGCCTGATCCTGGATCGGGAGAAGTACCGCTACCGTACGTTCATCTCCGATCTCGCAGGACAGGATATCCAGGAGCACGGAGACGAACTGGCGGAAGCCATTCGCGTCGTGCGGAACTGGCTTCGAAGTCAGTCGCGGACTTTCGGGATCCCCGGAGGTCGGACGATCATTGCGCGATATCAAACATTCCGGAATGAGCTCCCCGAGATGTGCCAGGAGGCGCGACTTTCCGACGATGACCTCATTTTCGTCGACTACGTCCACCTCGTATCCGAGTGGCTACGGAGGACTCCCTGGTCTTAATCCTGCCTTCAGGTGAGGTGCGGAGCCTTCCGCGGAATTTCCGCCCCGTCCATCGACGGTTTACAATGCACCGCGATGCCGCCGCCCCGCCGCCTGTTCCCGCCCGAGCCTGCCGTCACAGCCCGTGAGACCCGAAGCCAGCGATGGCGGCGCAAGCGGCGGACGTACGTGCTGCGGGGGTTCGACCGGGCGATCCTCTCGCTCTACCGGCTGATCTCGTGGATCGCCCGGAAGGCCCCGGTCGAGAGGCGGTACTTCCGGGTGGCGATCTTCGGGTCGAGCCGCATCCAGGAGAACGACGCGCTCTATGCCGAGGTGCGGGAGCTCGCGCGGAAACTGTCCTACATGGGGTGCGACATTGTCACCGGCGGCGGGCCGGGGCTCATGCGGGCGGCGAACGAAGGCGCGCGGGCCGGGGCGTACCGCTACAAGACCCGCTCGTTCGGCCTGACCATCCTCCTCCCCATGGAGGAGCAGCCCAACCCGTTCCTGGACGAGGTGGCGCAGCACTCGACGTTTTTCTCGCGGCTCCACCAGTTCATCCGCCTCTCCCACGCCTACGTGGTGGTGGACGGCGGCATCGGCACCACGCTCGAAGCCATGATGGTGTGGCAGCTCCTCCAGGTCCACATGCTCTCCGACCGGCTCCTGATCTTCGTGGGGCCGATGTGGAAGGGGCTCCGGAGCTGGATCGAAAAGGATATCGTGGGGCGCGGGCTCGCCTCGCCGCCCGATCTGGACATCGCCGTGTGGGTGGACACCGTCGACGAAGCGATCGAGGTCGTGCACGCGGCCCTGGACGACTTCCTGCGCAGGCACAAGGTGATCCTGCCGCCGGTCGTCGAGGACGAGGAGGGCGCCGGGGGTTGAAAGCCCCGGCATACCGCTTGCTTACTGCCGGGACAAGCGCGCCTCTTGCGCGGATTTCGCGACAACCCGACATTGAACGCGCCGAAGTGACATTCCGGGGGGGAGAACCGTAAGAGTGACAAGGGAGCGTGCATGCGTCTGATGCCCATTCTGTTTCTTCAGCTCGGGCCGGAGCGGGGGCCCGGGATTTTCGACTTCTTTCTGCGGTCGGGGCCGATGGCGAAGCTCATCTTCGCGATTCTCGCCCTGTTCTCGCTCGCCTCGTGGGCCATCATCATAGGCAAGCTCATCCAGCTCCGCCGCGCGGACCAGCAGAGCGAGAAGTTCCTGGAGGCGTTCCACCGCAGCCAGCGCTTCAGCGAGGTGAACGCGCTCGCCGGCAAGCTCTCGGCCTCTCCTCTCGTGGGGATCTTCCAGGCCGGTTACGCCGAGATCGACAGCCAGATCAAGAACGCCCCCGAGCCGGAGCGGCCGGGCGAGCGGAAGGCCTACCGGATCACGTCGCTCCCCGCGCTCCAGAGGACGCTTGCGCGGGCCCTGGGGATCGAGCTGCGCGGCATCGTGCGCTGGACGACCTTCCTCGCCACGACCGCCGCCGCGGCCCCGTTCATCGGTCTCTTCGGCACGGTGTGGGGCATCATGCAGGCGTTCAACGACATCGGCCTCCAGGGGTCGACCTCGATCGTGGCCGTGGCGCCCGGCATCGCGGAGGCGCTGATCAACACGGCGGCGGGGCTCGGAGCCGCGATCCCGGCGCTCATCGCCTACAACTTCTTCTCCCACCGTGTGCGGCAGGTGAAGGCCCGGATGGACGACTTCATCCTCGAGTTCCTGAACCTGGCGGAGCGCAATTTCACGTAAGGGGAGACCGTTATGGCCTTCAGCATGGGAAACGGCGACGGCGACGACGATCCGGTGATGGCGGACATCAACGTCACGCCCCTGGTGGACGTGATGCTGGTGCTCCTCATCATCTTCATGATCACCGCCCCCATGCTCCACCAGGGGATCGAGGTGGCGCTCCCCAAAGCCGAAGCCCAGAACCTCGTGATGCGCACGGAGGACCCGCTGATCCTCTCGATCGACCGCGGCGGCACGGTCTACCTGAAAGACAGCCCCGTGGACACCGCCGACCTGGTCGGCCAGCTCAAAGGGTTGATGGCCGAGCGAGGGGACGACTCCGTGTTCCTGAAAGGGGACCGCGACGTGCCCTACGGCCGGGTGATCGAGGTGCTCGACGTCCTCCACCAGGGAGGGATCGTCCACGTGGGCATGGTGACGGACCGGATGAAGGACAAGGACCGGAGCTGACGCGATGAGCGTGGCGGTCGACCAGATCCTGGCGCGGCGCTCCCGCAGGGCGGGCAGGAAGCCCGAAACGGCGGCGGTGATTGCCGCCCTGACGCTCCACGGCCTCGTGCTGGCGGCCGTGCTCCTCGGTCCCCGCCTGGCGCCTGCGCCCAAGCCGTTGGAGTTCGTGCCGGTGACGATCCTCCCGGCCCAGGCGCTCGGCGTGCGCCGCCCGGCCGCCCGCCCCAAGGCCGAAAAGCCCACGCCTCCCGCTCCCGAGCCCGCAGCCGAGGAGCCCGAGCGCCCCGCGCCGGAACCGGAGCCCGAGCCGGCTCCGAAAAAACCCGAGCCCGTGAAGCCGGAGCCGGAGCCGAAAAAGGCCGCCGAGGACGTGCCCACGCTCCCCACGCGGGACAAAAAGCCGGACAAAAAGCCCGAGACGAAGCCGTCGTCGAGCGGCGACACCGCGAAGAGGCCGCCCACGCCGGAGACGTCGAAGAAGCCCGAGCCCTCCCCTCCCGGCAAGAGCGGCACGGGGAACAACCCGGCGGGCACCGCGGCCCAGGGGAGCCCGGACGGCGAGGCGGGCCGGCGGGGCTCGCCCACGGGAAACCCGCTGGGGACGACCGCGTTCGGCTCCGAGATCGCGGGGCTCGACAACCCGGACTTCACCTACAGCTACTACATCGATCAGCTCCTGGGGGCGATCGACGACAAATGGACGCGCCCGTCGCTCGGCGATGGCGTGCGGGCGATCATCTCCTTCCGGATCGGGCGGGACGGGAGCCTGTCGGATCTCGAAGTGGCCGAGTCGTCGGGCTACAATTCGTTCGATCTCGCGGCTCTGCGCGCGGTGCAGAACGCGGCCCCCTTCCCTCCCCTGCCGAGGGCGTACCGCCACGACTCCCTGGGCGTCCGGCTGATCGTTCGTTGAAGACAGACATGACCTGCGAGGTGCCATGAGACCGAAAGCCTCTTCCTACGCCCTTTCAAGCCTCCTGCTGCTCCTGGCCGTGGCGCTCGGCGCCGCCCAGGCTCCGGCTCCGGCCCCCCAGGAGCCTCAGGCTCCGCCTCAGCAGCCGCTTCAGCAGCAGCCCGAGGTGACGCTCGAGCTCAACCGCGGCCAGCGGGCGTTGATGAAGATCGCCTTCCCCGCCTTCCGCGGCACCGGCCAGTTCGTGGGCGAGTCCGGGCAGGCCGCCAAGGAGCTCGAGGACACCGTGCGGCAGGACCTCGAAATCTCGGGCTACTTCGACCTCCGAGGACCGGACCAGCTCCGGGGGATCACGGTGACGGGAAACCTCCAGCAGGACATCGCGGCCTACGCCGCGGCCGGCAACGAGATCCTCATCCTGGGCGACGTGCGCGAGGAGGGAGACCGGCTGGTCTTCGAGGGGAGGGTCTTCGAGCTGAAAAGCGGCCAGGCCATTCTCGCCAAGCGCTACCGCGGAGCGTTCAACTCCAGCCGCCGGATCGGCCACACCTTCGCGGACGAGGTCATCCGCTTCCTGGTCGGCAAGCCCGGCATCGCCCTCTCCTCGATCGCCTACACCAGCCAGCGCGGCAACGTGAAAGAGATCTGGGTGATGGACTACGACGGGGCGAACCCGCGGCGGATCACGGGCCACCGGTCGACCTCCATGTCCCCGGCCTGGGGCCCGGGTGGCGGGGCCATCGCCTACACCTCCTTCTTCAACGGCGCGCCGGGGATCTACCTGGCTGAGATCGAGAGCGGCAAGAAGAGGCCGGTCGTGACCTCGGGATCGCTCAACACGAGCCCGTCCTTCTCGCCGGACGGCGGGCGCATCGCCTTTTCCCGGTCGTTGGACGGCAACATCGAGATCTTCTCGGTCGACCGGGACGGCGGCAACCTGCGCCGGCTCACCAACTCGCAGGCCATCGACACCAACCCGGCCTGGAGCCCCAAGGGAGGCGCGATCGCCTTCACCTCCAGCCGGGCGGGCAATCCGCACCTCTACCTGATGGACCCGGAAGGGTCGAACCAGCGGCGGCTGACCTTCGAGGGGACGTACAACGACGGCGCGGCCTGGAGCCCCGAGGGGGACCTCGTCGCCTACGCCAGCCGGCGCGACGGCCAGTTCCAGATCGCCGTGACCAATGTGGTGACCCTGGAGACCCGGGTGCTCACCTCCGGCCCGGGCGAGAACGAGTCGCCCACCTTCTCCCCCGATGGGCGGAAGATCGCCTTCACCTCCCGCCGGGCCGGCAGTAAACAGATCTACGTGATGGACGTCGACGGCTCGAACGTCCGCCAGATCACCCAGGAGGGGAGCAACGACATGGCGGACTGGTCGCGCCTGGCGCCGGAAAAATGAAAATCGGGCAGGAGCTCACAAACCACGCGGGCCGAAGAGGTTGCCGCGTTCCGGGCGGTCTGTTAAAGTGTTGGGGTCGTCTCTTTACACGCCGCCCCCACCGAGAAGTTTTCTTGAGATACTGAGGAGAGAAAAGCGCATGAACCGAAAGCTGATGGTTTGGATCGCGGTCCCGGTCCTCCTGACGTTCGTCTACGGGTGCCCGAAGAAGAAGCCGGCCACCACGCCGTCCGCCGACCTGGCCGTCGAGACGACGACGGTCCCGTCGACGACGACC
>DATEIO010001009.1:0-2396 GCA_035278895.1 Thermoanaerobaculia bacterium | reverse complement strand
CCGGCGCCGTCCTGCCGCCCGTCCGCCCGGTTCCGCGCGACGGGGATCTCCCCCTCTCCTTCTCCCAGCAGCGGCTCTGGTTCCTGGACCAGATGGAGCCCGGAACGTCGCTCTACAACATGCCCGCTCTCCTCCGCCTGGCCGGACCGCTCGACGTGGCGGCGCTCGAGGCGGCTTTCGGAGAGGTGGTCCGCCGCCACGAGGTGCTGCGCACCACGTTCCCGGCGCGGCGGGGCGCGCCCCGGCAGGAGATCCATCCCTTCCTCTCCATCCCACTTTCTCAGGTGGACCTTTCGGGTTTGCCCGAGGAGGCCCGGAGGCTGGGGATCGAGGAGACGCGGCGCCCGTTCGACCTCGCGACGGGACCGCTCCTCCGGGCTCTGCTCCTGCGGATCGCTCCGGAGGAGCACCTCCTCGCGCTGACGATGCACCACATCGTGTCGGACGGCTGGTCCGTGGGCGTCCTCGTCCGCGAGCTGGCGGCGCTCTACGCGGGCAATCCCCTCCCGCCGCTGCCCGTCCAGTACGCCGACTTCGCGGCGTGGCAGCGGCAGTGGCTCGCGGGCGGGGCTCTGGAGGAGCAGCTCTCCTGGTGGCGCGAGCGGCTGGCCGGGGTCCCCCTCGTTCTGGAAGCACCTGCGGACCGGCCGCGGCCCCCGGTGCGGAGCCCGCGGGGGTCGGAGGCCGTTTTCGAGGTTCCAGCGACCGGCCTGGCCGCCCTGGGGAGAAAGAGCGGCGCGACGCTCTTCATGTCCCTCTTCGCGGGATTCCAGACGCTCCTCTACCGCGTCACCGGGCAGGAGACTTTCCTGGTCGGCACCCCGGTCGCGGGGCGGCGCCGGCCGGAGGTCGAAGGGCTGATCGGCTTCTTCGTCAACACGCTCCCCTTGCGCGCGGACCTCTCCGGGCGACCCACCGTCCGCGCCCTGCTCGGCCGGGTCCGCGAAGACGCCCTGGGCGCCTGGGCCCATCAGGACCTTCCCTTCGAGCGGCTGGTCGAGGAGCTGGACCCGGTCCGCGATCCGTCGCGCACGCCGCTCGTCCAGATCCTCTTCGCGCTCCAGGACCTCCCGCTGGGGACCGCCGCCGTGTCCGGCCTCGCGATCGCGCCCCTGCCCGCTCCGAGCGACACGGCGAAGATGGACTTGACGGTAACACTCACCCCGCGGCCGGACGGGAGTCTCGCCGGCTCGATCGAGTACGCGGTCGACCTCTTCGATCCAGAGACCGTCCTGCGCCTCGCGGAGCGCTTCGGGCGCCTTCTCGCGGGGATGGCGGAGGAGCCGGAACGGACGATCGATGCGCTCCCCCTCCTCTCCGAGGCCGAGCGGCGCCAGCTCCTGGAGTGGGGTGGGAACATCGCGGCGTATCCCCGGGAGCGGACGATTCCCGAGCTGTTCGAGGAGCAGGCGGACCGGACGCCAGACCTCCCGGCGGTGTCCTGGGACGGCCGGAGCTTCACCTACGCCGAGCTGCGCCGCCGGGCCCGGGGCCTGGCCGCCCGCCTGGGGAATCTGGAGCCGGAGGCACGGGTGGCGGTCCTCTCCGGCCGCTCGCCGGAGCTGGTGACGGCGCTCCTCGCCATCCTCTACGCGGGAGGCGTCTACGTGCCGCTCGATCCGGAGTACCCGGCCGAGCGCCGCGCCTTCCTGCTGCGGGACAGCGGCGCCCGGGTCCTCCTCACCAGCCGCGACCTGCAATTGGACGGGGACGAGCTGCCGGACGCCGGCTTCATGCCCGTACCAGTCTCGCCGGACTCCCTCGCCTACGTGATCTATACCTCTGGCTCCACGGGCCAACCCAAGGGCGTCGCCGTGCCGCACCGGGCGGTCGTGCGCCTCGTGCGGGACACGGACTACGTCCGCCTCGGACCGGGAGACCGGGTGGCCCAGGCCTCCAACGCCTCCTTCGACGCGGCCACGTTCGAGATCTGGGGAGCGCTCTTGAACGGCGCCGAGCTGGTGGGGATGGACCGCGAGGCCACCCTCTCGCCTGCCCGGCTCGCCACGGCGCTGCGAGAGAGGCGGATCGACTCCCTGTTCCTCACGACCGCTCTCTTCAACCGCATCGCCGCCGAGACCCCGGACGCGTTCGCGACCGCGCGGGACCTCCTCTTCGGCGGCGAGGCCGTGGACCCCGGGGCCGTCCGCCTCGTGCTGGAGCACGGGGCGCCGCGCCGCCTGCTGCACGTGTACGGCCCCACGGAGAACACGACGTTCTCCACCTGGCACCCCGTGTCCGCGGTGCCGGCGGGCGCGGTGACGGTCCCCATCGGCGGGCCGATCGCCCACACGACGGTCCGCCTGCTGGACCGGGAGCTGCGGCCGGTGCCCGTGGGCTCTCCCGGGGAGATCTGCCTGGGAGGGGACGGCCTCGCCCGCGGCTATCTCGGCCGG
>DATEIO010001008.1:0-4994 GCA_035278895.1 Thermoanaerobaculia bacterium | reverse complement strand
TTCTGGAAGCCGGCGAGGCGCTCGTAGAAACGCAGGGCTTCGCCGGCAAAGGAATGCGCCGCAGCGAGCTCACGGGCTCGTTCGATTCTCTGGTCCCACTTCCTCGCGAGAGATCTGCTCATACCAGGCCCGATGGTACCTTTTTGCCCACCAGCGGGAAACGTCGCCGCGGATGATGGACCCGAAGGCGCCGCGCTCGACCGCCGTGCCCATGTAGACGTGGATCATGAACAGGGCGATGGTGATCAGGGCGGCGATCGGGTGCACGATGACAGCGATGAGCCGCAGGGCCCGCAGGTCCCAGGGAATCCAGTGCGGCCCCCAGAGGACGAGGCCGGAGAGCAGAAGGATGATTCCGCACCAGAAGAAACCCCAGAAGAGGGCCTTCTGGCCGGCGTTGAACCGCCCTTCCGACGGGACCTCGGCGTCCTCGTTGCGGATGTAGTGCGGCAGCGCGTGCCACCACTGCCGGTCGCGCTCCGTGAAGCGCATCTGCGCGCTCCAGACGCGGAGCATCCACACGACCGCCACGAAGAAGATCAGGCCCACCCAGGGGTGCAGCGCGCGGGAGAGCGTGGGGCCGCCCAGGAGGAAGGCGAGGAAATACAGCCAGGGAGACCAGAAGGCGAGCCCGGTGAGCAGCAGATAGACGTAGGACGCCCCCGCCACCCAGTGCATGAGCCGCTCGCGGAACGTATACCGGAGCACCCGCCCGTTCGGAAGCAGATAGGTCTGGCGGCTCATGGCTGTTCTCCTTCCCGAGGAGTCTCTCTCTCCTCCTCGACGGTCTTCGGCCCGTAGCGCAGGTAGTGTACGAAGATGCCGATCACGCCGCCGATCATCGCCAGGTTGCCGAGCCACTTGAGCGGATATTTCCACAGCCGGACCGTCCACGGGACCCGCGGATCCCGTGGCAGGTCGCCATAGGCTTCCGGGTTGGTGGCATCGTGAAGGACGTAGAGGACATGAGTGCCGCCGACGCCGGACGGATCGTAGACGCCCGCGTTGGGAAAACCCGAATGCTCGCGGAGCTGCTGTGCACGGCTCTCGCCCATCGCCGCCATCTCGTCCTTGGTGCCGAAGTGGAGGCAGCCGGTGGGGCACGCCTTGATGCAGGCGGGCTCGAGCCCTTCGCTGACGCGGTCCGAGCAGAGCGTGCATTTGAACACCTTGCGCGAGACCGGGCTGAACTTCGGGATGTTGAAGGGGCAGCCGGTCATGCAGTAGCCGCAGCCGATGCACTGGTCCTGCTGGAAGTCGACGATACCGTTGGCGTACTGGACGATGGCGCCGTCGGCCGGACACGCGATCAGGCAGCCCGGCTCCGCGCAGTGCATGCACTGGTCCTTGCGCATCAGGAGCATCAGGTTGCCGCCCTCGGGCTCGTACTCGTTGAACTTGATCAGGTTCCAGAAGTTCCACGCCGTCTCGGGCATGGTCTGGTAGCTGTTGTCGAAGACCGTCTCGCTGAACGAGAGGCCGTTCCATTCCAGGCACGCGACCTCGCAGGCCTTGCAGCCGATGCACGTCGTCGTGTCGATCAGCTTGGCGACCTCCAGATCCCGTTTCAAGCCGGCGCCGGGAACGGGACCCGGATGGGCCGAGATCCTGATGATTTCCAGATTCGCCTGGCTCATGATGGTGCCCTCATGCCTTCTCGATTTTCACCAGGAAGCCCTTGAACTCGGGCGTATAGGCATTGGGATCGTAAACGGCCGGTGACAGCCGGTTGACCAGCGTCCGCTCGTTCCTTCCTTCGTCCTCGGCGATGCCGCGGTAGCCCTGGTGGATCGGAATGCCGATCTGGTACATCTTCTTGCCGTCGATCATCATGGGCTTGATGCGGCGCGTCACGAAAGCCTTGGCCACGTAATGGCTCCGCGCGCTCGTCACCTTCACCTTGTCGCCGCCTTGGATGCCCAGCTCCTCTGCGAGCTCGACCGGCATCTCGACGAACGGCTCGGGGATGAGCTGCACGTTCACCGGGTTGTTCTTGGTCCAGTAGTGGTAGTGCTCGGTGAGCCGATAGGTGGTGCAGATGACGTTGAGCTCGCCGCCCGTCTCTGCGTATTTGTCGGCCTCCGTGTTGAATTTCTTGACCACGGGGTTGTTCGCCTGCTGGGGATGGAAGAGGTTCTGGACCGGGCTTTCGATCGGCTCATAGTGCTCGGGGAACGGTCCATCCGCGAACAGGGCGAGCGGCGCGAAGAGGCGCCCCACGCCGTCCGCGTTCATGATGAACGGCCCCATGTGCTCTTCGGGATGGGAGTCCGGCTTGAAGTCGGGAACGTCGTTGCCGGCCCACTTCTGTGCGGCTTCGTTCCACCACACCTGCCGCCGCTCGGGGTCCCATGGCGATCCGGCCGGGTCGCACGAGGCGCGGTTGTAGAGCACGCGGCGGTTGGCCGGCCACGACCAGGCCCAGTTGGGATAGATGCCGAGGCCGGACGGGTCTTCCGTGCCCCGGCGCGCCATCTGCGGACCGGCCTCGGTCCAGCTCCCGCAATAGATCCAGTTGCCGCACGCGGTGGTGCCGTCGTCCTTGAGCCAGGCAAAGCCGGGGAGCTGCTGACCCGTCTTGATCTGCTGCAGCGTCTTCGGGTCTTCGAGATCGGCCAGGGCCTTGCCGTTGACCTCCTTGGCCACTTCGGAAAGGGACGGATGCAACGGGTCGGTGTAGGCCCAGGTGAGGTTCAGGATGGGATCGGGGAACTTCCCTCCCTCCTTTTGATAAAGGCCTCGCACCTTGAGGAAGATCTGCGCGAGGACGTCCTGATCCAGCCGCGCCTGCCCCGGCGGCGGCAACGCTGCGTTCTTCCACTGCAGCCAGCGCGACGAGTTGGTCATCGAGCCGTCTTTTTCAGCAAACCCTGCGCACGGCAGGCGGTAGACGGTCGTCCGGATGTTCTTCATCTCCTCTTTGGTAATGCCCGGCGCCATCCAGAATTCGCTCGTCTCGTCCGGAAAGATCTCGCCGACGGCCAGCCAGTCGGCTTTCTTCAAAGCTTCGATGTTCTTCTGCGAATTCGGGCCGATGGCCACGCCGTTCATGCCGAAGGCGAGCATGCCCTTGACCTTGCCGCTGTACATGCTGTCCCAGATCTGGGTCCACGAGTAGTTGCGGTCGATTTTCGGCAGGTAGTGGAAGGCCCAGTCGTTCTCCGGGGTCGCCGCGTCGCCGTACATCGCCTTGAGCAGGGAGACGGCGAACTTGGGCGTGTTGCCCCAATAATTGAAAGATTCCCATTCCGAGGGCTTCGAGGAGGTGGGCGTGGTGCGCTTCACGTACGCCGCGAAGTCCGTATCCGCGGGGGCCGGCACTTTCAGGTAACCCGGCAGGTTGTCGTAGATGCCGGCCATGTCCGTGGCGCCCTGAATGTTGGAGTGCCCGCGCAGGGCGTTGACGCCGCCGCCGGCCCGGCCGACGTTGCCCAGGAGGAGCTGCAGGATGGCCGCGGTGCGGATGATCTGCGAGCCGAAGGTGTGCTGCGTCCAGCCGACCGCGTAGATGATCGTGGCCGCCTTCTTCATGTCGCCGTCCTTGCGCACGGAGGTGAACAGGTCGGCGGCTTTGAGGAACTGGTCTTTGGGGATGCCGGTGACGCGCTCGACCATCTCCGGCGTGTAGCGCGAGTACTGCCGTTTGAGCAGTTGGAAGACAGAGCGCGGGTGCTCGAGCGCGAGATCGTAGGCGACGTTCGGCGGCAGGGTGGCCGGCGGAGCGCCCGCGCTGCCTTTGCCACCGACCACGGCCTCGGTGGGATAGAAACCCTTGGGCGCTTCGGCGCCGCCGCCCGTGCCCGTTGCGCCCTTGGCCGCTGCATCATGGTGCGGCGAGCCGGCGGAGCCGGAGCCTCCGGCAGGAGCCGGCCGAGACGCCTGAGACGAGGGAGCTGCCGCCGCCTGGCCGGTGACGTTGCCGCCCTCTTCGTAGTTCCAGGTCGACTTGTCGTAGACCTGCGTTTCGGGATTGAACCCCGAGTACAGCCCATCCTCCGGCAGCTTGAAGCCGTCCTTCACGAGGAAGGAGGCGTTCGTATAGTGGAGGAGGTAGTCCTTGGCCAGGCGGTTGTTGGCGATCGCGTAGTTGATCAGGCCGCCCAGGAACGCAATGTCCGCGCCGGCGCGGATCTGGAGGAACAGGTCGGCGGTGGCCGCCGTGCGCGTGAAGCGCGGGTCCACCACGATCATCTTGGCGTTGCGGACGCGCTTGGCTTCGATCGCCCACTTGAAGCCGCAAGGGTGGTTCTCCGCGGGATTGCCACCCATGATCAACATCATGTCGGTGTTCTTGATGTCGGTGTAGCCATTGGTCATCGCCCCACGCCCGAATGATGGTCCCAAACTTGAGACCGTGGGGCCGTGTCAGACCCGGGCCTGGTTCTCCAGGTAGCAGACCCCCAGGCTGCGCATGGTCTTGACGACCAGGTAGTTGAATTCGTTGGTGTCCGTGCAGCCCCCGGCCCAGGCGATCCCCTCGCAGCGGTTGACCGTCCGCCCCTCGGCGTCCGTCTCCACGAACGACGCGTCGCGGGTCTTCTTCACCCAGCGGCCGATCTCGTTGATGGCGGTGTCCCAGGAGATGTCCTCCCAGTGGTCGGAGCCGGGCCGCCGGACCTGTGGCTTGAGCAGGCGCCGCGGGTTCAGGATCTCCTGTTGGAGGGAGGCGCCCTTGGGACAGAGTGTCCCGCGATTGATCGGATGGTCTGGATCGCCTTCAACGTGGACCACCTGAGGGGTCACGTTCTTGGCTTTGTCGCCCAGCGTGTAGATGAGCACTCCGCAGCTCACGGAGCAGTACGGGCAGGTCGAGCGGGTCTCGGTGGCCCGCGCGATCTTGAGCTCGCGCAGCTGCGCATAGGCGGGAGCCAGGTCGAAGCCGAAGACCGTGGCAGCCAAACCTCCGAACGCGCCGGCTTTCAGGAAGTCTCTGCGGGTGGGGTTCATGGTCAACCTCCTCGACAGACTTCCCGGGGAATGATGCAACGGCTGTG
>DATEIO010001007.1:0-2565 GCA_035278895.1 Thermoanaerobaculia bacterium | reverse complement strand
GTCCCCCGGCGGATGTCGATCGGGGCCAAGCGCAATCTCGCCTGCGCCGAAGCGAAAGGTGAGATCGTGGCGCACTGGGATGACGATGACTGGTATTCCCCCGACCGGCTGGAGCAGCAGGTGACTCCGATCCTGCGAGGTGAGGCCGAGATCACGGGGCTGGAGAACCGTTTCGTGCTGCAGATGCCGGACCGGAAGTTCTGGACCACCGACCGCCGGCTCCACCGCACGATGTTCGTGGGCGACGTCCACGGCGGCACGCTGGTCTTTCGCCGGGCTCTCTGGGCGTCGGGCGTGCGCTACCCGGAGGTGGACCTGGCCGAAGACGCGATGTTCCTCCACCAGGCGATCTCCCGGGGCCAGAGGCTGCTGCGCGTCGAAAACCGCGGCTCCTTCGTCTATCTGCGCCACGGCCACAACGCCTGGCGCTTCGAAACCGGCACCTTTCTCGACCCCTCCGGCTGGAGCGAGACCCTGCCGCCCGCAGGCTTCTCTCCGGAGTGCCTCGACGCCTACACCGCCGCGGCGTGCGCCTGCGCGGCGAAAATGGCCTGAAACCTCACCCCTCCTCTCCCGTTTATACTGGGGATGACGACCGCGATCCCCATGACGACACCCGAGCCCTCTGCCGAGCTGTCCGACCTTCCGGAGATTCCGCCGGAGATCCCCCCTTCTCCGTCGATCGCGGACGGCGCCCTGCGCTCGCTCGATCCGCGGTCCGTCACGCTCGGCCGGATCTCTTCCTGGATCTTCACCGGGGCGGTCGCGGTGGGAGGGCTCGTCGCGGTCTCCATTCTCTGGGCGACTCCGGCTCCGGCCTGGGTGGCGGCTCTGGTCACGGTGCTCGGAGCGGCCGTTCTCCTGGCCTTGGGGGTGCTTTCGCACCGCTGGCCCGAGATCGAGCACCGCCACGCCTCCTACAAGGTCGATGGCGACGGCATCGAGATCCGCCGGGGCGTGCTCTGGCGCACGGTGATCAACGTGCCGCGTTCGCGCGTGCAGCACACGGACGTGGCGCAGGGGCCGCTCGAGCGCAGCTTCGGGCTCGGCACGCTGGTGATCTATACGGCGGGAACCGATCACGCGAAAGTCGATCTGGCCGGGCTGGACCATGCCACGGCGCTCGCGATTCGCGATCATCTCCTGCCGCGGGAGGGCGGCGATGCCGTCTGACCGCCGGCTCCATCCGCTCTCGATTCTGTTCGTCCTGGCCGAGCAGGTCCGCTACTTCGTGCTGCCGGGGCTTCTCCTCCTCATCACCGCGGGTACGAGGGGCTGGAATTTGTGGGATTGGGGGGCCTCCTGGCCGATCTGGATGATGCCGCTCCTGATTCCCTACGCGATCGTCTCCCTCGGACGGTATCTTTCCTTCCGCTACCGCTACGAAGCGAACGAGATGGTGGTCCGCACCGGTTTTCTCTTTCGCAACGAGCGGCACGTCCCCTACGCGCGCATCCAGAACCTGGACGCCGTGCAGAATGTCTTCCATCGCCTTCTAGGCGTGGTGGAAGTGCGCGTGGAGACCGGCGGCGGCCAGGAGCCCGAGGCGACGATGAAAGTGCTGCCGGTGGCCGCATTCGAAGAGATGCAGCGGCGCGTCTTCGCTGGCCGGGCCGGGGAGAGCGCAGAAACGGCCGGGCCGGCCGCCGCTCCTTCCGCCTTGCTGCACCTGCCGCTCTCTGAGCTCGCGCTTTGCGGCCTCATCCAGAACCGTGGCGCCGTCGTCGTCTCCGCAGCCTTCGGTCTGCTTTGGGAATTGGGGCTGCTGGACCGCTATGTCGATCGGATCTTCGGCGAAACGGCGAAGGGACGCGGCGTGGTGCGCGCCCTCGTAAGATCCTTCCTCGGACAGGAAGGCTTCCCGTGGGGCCGGATCGCCCTGGCTTTGGCCGCGCTTGCCGGCCTCCTCCTGCTCGTCCGGATCTTCTCCATGGCGCTCGCGCTCGTCCGATTGCATGGATTCCGGCTCACTCGCGACGGCGAGGACCTCCGCACCGAATATGGTCTCTTGACGAGGGTCGTCGCGGCGATCCCCCTGGGGCGGATCCAGTCGCTGACGGTCCTCGAAGGGCCGCTGCACCAGCTCTTTAGGCGCGTCTCGGTGCGGGTGGAGACCGCGGGCGGAACCGGGGGAGAGGAGGAGGGCAACAAAAAGCAGCGCGAATGGCTTGCGCCGATCCTCCGTCCCGCCGCGCTGCCGGGCCTCCTTCAGGAGCTGTTGCCGGAGCTGGATTTTGCCGCGGTGCAATGGAATCCCGCCCATCCGCGCGCCTTCCGCCGGGAATGGAAGAGCTGGATCCTCCTCGCCGTCCTGATCTCCCTGCCGTTTGCCGGGATGTTGAAAGCCTGGGATCTCGCGCTGCTCGCCGCCATCGTCGCCTGGGGTTTCGTCGCTGCGCGGATCTACGTAGCGAACGTCGGCTGGGCCGTCACGGACAGCGCGGTCCTCTTCCGCACCGGCTGGATCTGGAAAAAGCTCACCATCGTCCGCTTCGCCAAGATCCAGGCCGTGGCCTTGAACGAATCCCCCTTCGACCGCCGCGCCGCCATGGCGAGAGTCCGCGT
>DATEIO010001006.1:0-8188 GCA_035278895.1 Thermoanaerobaculia bacterium | reverse complement strand
CGGGCCTCGTTCACATTGATCTTGCGTCCCATCAAATCGCGTCCGTTCAGATGGTTGATTGCCGCCTCCGCCTCCGTGCGCTCCGGCATCTCGAGAAAACCAAAGCCCTTCGACTGGCCGGTGACCTTGTCCTTGATGATGGTGCAGGACGAGACCTGGCCATACTCCTCGAAGGCCGCCCTCAATTGGTCTTCCGTGATGCGGTAGGGCAAGTTCCCTACATACAGATTCATCCGATGTCTCCTTTGAGCATAGGGTCCGGGCTTACTTCTCTTGCAAAAGATTTGCCCGGACCTCGCCAACCAGCCGCCGCAAGTGCTCCACGTCGACCGGCTTGACGAGGTGGTGGTCGATTCCGGCGAGCTCCGAGCGCCTCCGGTCCGACTCCTGGCCGTAGCCGGTGAGGGCGACGATCGTGGCCCGCGCGAGCCCGGGCAGGCCGCGCAGGAGGCGGGCCACCTCGTAGCCGTCCATCCCCGGCAGGCCGATGTCCAGGAGCACCATCTCGGGCGGGGAGGCCTTCGCCGCTTCGAGGGCGGCAGGGCCGTCGTAGGCCACCCGGACCTGGTGGCCCCAGATGCCCAGCAGCTCGGCCAGGGCGGCCGCGGCGTCCTGGTTGTCCTCGACGAGGAGGATGCACGAGGTCCGCGGTGCTCCCTCCGCCTTCTCCGGAGCCGTGGGCTCCGCCTCGGCGGCGGGAGCGGCGAGCGGCAGGAGCACGGTGAATTCGCTCCCCCGGCCCGGGCCCTCGCTCGCGGCCGAGACCGTGCCGCCGTGCCGCTCGACCAGGCTCCGCACCAGGGTGAGGCCGATCCCCAGGCCGCCGTGGGAGCGGTCGAGAGAGCGCTCCCCCTGGACGAAGAGGTCGAAGACGCGGGGGAGGAGCTCCGCGGGGATGCCCGCCCCCAGGTCGCGCACCCGGATCGCCGCCTGACCGCCCTGCCGCTCGGCGGTCAAGCGGATGCTCCCGCCCGGGTCCGTGAACTTGGCGGCGTTGGCCAGGAGGTTCGCGAGGACCTGCTCGATCCGGGTGGCGTCGGCCTCGATCCACAGCGGCTCGCCGGGGAGGGACACGGCGAGGTCGTGGCTGCGCGCCTCGAGGAGCGGCCGCGCCGTCTCGACCGCCCCCGCCACCACCGGCTTAAGCTCGATCCGGCGTTTCCGGAGCGCGATCCGGCCGTGGGTGAAGCGGGAGACGTCCAGAAGGTCGTCGACCAGGCGCGAGAGGTGGCGGATCTGCCGGCCGATGACCGCCAGGAGCTCCTCCGAGCGCGGATCTCGCGAAGGCCGGGCGCCCAGGACGTGGCCGGCGTTCGAGATGGCGGCCAGGGGGTTCCGGAGCTCGTGGGCGAGCATGGCCAGGAACTCGTCCTTGCGCTGGTCCGCCTCGGCGAGCTCGTCCACGCGGCGCTCGAGCTCCGCCTCCAGGCGCTTCCTCTCGCCGATGTCGGCGGCGAGGATCATCACCCGCACGACGCCTGCGGAATCGGGCACGGCGGAGGTCCAGAGGCTCACCTCCACCCGCGAGCCGTCCTTGCGGAAGCCGTAGGTCTCGAAGCCTGCGTACATCTCTCCGGAGAGGCTCCGGGCGAGGTTCTCGCGGAACTTCTCCCGCCTCTCTTCGGGCACGGCCGGGAGGGGCCGGCCGAGCACCTCGGCCTCGGCCCAGCCGAAGATGCGCTCGGCCGCGGGGTTCCAGAGGCGGACCGAGCCGTCCAGAGGCTCCAGGACCATGATTGCGAGCGGGCTGGCCCGGATCAGCGCCTGGAGGGTCTGGTTGATCTCCTGGAGCGTGTCCTCGGCCCGCTTCCTGGCCGTGATCTCGACGACCGCCGCACCCACGCCGACCGGCGGCCCCTTTTCCGCGGCGCGGATCGGGTAGTAATTGGCCAGGAAATGGCGCCGCATGCCGGGGGCCGCCGGGGTCTCGCCGCTCACCTCGAGATTGACCACCGGCTCGCCGGTCTCGAGCACCCGCCGGTAGAACGGCTCCACCCGGTCGGCGACGCCGGGGACCACCTCGCGCAGATTCCGGCCGAGGACGGCCAGGGGATCGGTGCCGTTGAGCCGGGCCATCACGTCGTTCATCCGCAGGTAGCGGAGGTCGCGGTCGAGAAAGGAGATCCCCACGGGGGCGCCCGCCACGAGGGCGTCCAGAAGCGCCGCGTTCTCCGTGAGGCGCCGGGCCGACTCCTGGGCCTGGCTGTAGAGCCGAGCGTTGTCCAGGGCGAGCGCCGCCCGGTAGCCCAGCTCCTCGGCGAGGACGAGATCGTCCGGGCCGTAGCGGCGGTCTCCGGAGAGGACCGAGAAGGCGACCGAGCCGAGCACCCGGCCGCGGGCGACGAGGGGGAGGAGGATAGAGGACTTCGGGCCGATCTTGCGGATCAGCTCGAAGTGCCCCTGGTCGCGCGACGAGGCGCGCAGATCCTCTTCCGTCACCTCGGAAAGCAGGACCGGCTCGCCCGTCCTCAGAACCTTGCCGGAGAGCGCAGAGGAGCCGACCCGCGGCGGGTAGAGGCGGCAGAGCTCGTCCAGAACCCCCTGGCCTTCAGGGTCCCGGTGGAGGGCCACGGCCCGCTCGACGCTCCCGTCCTCATGGAAGACGTCCAGCGTGCAGCAGTCGGCGAGCGTGGGCACGATGAAGCG
The DNA here is from genome assembly GCA_035278895.1 of Thermoanaerobaculia bacterium. GTDB lineage: Bacteria > Acidobacteriota > Thermoanaerobaculia > Multivoradales > UBA5704 > DATARR01. The sequence continues at coordinate 5,542 of DATEIO010001006.1, read as the reverse complement.
GGCGAGGCTTTCGAGGATCTCGCGGAAGTCGAGCGAGTCCGACAGCTCGCGGGAGAACTGGACGAGCAGGGAGAATCGGGAGTCCTCGGTGGGTGCGGCGGCCATGGCTCCCCCTTGCCGGCTGCAAGGGGGGTGCCGAAATCCGGGCAGCCCCATGGGGCCGCCCTACAGGATCATCCCAGCGAGGGGTAGAGCTGCCGGTAGCTGTCCGACAGCACGAGGATGCGCTTGACGTAGTTGCGGGACTCGTCGATCCCGAGGTTTTCGAGGAAGTCGTCGAGCCGCGCTTGCTCCCCCTGCTCGTTCCACATCCGGCGGATGCGGTTCGGGCCGCCGTTGTAGCCGGCGAGCGCCAGCTCCACGTTGCCGTCGAAGCCGTCCAGCACCTCCTTGAAGTAGGCGCTGCCCAGCCGGATGCTCACCTCGGGCGTATAGAGCCGATCCGGCTGGTAGGGGATGCCGATCTTGCCCGACATCTCCCGGGCCGTGGCGGGCATGAGCTGCATCAGGCCGCGGGCCCCCACCGGGCTCGTGGCCCGGGTGTCGAAGGCGCTCTCCTGGCGGATGATGCCGGCGATGAGCGAGGCGGGCACGCCCGTCCGCTCCGCCTGGGCGCGGATCTCGTCCGCGTACTCGAGCGGGTAGTAGGCGTGGAGGACGTCCAGGGGGACCGACGCCTGGTACGGGCCGCCCAACGCCGGATAGGCCTCGCGCAGCAGGATCAGACCCGTCCGCTGCTCGCCCTGGCGGCAGAGGACGATCGCCTTGAGCGCGAGGAGCTCCCGTGGGTTGGCCCGGTCGGAGACGAGCTCCGTCTCCTGCTCCGCCAGGTCGTCCAGCCCGAGGTCGGTCAGCCGCTTGGTCCTCTGGAGCACCGGGTCGGTCGGCCAGGGGGCCGTGGCCGCCTGGGTGAGGAGGGTCGTGCTCTCCCGGACGGGCGGCTCGCCCAGCCGGGAGAGGGCCTGGCGGAAGTAGAAGTCCGAGGTGTCGGACGAGGCCGCGAGCTCGGCGAAGATCGCCCGCGCCCGGTCCGGCTGCCCCAGCTCCTCCAGGGCCCGGCCCTTCCAGTAGCGCGCCCGCTGGGTCTCCCGGTGGTCGGGGTAGACCTCCTCCATCTCGCTCCACACGCCCACGGCGCCCGAGGGATTGCCGCTCTGGTACAGGCGCCAGCCCTGCTCCCAGAGGTCCGAGGCCCCGGTCTCGTCCGCGGGATCGATCCGGCGCAGGATGCGCAGGGCGTCGATCGCGGGCTCGAACAGGCCGGCCTCCTGGAAGTCGTCGTAGATCCGGCGCAGCGCCTTGGCCTCGAGGTCGAGGCTCGCGTGGGAGCGGATCACGTTGATCAGATAGCGGTGCGAGGCTTCGAGCATCCGCCCCCGCTCGGCCGCGGTCAGGCTCCCGCCGCTCCCCTTGACGGTCGCGGCGTCCGCCGCGGCCAGGGCCCGCTCCCATTCGAGGCCGGCCCGCTCGTCGATGGAGGAGGGGATCACCAGGTTCAGGACCGACAGCGCCTCGACCCCCCGCCGCGCGTTGGTGAGCGCCCGGGCTTTCAAGAGATGCCAGCGGAAGTCGCGCTCCGCACCGGCCACGCTTTCGAGCGTGGTCAGGGCCGCGGGAAGCAGGTCGTCGTCCAGGAACGACTGGGCGCGGCGGATCACGTCCGCGGTCGACAGGAGCGGGCTCCAGTCCACCCGGTCGTCGAAGGCGCGGAAGGTGCGCACGGCCTCCAGGGCTTCGGACGAGAGCGGCGCCTCGGTCAGCAGCCGCCGTCCGGCCTCGCGCTGCGCTTCCAGGTCGTCAAGCTCGCGGCTGATCGACCAGGCCAGGCTGTCGAGCCGCTCGGACATCTCTCCGTCCACCCCGGCCTTGCGGGCGGCGGCGATCAGGTCGAGAGCGGCCCGCTCCTCTCCCATCTCGTCGGCCAGCTCGGCGGATTCGAAATACGCGAGCGGCAGGAGGCTCGACTTCGGGCAGTCGGTGATCAGGCGGGCGTAGGTGGCGCGGGCGGTCTCCCGGTCGTCCTGCCTGGCGGCGTCGCGGGCGAGGACCAGGAGGCGCCAGTCCTCGAGCTCGCCGCCCGGATTCGAAGCCGTCTGGAGGAGCTCGCGGGCGAGCTTCACGTCTCCGGCCTCATGGGCGTAGAGGCCGGCGATCACCTGGGCCTCGGCCGCCTGGTCCGGGTGCTCCCGGGCCACCTGGTCGAGATGCTGGCGCGCTTGTTGCAAATCCTTCTTCCGCAGAGCCCGAGCGGCTTCCGCGTAGAGATTGGGCGGAGGCGTGGGACGCGCGGAGGCCCGGTCGGGCTCGATCACCAACCCCGCCTTGGACGGGGGAGCGCTGCGCAGCCCGGAGACTGTGAGGAGGGAGGAGACCGCCAGGGCTGCGGCTAGGACCATACGTGTCGTGGGAGTCTTCATGGGCTCGCGCACCACCTCCGGAACCGACCAGGGGTTGCCAATGCAAGTTGTATAGACATCCCGAGAGCCTCCCACGGCCCCGGGCCTTCATCTCGTCGGGTCTTCGCCCATCCGTCCCAACCCCAGTATACGGGGCTGCATTCCCGGTCTGTCACTTTTTCCAGAAGATTTCTTTTTCTTCGCCCTGTTCTCGCCTCTCCAGAGTGTCCGCGGCGCGTTTTTTGTAAACCTTGCCTGCTTTTCACTGCGGAGCGGGCCGCGTGCTACGATCCGCGCCATGTCGATTCTTGACCTGCTCGGATTCCGGCGGGGCACGGCCCGGGAGGAGACGGGCGACACGGAGACGGTCCGCAAGATCATCCGTGAGCTCGAGTCGCTCCCGCCCGAGAAGGCCCGCTACGTCGCCGCCTTCGCCTTCATCCTCGCCCGCGTGGCCTTCGCCGACCTCGACATCTCCGAGGAGGAGACGCGCCGCATGGAGCAGATCCTTCAAGGCCTGGGCAACCTGCCGATGGAGCAGGCGGTGCTCGCGGTGCAGATCGCCAAGTCCCAGCACCGCCTGGCCGGCGGCACCGAGAGCTTCCTCGTGACCCGCGAATTCAAGGAGGTCGCGACGCGCGAGCAGTGCCGGGAGCTCCTGGACTGCCTCTTCGCCGTCTCGGCGGCGGACGACTCGATCTCCGCGCCCGAGGAGGCGCAGATCCGCCAGATCGCGAGCGAGCTCGGCTTTTCGCTCGGGGAGTTGGTCGAGATCCGCTCCGCCTGGTCCCACAAGCGCGACGTTCTGAAAGGGTTTGGAAAGAAGTAGGGTTATTATTCCTCCCGCCGTGCGGCGTCTCCCGCCGCGGTCTCAAAAACTCCAGAGAAGAGGTCGTCGATGGTTCGTGATCGTGATGGTGGTCGGAGAGCCGCGGGGTGCTTCCTGCGGACGCTTCTGGTGCTCGCCGTGGTCCTGCTCGCCGTGGGAGCGTTCGCCACGTTCTACACGGGAGCCACCCCGAAAGTCGAGGTCAAGCCCGCCAAGCCCGGCATCGGCCGGCGGACGCCGGTTCAGATCCGCGTCGAGGACCCGCAGCGGGTCGAGAAGGTCACGGTCGAGGTCGTCCAGGGATCGGACGTCAAGCCCGTCGAGGAGAAGGCCTTCGAGCCGAGCTCCGCATGGAAATTCTGGGGCGCGCCCCCGCCGGCCGAGATGACGGTCGACATCGGCCGTGACACGGTCAAGGGCCTGCGGGCCGGAGATGCCACGATCCGCGTCACCGCCTTCCGCGCGGGGAGCCTGCTGCGGCAGCCGGATCCGGTCGTGGCCGAAGTGAAGCTCCCGGTCCGCCTGGCGCCGCCGTCGCTCGGGGTGGTCTCGACCTTCCACTACGTGCGGCAGGGGGGCTCGGAGGCGGTCGTCTACCGCGTGGGGGAGGGCACGATCAAGGACGGCGTCCAGTCCGGCGACTGGTGGTTCCCCGGCTTCCCCATGCCGGGCGGCGACAAACAGCTCCGCTTCACTCTCTTCGCCATCCCCTACGACATGGCTGATGCCTCCCGCATCCGCCTCGTCGCCGAGGACGAGGTGGGCAACCGCGCCGAGGCCGGCTTCGTCGACAAGTTCACCCCCCGGCCGCTCACGACCGACACGATCGACGTCAACGACGCCTTTCTGAACCGCGTCGTTCCCGCCATCCTCTCCCAGTCGCCCGAGATCGAGGACAAGGGGGACCTCCTCCAGAACTACCTCCAGATCAACCGCGACCTGAGAAAGAAGAACGCCGAGACTTTGAAGGAGTTGGGCGCCAAGTCCGCCAAAGAGTTCCTCTGGAACCAGACCTTCCTCCCCATGTCGAACGCCGCCATCACGGCCGCCTTCGCGGACCGGCGGACCTACGTCTACCAGGGCAAGGAGATCGATCAGCAGGACCACCTGGGCTTCGACATGGCGAGCGTCGAGCGCGACGCGATCAGGGCTAGCAACCGCGGCAAGGTGGTGCTCGCGCGCTACTTCGGGATCTACGGCAACGCCGTGGTGATCGACCACGGCTACGGGCTCCAGAGCCTCTACGGCCACCTGTCGTCGATCAGCGTCCAGGAAGGCCAGCAGGTCGAGCGCGGCCAGGAGATCGGCCGCTCCGGCCAGACCGGCCTCGCCGGCGGCGACCACCTCCACTTCACCATGCTCCTCCAGGGGCTGGCCGTGAACCCCGTGGAGTGGTGGGACCCCCACTGGATCCAGGACCGGGTGGCGAGGAAGCTGGGAGAGGCGCTGCCGTTCAAAGAGTAGAAGCCAACGTGTAGGGTGCGCTGTGCGCACGTTTTAGGGTGGTGGAAAGCCCACGTGCGCACAGCGCACCCTACGCAAGGCTGCCCACGCTCACATCACCAGCGCGTAGCCCACCTTGAAGAACAGCGTGCGGTCCGTCCGGGTCAACCGGATCGTTTCCCCCTGGATCGTGCCGCCGAGTTGGCTGTCGGAGTAGCCAAGGAAGAGCACGGTCTGGGGGTTCAGCTTGTAGGAGAAGAGGAGCTGCGTGAAGAGCTCCTCGTCCTCCGGCTCCACCTGCCGGGCGGTGTAGAGAACCGTGTCCCGCGTGAGGTCCGTGTACTGGAAAATCGCCCGCACGAAGGTGCGGATGTTGATCTGGTAGACCGCCCCGAGCTGCGAGAGATTGGCCTCCAGGAGCTCGCCCTCGTCGATGTCCACCCTCTGCAGGTGATGGTCGAGCGTCAGCTTGAGGCGCTTGCCCACGTTCCAGGCGATCGACGGGTCGAGCCGCAGGAGCGTGCCGGCCCGGGTGTGGTCGAAGTCGATGGTGTCGGCCACCGTGCCACCCAGGGAGAGATAGAGCGAGCCGGTGGGACGTGCCTCGAAGAACACGTTCATGAATTTCTGGTCGAAGGTCACGCCGTTCCAGAAGCGGTCCCGCTGGCCCACGTCGATCATGGAGTAGGACTGCATCGGACCCGAGAGGTTCACCCAGAATTCGAGCTCGCGTTCGAGCACCGTGCCGTCCGCCCCCTCGGTCTGGTCCCAGTCGCCGCCCACGCCGAACCGGGTGTACCAGCTCTTCTTCTGATCCTCCGCCCACCAGTTGTGTTCCAGGCCTCCCAGATACACGGTCGTCCCCACGCGGGGA
>DATEIO010001005.1:0-5606 GCA_035278895.1 Thermoanaerobaculia bacterium | reverse complement strand
ACCAGAACTTCGCCCAGGGCGAGACGCTGGTCCACATCGAGGCCTGTTCCGGCAACGGCTACAACGGCTACGTGGGCAACGGCGCGGGGCTCTGCCCGTTCGCGACGGGTGACTACACGTTCTACGGCCGCTACGCCCCGGTCGCCGGCAATGACCAGCGCGAGCCTCTGGCGACCACGTTCGCCTCGCGCTTCGCCAACGGCGGGGCGTTCGACGGGGGCACGGACCTGATCGTGTGGCGCGATTCGAAGACCATTCCGGTCGGCGCCAACGGCCCGTTCATCTGCGGCGGCGCGACGGCCTGGTTCCCGCTGGGCCAGACCGACGTGGTGGCGTTCGACGAGCAGGAGAACCCGACCGACCTCTGCTTCCAGGGGGACAACGTCTCGCCGGCCCTGGGCGGCGCCGACGCCTGCTTCCCGCTCGAGGCGCAGCGCGTCTTCGTGGACGGTGGCAACGTGATCGCGGACGACCTGGGAGTGACCGACGAGTTCGGCTGGCTGTACCTGAACCTGAACCACACGATCACGGGCGATCCGTTCCCGGGTGTGGCCCAGGCGTGGGTGACCACGGTGATGGACGCCGACGGCCGCTTCAGCGTCGGCTATGACGCCATTCAGCTCGACAACGTCACCGAGACCACTCCGGGTGGCGTGTTGCTGATCCCGTAACCTGTCCGGCTTTTCCGGGTGGACCCCACGCGGGTCCACCCGGCTCCCTCTCTCTAGCCGATCTCTTCCCACACCTCGCGCAGGCGCGCCGCTGCGGGACCCACCGGAACGTCCCGGCTGTCGATCCGGGAGACTGGAAGCACCCCGATCAGGCTGTTCATCAGCAGAACCTCACTCGCCGTGGCCAGATCCTGAGGAGAGAGAGGCCGCTCGGACAGGGCTCCGCGCTCCAGCAGGCGGCGGCGGACCGTTCCCGGAAGACAGCCGTCGCTCTTGGGTGGAGTGAAGGCTCCTTCCGCAAAGACGAGCGCGACATTGCTCCGGGAGCCCTCGACGAGCCGTTCCCGCTCGTTGACCAGCAGCGCCTCCCAGGCTCCGCGGCTCCGGGCGTGCTCCAAGGCCAGGAGGTTCGCCTGGTAGCCCAAAGCCTTCAAGCCGGCGAGCGGGCCGGCCGAGTCGATCCGGTACTGGGGGAGGAGGCGCACCGGAACGCCCTCGCGGTAGAGGTCCGCGGACGGCGGTTCGTAGGGGGCCGCGGTGATGAGCCGGGTCGGCTCGCCATCCCTGCCCTGGGTGACCGTGATCCGCATCCGGGCGACCGGGCGCGGAGCGGCGAGGGCCACGGCCTCCACGGCGGCGGCCAGGGCCTCCTCGTCCTCGGGGATGTCGATTCGGATCCGGCGCAGGCCAGAGAGCAGCCGTTCCAAATGTGCGGGAACGTCCCGAGCCCGGCTGCCGTCCACCCGCAGAGTCTCGAAGAGGCCGTGGCCGAAGAGGAAGCCCGAATCGGAGGGATCGATCCGCACCTCGGAGAGCGCGGTCAGGCGTCCGTTCCAGAAGGCGAGGCTCATCCGGTCTCCTCGGCGGAGAGCGCGGTCAGGAAGGCCCGCGCCTTGGCCGCGCTCTCCGCGAATTCGAGCTCCGGGTCTGAATCCGCCACAATGCCGCATCCCGCGTGGTAGGCCACGCGCCCCCGGGCGGCCACGGCGGTCCGGATGGCGACCGACAGCTCGAGGTCTCCGGCCAGCGAGATCCAGCCGACGGCCCCCATGGCCGGTCCCCGCCGGCGCTCCTCCTCTTCGGCGATCACGGCCATGGCCCGGATCTTGGGCGCGCCGGTGATCGAGGCCGGAGGGAAGGAGGCGCGCAGCAGGCCGGCCGGCCCCGTTCCGGCCCGGAGCCGCCCGCGGACCGTGGAGACCGTGTGATGGACCGTGGGCAGCGTCAGGAGCTCCGCGTGGCGGACCACTTCGACGCTCCCGATCTCGGAGACGCGGCCGAGGTCGTTCCTCGCCACGTCCACGATCATGGTGAGCTCCGCCCGGTCCTTCTCGCTCTCCAGGAGCTCCCGGGCGAGGGCCCGGTCTTCCCGGGGGGTTCCGCCGCGCGGCCGGGTGCCCTTGATAGGCCGGGTCTCGACAACGCCATCCCGCACCGCGAGAAAGAGCTCCGGGGAGATCGACAGCACGGCCCGGTCCCGTCCCAGGTCCAGGAACGCGCCATGATCCGCCGGGCTCGCGGCGCGCAGGCGGCGGTAGAGGGGCCAGATCTCCTCGGGAGAGAGCGCGGCCTCGAGCCGCCGGCAGAGGTTCATCTGGAAGATCTCCCCGGTGCCGATGCGCTCGACCACCCGGGAGACCGCCGCCTCGAAGCCGCCCCGGTGGGGAAGGCTGACCACCGGGCCCGTTCCGAGGCGTCCCGCGGTGGGCTCCGCGGCCAGCCGGCGAGAGGCGGCCGCCAACCGGCGCTCGGCCTCGACCACCGGGTTTCCTCCATCCGTCCAGGCGTCCGTGCCTTCGAGCGTCCAGGCCCGGCCGTCCCACCGCAGGGCGGAGTCGTAGAGAGCGAGATGGAGGTCCGGCAGGCCCAGATCGTCCGGCGGGGGAGCGGAGAGCTTTTCGAGCTCGCCCGCCAGCTCGTAGCCGAAGAACCCCACGAGCACGGCACCCGCACCGCCGTCCTCCCAGGCCGCGAGCGCCGCCTCCAGGAGATCGAATCCGCCCGCGCCGAATTCGATCCGGCCGCCGGGGCCCGAGACCGTGGCCCGCCGGTTGCGCACGGAGAGGGTTGCCCGGGGCCGGACGAAGAGCCGGTGGTCCTCCGCGCCGCCGTCGAGCCAGGCGAAGCCGGGCTCCCCCCGCAGCTCTTCCGCGACCGCCTCCGGCGAGGGAGTGACCCGGCCGGGAGGGCGCAGCGGGGTTTTCGACCCCCGGGAGCCGGAGCGTGGGGGAGGCAGCACCGACTGCAGCCGCTCGGCGATCCGGTGGCGCCGCATCTCGGGCAGGCGGTCGGACCACAAAGGAGAGCGGCTTCGCATCGCGAAAAGTCTACACAGCTCCCGGTAAGATGAGAGTGTGAAAGCTCCTCTTACTTTGAAGGAAGCCCTGCGCCGGGGCTTTCGCCAACGGTGCCCCCGCTGCGGAGAGGGGCCTCTCTTCGCCGGCTGGAACCGGCTCCGGGAGACCTGCCCGGTCTGCGGCCTCACCTACGAGAAGCGCACGGGCGACACCTGGTTCTTCATGTACATGAGCACAGGGGCGTTGACGGGCATCCTCCTCGTCGCCCTCTTCCTGATCCGCCCGCGGGTGGTCTGGATCGGCCAGCTCGTCGTCTCCGTGGCCGCGGTCGCCCTGATCGGGCTCACGCTCCCGCACCGGAAGGGGATGGCGGTGGCCCTCGACTACTGGATCGAGACGAAATCCGGCGGCAAGACCTAGCCTTCTCCCGCTGCCTCTACCTCGTCTCCGGCGACCGGCGAGGAGGTGTGGAAACCTCCGGGAGTGTCCGTCCAACCAAGGCGGGACACAACGGAGCGGCAGACGAGGATGCGCAACTCACAGACCGAAAACCTTTCGCCGAACCTGCTGCCGGCAGGTGCTAGACTCACAGCTTATCGACGGAAGGAAGGGTGGTTCGTTCCGGGAGATCAGTACGCGTTCCTCCCACTTGTCTCGCTGGCCTGGGCTTGCCGTCCGCATCCTGGCGGTCTTCGTCTTGCTTCTGCAGGAGGGGGCCGGGGCCTTCCCGAGCTCGACCAGCCAGTCTCCTCTGGCCATAGTCGTAGGCTCTTGGCGGCCCGTCGAGGCTCGTCTGACCGGTGGTTTCTCCTACGCTCTGTTCACTCCGCCCGAAAAACCTCCTCCTCGGGGGAGCCCCTCCGAGCCGGGCATGCGGGGTGGCTCGATCAGCCCTGGGCTCCGGAATCTGATCCGGGATGCGCAACGCAGCAAGGAGCCCTCTCCGGCCAAGCTCCACCTTCTCGGGGTCGCAGATCTTTTCGAGAGTGGGGGAGCGGAGGAGGCCGTTGCCATGCTTGAAGAGGCCGTTCGCCTCTCGCCGCACGACGCGCGGCTGCGGAGCGACCTGGCCGCCGCCTACCTGGCTCACGCCCAAGAGAGAGGCGAGCCCACGAGCCTTCTCCCCGCGCTCGCAACGGCGCAACGGGCCGTCGATCTGGACGGACGCCTGCCCGAGGCGCGTTTCAATCATGCCTTGGCGCTCGAAAAACTGTATCTGCCCGCGGCAAAGAAGGCCTGGCGCGACTATCTCCGCCTGGACTCCACGTCCGAATGGGCGGATGAGGCTCTTGGACACTTCGCGGGGCTCGTGCTGCAACAGCCCGCGGATCTCTGGAGCGAGCAGAAGCCGCAGCTCCTGGCCGCCGGCGAGCGCGGTGACTTTTCAACGGTCCGGGAGCTCGTCGAGCGTTTTCAGGAACCGGTCCGGGCCTTTGCAGAGCAAGAGCTGCTAGCTCTTTGGGCGGACCACCAGGCCGCAGGGAGATCCGAAGATGCAGCCCGCACGCTTCGCGCGGTCCGAACGATCGGCCGAGCCCTGGCCGTTGTGGGGGGCGATTCGCTGCTGGAAGAATCCGCTGCCGTGATTGAAGCAGCGGTTGCGGACGGGGAGCACTCCGATCGGGTTCGTGCTCTGGTCGAGGGGCACAGAGCTTATAAAGAGGGGCTTGCGTTGCTGACGGCACGGAGGACCGCAACGGCGGCAACCCGCTTCCAGCATGCGAGCCAACTGCTCCGTAGCGCGAAATCTCCCTTCGCGGCTTTGGCCGAGCTGTCCCTCTCGACATGCCGGTATCGATCACGCGATCTTTCTGCAGCACTTGATCTTCTTGATCTCCTGGCTCGCGATCCGCACAACGGAAGTTTCCCGAACCTTCTGGGCCGAGTTTTCTGGCTGGCGGGGCTCGTTCGAGGAAGCAGTGGTGATGCCACAGGTTGCTTGACCCTTTATCGCGAGGCCTTGAGCCAATTCGAGAGAACTGGCGAAGAAGGTCGGATCGGGGCTTTGCATAACCGCATCGCTGAGCAGTTGAGGCTCCTGGGAGACAGTAGAAAAGCTTGGAGATCTCTGTATTCTGCTCTTGGTGCGACGGTGCGGTTGCGGGACTTCCAGGCTCTTCAGCCGCTCTGGCTTGAAGCCGCGGAAGGCGCTCTCGAGTTGGGCGAGTTGGAGAGCGCAATGGTTTTCCAGGATGAGGCAGTACGGGGAGCCTTGGCGTCCGGCAGGCCGGAAGATGTCGCCTTCGCATTGCTACGGCGGAGCCCCCTCCAGTACAGATTGGGAAGGGAAGACGAGGCCGTTCGAGACCTCTCTCAGGCCCGGGAAGCTTTGGCGAAAGTCGGTGATGAAAGCTTTCGCCGTCCGATGTGGGCTCAATTTCTCCAAGCCGAGGCCGAGCTTTCCCTCACGAGCGATCCTGATCAGGCCCTTCGCCAGCTCGACGAAGCCCTGGCCTACTACGGCGATTCTGCCCCGGGAGCCGTGCTTTCGGACCTTTACCGGTCCCGCGCTCGTGCTTGGCTGGCCCGCGGAGAGGAGGCGCTGGCAGAAAAGGAGCTCCGCTTCGGAATCCGAGCCATCGAGCGGCAGAGGCAAAACGTCGAAGAAGAGGATCTCAGGATCTCTTATCTCGACGAC
>DATEIO010001004.1:0-3475 GCA_035278895.1 Thermoanaerobaculia bacterium | reverse complement strand
GTACGTGCCGCTCGATCCGGCCTATCCGCAGGCGCGGCTCGCGGCGATGCTGGAAGACTCGCAGGCCACGGCGCTGATCGCGTCGGAAGGGTCCCGTGCCGCGCTGCTGCATCCTCGGACCCTCTCTCCCGAAGCACCGGGGGAGGCCGTTGCGCCGCTGCCCCGGGTTCCCGCGGCGTCGCCGGCCTACATCCTCTATACCTCGGGCTCGACGGGCGTTCCCAAGGGCGTCGTGGTCAGCCATGCGAACGTGTGCAATCTCTTCGCAGCGATGGATGCGGAGCTTCGGCCGCGGGGGCCAGGCGTGTGGCTCGCGGTGACCATCATCGGTTTCGACATCTCGGTGGTCGAGCTGTTGTGGACCTTGACCCGCGGCTTCAAGGTCGTGATCCACGATGGCCTGGACGTGGCGGAGCAGATCGCCCGCCACGGCGTGTCGCACTTCCAGTGCACACCGTCGATGGCCGGCATGCTGGCCGCGATCCCGGAGCGGTTGCGGAGCCTCGCGCCGCTCTCCCATCTGCTGCTCGGCGGCGAGGCCCTGCCCGGGCCGCTGGCGGATCGCCTCACGGCCACGGTGGCCGGCGAGGTCCACAATCTCTACGGCCCCACCGAGACCACGGTCTACTCGCTCGGCCAGCGGATCGAGCCCGGGGAGGAGAGGCCGCCGATCGGACGGCCGTTGGGAAACACCGAGGCCTACCTGCTGGATGCCTCTCTAGAGCCCGTTCCGCCGGGAGCCCGCGGCGAGATCTTCCTCGGCGGCGACGGGGTGGCCCTGGGGTACTGGCGGCGGCCCGATCTCACCGCCGAGCGCTTCCTTCCCGACCCGCTGGGGAGCCGCCCGGGCGGCCGCCTCTACCGGACGGGCGACCTGGCGCGCCACCGCAGGGACGGCAGCGTGGATTACCTCGGCCGGTCGGACCACCAGGTCAAGGTGCGCGGAGTGCGCATCGAGCTCGGGGAGATCGAGGAGGCGCTCCGCGCGCATCCGGAGGTGGCGCAGGCCGTCGCCGCCGTCCGCGATGCTCGCGACAGGGGACCGGGAGGCCGGCAGCTCATCGCCTGGCTGGTTCCGGTGGCGGGCGGCCCGGCCGGAGGTCCCTCCGCGAGCGAGCTGCGGCGGTTCCTGGCCGAGCGGCTGCCCGAGGCCATGATCCCCGCCGTCTTTGTCCCGCTCGCCGCCCTGCCGCTCAACCAGAACGGCAAGGTCGACCGCCGGGCCCTGCCCGCGCCGGAGGCCGGCCGGCCGCGCCTGGACAGCGACTACGCGGCGCCGCGGACGCCGGTCGAGAAGACGCTCGCCGCGATCTGGCAGGAGGTGCTCGGGCACGAGCGCATCGGCGTCCACGACAACTTCTTCGAGCTGGGCGGGAGCTCGCTGCTGCTCGTCGAGATCGAGGCGCGGCTGCGCGAGGCGTTCCACCGCGAGATCCCGATCGTCGAGATGTTCCGCCACCCGACCATCCGGAGCCTTGCCGAGGCGATGGAAGCCGGGGGCCGCCAGCCGGCCGCGGAGGCCGAGGCGCGTCCGGCTCCGGCCCGGGCCCCGATCGCGGTGGTGGCGGGCGAGGGGAGGACCCTCGACCGCCAGCGACAGGCGGCCGAGGAGCTGCGGCGGCGGCGTGCGAGCCAGCAGAGGAGACCCGGACGGTGAGACCTGGAGAAGGAAGCCCGAGATGAGCGAGAAGGATCCGGAGAGCGGCCCCCTCGAAGGGATCGCCGTCGTCGGCATGGCCGGACGTTTCCCCGGCGCCGACGACCTGGGGGAGCTCTGGCGCAACCTGTGCGGCGGAGTCGAATCGGTCCGCTTCTACTCCCGCGAGGAGCTGGCCGCCGCGGGAGTCGCCCCGGCGCTGCTCGACGACCCGCGCTACGTCCGGGCGGGCGCCCCCCTGCGCGACGTAGAGCATTTCGACGCCGGCTTTTTCGACTTCAGCGCGCGCGAGGCGGAGCTGATGGATCCGCAGCACAGGATCTTTCTCGAGTGCTGCTGGGAGGCTCTGGAGAACGCGGGCTACGACACCCGGACCTGGCCCGGCTCGATCGGCGTCTTCGCCGGCATGGGGATGAGCGGCTACCTGATCCGCAACCTCCTCTCCCATCCCGACCTGATCCAGAACGCCGGACCCCTCCAGATCCGCATTCTGAACGACAACAACTTTCTGACCTCGCTGGTGGCGTACAAGCTCGATCTGCGGGGGCCGAGCGTCACCGTGCAGAGCGCCTGCTCGACCTCCCTCGTGGCGACGTGCATGGCCTGCCAGAGCCTGCTCCAGTTCCAGTGCGACATGGTGCTGGCCGGCGGCGTGACCGTGGCCGTTCCGCACGGGCTGGGCTATCTGGCGCTGGACGCCGTGATGTCGCCGGACGGCCACTGCCGCGCCTTCGACGCCGAGGCGCGCGGCACGGTGGAGGGGAGCGGCGCCGGCGTGGTGGTCCTCAAGCGGCTGGCGGACGCCGTGGCCGACGGGGACACGATCCACGCCGTGATCCGCGGCTTCGCGACCAACAACGACGGCGGGTTCAAGATGAGCTTCACCGCGCCGTCCCCGGAGGGCCAGCTCGAGGTGATCGCGACGGCCCAGACCATCGCGGGGGTGCCCGCCGAGTCGATCACCTACGTCGAGACGCACGGCACCGGCACCCCCCTGGGGGATACGGTGGAGGTCGCCGCTCTCTCCGAGGTGTTCGCGGCCTCGACGCAAGAACGGGGTTTCTGTGGATTGGGCTCGATCAAGACCAACATCGGCCATCTCGACGCCGCGGCGGGCGTGGCGGGCCTGATCAAGACCATCCTGGCGGTGGAGCACGGAGTCCTGCCACCCAGCCTCCACTTCGAGACGCCCAACCCGCGCATCGATTTCGCGGCGAGCCCGTTCTACGTCAACACCGAGTGCCGGCCGTGGCGTCCGCAGGGCTGGCCGCGGCGGGCCGGGGTGAGCGCCTTCGCGATCGGCGGGGTGAACGCACATGTGATCCTGGAGGAGCCGCCGGCTCCCGGGCCCGCGTCCGCGGCGCCGCCGTGGAGCCTGCTGGTGCTCTCGGCGCGCACGGAGACGGCGCTCGAGTCGGCGACGAGCCGGCTGCTGGATCATCTGCAAGCGCCGGACTTCCAGGCGAATCTGGGAGACGTCGCCTACACCCTCCAGGTCGGGCGCCGCGCGTTCTCCCATCGCCGCATGCTGGCCGTCCGCGATGTCCAGGACGCCGTCGAGGTCCTGGAGAGGCGCGATCCGCGCCGGCTGCTCACCGGCACCGCCGCCGTCGATCCCCAGGTCGCCTTCCTCTTTCCCGGCCTGGGGACCGAATACGCCGGCATGGCCCGCGGGCTCTACCGGGACGACGCCGGGTTCCGCGCGCGGCTCGACGACTGCGCGGAGCGGCTCGCACCGCTCCTCGGGCTCGATCTGCGCGAGGTCCTGTTTCCAGAGGAAGGGGAGGAGGACGGAAAGCCGGGGCTCGATCTCCGCGC
>DATEIO010001003.1:0-3722 GCA_035278895.1 Thermoanaerobaculia bacterium | reverse complement strand
GGACCCAGGCGGACGGCGATCTCGGCGAGCGCCTCCTGGCGGTCGAGCTGGCGCAGCGGAGAGTCCGCCGCCAGCCGCTCCCACCAGGCCAGCGGTCCGCGGTCCAGGTAGGCCGTCGCGAGCTGGACGGCGGCGATCTCGGCCTCCGAAAGCTCGCGCGGAGCAGCTTGCGGCGCAGCCTGCGCCTGCGTCCCGGCCAATGCAAACGTCAACGGAAACGCCGCGAGGGCTTGCCACCAACGCATTCGGCTCCTCCAGAAAGCGAGAAGGTCGGCTTTCATTGTACCGTTGATTCGATGCCTCCCCGCGGCCGCTACGCTCCGTCCCCCACCGGACCGATCCACGTGGGCAACGCGCGCACGGCCCTCGCCGCCTGGCTTTCCGTGCGCAGCCGGGGCGGAACGTTCGTCTACCGCGTGGAGGATCTGGACCCGCCCCGCGTCGTGCCCGGCATGGCCGGCGCGCAGCGGGAGGACCTCCTCTGGCTCGGGCTCGACTGGGACGAGGGGCCGGACGTGGGCGGGCCGCACGCGCCCTACGTGCAGTCCGAGCGCTCAGGCCTCTACGAGGACGCGCTCCGCGAGCTCGCCCACGCCGGCCGTCTCTTCCCCTGCCGCCTCTCCCGCAAGGACCTCCAGGCCGTGGCCTCCGCCCCCCACGGCGGCGAAGAAGCGCCCTACCCCGCCTTTCTCCGTCCCCGGGACGTCGACCCTGGCTGGTTCGCCGCTCCCCCGCCGGACGCGGCTCTCCGCTTCCGCGTGGAGGAAAACCCCGTCACCTTCGTGGACCGTGTCTGCGGCCCGGTCACCGAAAGGGTGGACCTGGCCGTGGGAGACTTCGTGCTCAAGCGGCGGGACGGCCTCTACGCCTACCAGCTCGCCGTGGTGGTGGACGATCTCCTCATGGGGATCGACGACGTCGTGAGAGGCGCGGACCTCCTCGCCTCGACCGCCCGGCAGATCCAGCTCCTGGAAGCCCTGGGGGGAGCACCGCCCGCTTACGCGCACGTGCCGCTCGTCGTGAGCGCCCAGGGAGAAAAGCTTTCGAAAAGGGATCAGGGGCTCACCCTGCGCTCGCTGCGGGAAGCCGGGGTCCGTCCCGAGGCGCTCGTGGGGTACCTCGCCTTCTCGCTCGGCCTGCTGGACCGCCCCGAGCCTTGCCGGCCGGAGGAGCTGGTGGCGGGCTTCGGGTGGGGGAGGCTTCGCCGGGAGGATTGGCGCCTGCCGGCGGATCTCGCGCTCCAGGACTGACACGGACGAGCAGGGACTTCCACGGACTCCCAAGGCCTGTCCGTGAAGGCCCGTGTTCGTCCGCGCTCGTCCTGGGCAGGGCTCACACCGTCAAAGGCCCCACCGACACCTTCCGGGTGTAAACCCCCACGAACACAAGCACGTCCCTCTCCGGGATGGTGAGAATGTAGTGCGGCTCCTCGATGCCGGGGAAGAGCACCCAGCGCAGGCTGATGCCCGTCACGGCTCCGCTGTAGCCGGCCCGCATCGCCAGGTCTTCCGCCTCCTCGACGTCCATCTCGATCGGCAGGGGGATGGGCTGGTCGCTCGGCCAGGGCTCCTCGATGAGCTGGGGCGGCATCTGGAAGCGGGTGCCGTCGTGGCAGAGGACGGCCGTCGAGTGGGTGTCCCGGAAGCCGGCGGCGGGAACGTCGAAGACGAATCTCCAGCCGCACGCGAAACGCTCGAGGTCGATGTCGGCCTCCAGGAGCTGTGCGCCCGGATAGCGCTTGCGGACGATGGCGGCGGCCTGGCTCAGCCGGTCGAGGAAAGTGGTTTCGGGGGCGGTGTCGGCCTTGGTTTCGATGAGGAGCTCGGCGAGCATGTTCGTTCCCTCCTGAAACCAAACTCTACGAGCTGCCCGCGCGGAAAGCGCCACCCGGGAGCATTGGAGAGGGCCACCCTTTGGAGGGGGATTTATAGAGACACGTACATAATTCATGCTAAGCTCCACAAGTCAACGCGTGGACACGACCGACGTTGCGGGGCTTACCGGTTGCGGGGGCCTCCGCAAAGGAGCAGATGCATGCGCAGGCTGGCCCCCGCGGCCGCGCTGCTGCTCGCCTTGCCGGCCCTGGGGCTGAGCACCGGGCGGCAGCTCGCAGCCGACCGCGTCCCTCCGGGCAGCGCCTTGGAGGCGCTCGTCAAAACCCACCAGGACTTCGAGAAGCTTCGTCCAGAGGAGCGGCGGGAGGACGAGCGGGTGCCGCCCTGGCTCAAGGTGCTCTGGCGCAAGGCCCATCCCCAGGGACGCTACACGGGAAAAGATCCGGCGGGCGGATACCCCCTGATCCTGAAAGAAATCCACGAGTGGATGGTCACACACCCCGACCTCGTGCCCGGCCGGCCGGAGCCGGACCTCGTGCCCCGCCAGAAAGCGGCGGAGACGAGCGCGAACACGCGGATCTCGGGCCCGGCCGCGAATCCGCGGAGCGAGTCGGACATCCGGGTCAACCCCTGGGACCCTCAAAAGATCGTGGCCGCCTCGAACAACATCGTGGGCAGCGGCCTCCAGATGCAGTACTACTCGTTCGACGGCGGCGCCACCTGGGGGCGGACGACGCTGCCGCTCGCTCCGGGCGACGCCTTCCATACCGATCCCACCGTGGACTGGACGTCCGACGGCACGGCGTGGGCGACCACCATCGGGGTCAGCGCGAGCGGGAGCACGACGCGCATCCGCGCCTACCGCTCGAAAGACGGCGGCGCGACCTGGACGCTCGATGGGACCGTCTCCGGCGACCAGAAGGGCGTCGACAAGCAGATGGTCTGGGTGGACCACGCCGCGGGCTCGCCGTACAAGGACACCCTCTACGCCATCTGGCACAACTCCGGCCCGGTCTACCTGAGCCGGCGCCGGCCCGGCGGTGCCTGGGAGCCCCCGGTCCTCGTGAGCCGCAAACAGCCCGGCGTAGGCATCGGGGCGGACGTCAAGACCAACTCCGCCGGGACCGTCTTCGCCTTCTGGCCCAACACCCAGACGCGGGCGATCCAGGCCGTCCGCTCGAACAACGGCGGAGTGAGCTACACCCGGCCCGTCACGATCGCCACCACGATCGAAGCCTTCGACATCGGCATCCCGGCCCAGAGCCGGCGCCGGGCCCTGATCTACGTCTCGGGGGGAGCCTTTCGGAGCGGCGTCAGGAACCTGGTCTACGCCGCGTGGACCGACCTGAACGTCGCCGGGTGCAAGATCGGGGCGGCCGCCACCCCGGCCACGGCCTGCAAGACCCGCATCTGGTTCACCCGCTCGACCGACGGCGGCCGCACGTGGGAGCCCGTGCGCAAGATCAACGATCAGGCCCAGGTGAACGATCAGTTCAACCAGGCGCTCGCGGTCGACGAGGCCACGGGCAAGGTCGCGGTCATCTACTACGACACGGCAGGCGATCCGGCCCGGCGCAAGGTCCATCTCTGGTACCAGTCCTCGGCGGACGACGGCGCCACCTGGTCGGCCCCGCTCCGGGTGACCACCGCGCCCACGGACGAGAGCGTCCGCGGCGCCGAGGTGGGCAATCAGTTCGGGGATTACAACGGCCTCTCGGGATTCCGGGGGCTCTTCTTTCCCTCCTGGACCGACCGCCGCAGCGGCGGCCGGGAGGAGATCTGGACGGCGCCGATCGAAGATCCCGATTGAGAGACGCCGCCGGGCAGGCTTCCGTATACTTCGTCAGGGGGGCTCTACCATGACGCGTCTCACGCAAGCACTCTCTG
>DATEIO010001002.1:0-13151 GCA_035278895.1 Thermoanaerobaculia bacterium | reverse complement strand
CGACCCAGGCTCGCGTCGCTCACCACGGGAAGATGCGGTGCCGCTGGCACCCAGGCCCTCGGGCGCCCTGGCGGGTTGGCACCCATCTCCGGGCAACCATTTCTCGACTACGCCGAATTAACGCCTCTCTTGTCCGTGGCTGAGGCCCTCCAACCGGCTGTCTGCTCCTCCAAGCTCCAGGTCCGGCCAGAGAATCTGTGACAAATCATCGCCCTTGGAGCTTCCAAGCTTACCGGCCAGCTTCTCGAGGCGGTGGCTCAGCGTCTTATTCTGCTCAGGGCTGAACACGCTTCGTCCCTCGCCCTGGGTCCCCTTGCGGATGAACTCTCGCCCCAACCAGTCCATCTGAGACTCCAGGCGGGGATCAAATTTGCTGTTGTGTTGCCTCATGAAATTGATTCCACAGCGCTCCAGGATTCGAGGAAGATCCTCCGGAGCGACCGGAACACCCCAGAATTGAGAAACGGCTTGGACCGTGCCCGGGAGGTCGGAAATTATATCTTCGTACTTCAACAAAAGAACGTTACTGTCATTTCGGTGCGGCAGCCAGGATCTCGTGTGCTCGAACCAGGAACCAAAGAGGGGACTCTTCCCCTGAAGAAAACCGTCGATGTACTGATCCAAAGGCGGTTGTTTGCCCGTGACCAGACAGAAGTGATGGTAGGAGGAAACGGCGACATCCCGGACGTCTCGCACAAGATAAATGATTTTTCGGCCTTTCGGAATCTGATCATACAGGAGGTGACTCTTGAAGAATCTAGGCGAGGGCAGAGATTCCAACACGTCGGCCCTGTCGCGAAGGAGCCAGAGCTCAATCCAAGGAGCGACGCAATCGATGTGCGGGATCTCCATGCTTCCCTCTGAAGTCATCTGATAGAGCATCATCTGCATCAGCGTGGTACCCGACTTGGGATAGGACACGATGAACAGGTCATCCTCCCGAGGTCGATAAAGGTACCGCACCGCGTGTCGGTGGCTCAGGAGGTTGGAAAAACCCCTAAGTGCCATCTGGGCCTGCCTCGCCAAGAAAATGAGAAGCTCCAAGGAGGTGCGTGCGATATTCCTTGGTTGATGATCCATGAGATCTCCTCTTACTGGGTGCTTCGTTCGGGTTAGTGCGGTGCCTGCAGCAGGCTGAAGTGGTCGCGTTTCTATATTAAGTTATTAAAAATTTCGTCAAGATTTATGGACGTAGTGAGAGGCTCACGTCGACTCTTCCATCCGCAGCTCGACCAGGGGTTCCCGCTCCACCTCCGCGAAGCATTCCCCGAGGTGCCGCGCCAGGATACCGACGGCGGGCTCGTCCATGAGGGCGCTGTGGTCGCCCGGAATGTCGAAGACAGGCATCGAACGGGAGGAGAACTGGGTCCAGCCGGCGGCATGGTCCATCTCGTTGATGCGCGGGAAGAGGCGTATGAACTCGCCGAAGTCCGTTCCCTCGGTACAGCGGAAGTAGCTCAACCGCCCTGGATAGGGCTCGGCCCGATAGTCCAGGATCGCTTGCAGGTTGGCCATCTCGACCACCAGCAGGCGCCGGGCCTGGTCGCGCCCGAAGGCCGGGGGGATGGCCCCTCGCTCCATCGCGAGGTCGACAACCCGGTCGAGACCGGCATCGAGATCGGGCAGGCCGGCGAAGTCCTCGGGCGTCATGCTGAGGTTGAACCTCCAGGCTTGCCAAAGCAGCATCTGGAGCTCGTCGAAGCCCTCGCTCACCTGCGGCGCGTAGGTGTCCATCAGGGCCACGAGCAGGACCTCCTCCCCCATCCGCTGGAGCTGCTGCGCCATCTCGAAGGCGATGGTCCCACCCGCGGACCACCCGCCCAGCAGGTAGGGGCCGTGCGGCCGGAGGGTGCGGAGGGCGGAGACGTGGTGGGTTGCTAGATCTTCGAGCCGGGTGAAGACCTCCTCCTCTCCCTGCTCGACTCCGGGCGCCTGCAGCGCATAGACCGGCCGGTCGGACCCCAGATGCCGGGCCAGATTGTAGTAGCAAAGGACGTTGCCGCCCGCGGCATGGACGGTGAAGAACGGCACCTTTTCCGGGTGACCGGGTTGAATCTCGACGAGTCTCTGGGAGGTCTTCCGGACACGGCGGTCTAGCTCTGCGCCGACCTTGGCCGCCAGTTGCGCCACGGTCGGCGCCTCCAGGACGAGCCGGAGCGGCAGGTCGACCCGCCAGGTGTCCCGGATCCTCGCGGTGAGGCTCAGCATCGCCAGGGAGTCCGCCCCCTTCTCGAAGAAGTTGTCGTGCAGCCCCAGGGGGGTGCCGAGCAGATCTCGCCAGATCTCGGCGATCCGGATCTCGATCACGCTCCCCGGGGAGGGCGCGGGCTTCGCGGCGGGCGTGATCTCGGGCGCGGAGGAGCTCTCCTCCCAGCGGACGAGCCGCAGTCGGCTGTCCGGCTGCGCGGCCAGCGTCGCGAGAAACGCCTCCACCGCCTTGCCAGCGCTCCCGGCAGGGCGGGAGGAGACCGCCACGACCTCCAGCCCGGGCTGCTCCACCAGGGCGGCCAAGTCTCCGAGATCCGCGGCGCCGGGGTCCACAGAGAGCACCCCATGAAGGGCGCCGAGCCGTTGGCGGGCTTCCCGGACGGCGGCGCCGAGACCCTGGGATGCGAGGACTAGGGGTGCGTCCCTGGGCTCCTCTGCCGGAGCGGCGCTCTTCCGGCCGAGGATCAGGCCGAAGTCGCGACGGCTGCGCTCGGCCTCCTCCGGAAAACCGACGACGCTCTCGAGTCCCTGGGCGCGCAGCGTGCGCTCCCAGGTATCCAGGTCGACCAGAGGCGAGAGCTGCCGGATCTCTTGATCGGTGAACGACCACCAGCCGTCCGCCAGCCCCCAGATCAGGTCGATCCAGGGTGCCGGCTTGACTGGCTCGACGAGGGCCAGGACCCCGCCGGGCACCAGGAGCCGTTGCAGATGGCCGACGCTCTCTCCGAGATCGGCCGTCGCGTGCACGACGTTGAAGCCCAAGACCGCGTCATAGGCCCCTTCCGCAAAACCCTGCCGCACGGGATCGGCGGAGATGTCGAGCACCCGGAAGCTCATGTCGCTCCTGCTCTGGCGCTCGGCTTCGAGCTCAGCGGCACGGACGAACGTCCTGCCGATGTCCGTGAAGGTGTAGGAGACGCGATGGCCGGCGAGCGCGGCGAGCACGGCGCGGGTGAGAACGCCCGTGCCGGCCCCGACCTCCAGGATGCGCAGCTCGCGGTCGGGGTGGTCGTCGGCCAGCCGTACGAGGAAGCGGCAGAGCAGCTCGATGTAGAGCCCCTGCCGGGCGCGCGGCGAGTCGTCCTCGTCGAGCGCCGTGGAGCGCTTCCCCTGGGGATAGAGCACTTCGATGGCGGGGATGTCGCCGCTCAGGGTCTCGCCATAACGGCGGACGCAGCCGGTGAGGAGCCGGACCAGCCCCGCGTACTCGGGATACCGCCGGGAAAGGGTGGCCTCCAGGATCTCCGCCGGCTCGACCTCGGCCACGGCGGGGAGGACCAGGAGGGACGGGCCGTCCGCGGACAGCAGCCCGCCCTCAAGGAGGACAGCGAGAAGGCGGTCGAGGAAACGGTGGAAGCCGGGGGCGATCCGCAGGGTTCGGCGCAGCTCCTCCTCGTGCCAGACCTGGCCAGGCGCGACCGGAACGCCGCCGCGCTGGAAGTAGTCGAGCACCAGGCTGCAGCAGAGCCAGTCGAGCGCCGCCTCCAGCCCCTCGCGGTCGCTCATCCACTCGACACTCATCGCGCGTCCGAGCTCCTCTTCGAGCTCCCGGAGGCGCGGAGCCTCGGCCCGCGGATCGGTCCGGAGCTCCGCCAGCCCCCCGGCGAGGGCGACGCGCATCCCCTGGGAGAGAGACCGGGCGATCTCCGCGGCGAGAGACCGGGCGGCCGGCCCGCCGGTCACCAGCCATGCGCCTTCGAGGCGCGGGAGGCCGCCCTGCCAGGATCCAGCCGCTTCTTCCAGCGCGCGCGCCGCGGAGAGAGCCGGGGAATGCCCCCCGCCGTTTCCCGCCTCGATCCAGTACCGCTGGCCCTCGAAGGGGTAGGTCGGCAGGGGGATCCGGCGCCGGCACTCCCCGGCGTAGAAGGCCGGCCAGTCCACGTTCACACCGGCGAGCCAGAGCCGGCCCAGGGTCGTCAGGAGATGCCGGAGGTCCGAGCCCGATTCCCGGGGGTCCCCCAGGGACGGCAGGACCTCCCGTTCGGAGGGACGGTCTGGATGCCGGCCGGCCAGCGCGGTCAATGTCCTCCCCGGCCCGGCTTCCAGCAACACGCCCTCCGACGACCGCCACAGCTCCCGCAGCCCCTCCTCGAAGCGCACCGGCTGGCGCAGGTGCCGGCTCCAGTACGCCGGGTCCGTAGCCTGCTCCGCGGTGATCCAGGTGCCGGTGAGGTTGGAGATGTACGGGATGCGGGGCGGCTGCAGGCCGATCTTGCGGACCTCCGCGGCGAACGGCTCGAGGATCGGCTCCATGAGGCTCGAATGGAAGGCGCGGGACGTCGGGAGCCGCCGCCCCTCCAACCCTTTTCGGGCGAGGAGATCCTGCAGGGCGTTGACCGCCTCCACGGGGCCGGAGACCACACAGCGGGAGGGGCCGTTGACGGCTGCCAGGCCGAGATCTCCCTGGGACAGCGCGAGGGTCTCCTCCTCGCCCAGCGGGACGGCCAGCATGGCCCCCGGCCGGGTCTCCTCCATCAGCCGTCCCCGCGCCGCCACCAGGGCCAGGGCCTGCTCCAGAGAGAGCACGCCGGCCAGGCAGGCCGCCACGTACTCTCCCAGGCTGTGGCCGAGCAGGGCGGCGGGAGCGCCGAGCCAGGACATCCAGAGCCGGGCGAGGGCGTGCTCGATGACGAAGAGGGCCGGCTGGGCGAGAGCCGTCGAGCCCAGCCGGCGGGCGGCCTCCTCGGCCGGCATCTCGCGCGGATCGAGGATCTCCCGCAGGTCCAGCCCGAGCGCGGGGTGCAGGAGGTCGCAGGCGCGGTCCACCTCCCCTCGGAAGACGGGCTCCGCCTCGTAGAGCTCGCGGCCCATGCACACGTGCTGGCTGCCCTGGCCGGGGAAGAGGAAGACGCAGGGCTGGTTCCGCAGCGCGCTCTCCCGGGAGAAGACCCGCTCCGGGTTCCGGGAGCCGAGGGCCGCCACCGCCTCCTGCGCGTCCCGGCAGACCACCACCCGGCGTTGGGAGAAGACGCTGCGGCCGACCTGGAGTGTGTAGGCCACGTCAGCCAACGCCGCGTCCGGCCGCTGCCGCAGGTGCTCGCCCAGGGCGCTCGTGGCGGTCTCCAGCGCACTGTCCGTCCGGGCCGAGAGCATCAGCAACTGCCAGGGCCTGGAGGGAGCGGCAGCCGGGGCTTCCGGGGCTTCCTCCAGCACCACATGGGCGTTCGTGCCGCCGATCCCGAACGAGCTCACGCCGGCGCGGCGGGGTGCCTCCCCCCTCTCCCAGGCGGCGAGCTTCGCATTGACGTAGAAGGGGCTGCTCTCCAGGTCGATCCTGGGATTCGGTTGCCGGAAGTGAAGGCTCGGAGGGAGCGCTCCGTTCTCCAGGCAGAGGACGGTCTTGATGAGGCCGACGACTCCGGACGCGGTGTCGCAGTGCCCGAGGTTCGATTTGATCGAGCCGAGGGCGCAGAAGGCCGTGCGGCCGGTCGTGGCGCGGAAGGCCTGGGTCAGGGCCGCGATCTCGATGGGGTCTCCGAGCTCCGTGGCGGTGCCGTGGGCCTCGACGTAGGTGATGTCATCGGCGCGGACCCCCGCCTTCCGCTGCGCGTCGCGGATCACCCGCGCCTGCCCCTCGATCCGGGGCGCGGTGTAGCCCACCTTCGCGGCGCCGTCGTTGTTGATCGCCGAGCCGCGGATCACCGCGTGGATCGTGTCTCCGTCGGCCACGGCGTCGCGCAGGCGCTTCAGCACGACGATGCCGACCCCGCAGGCGCTGATCGTCCCCCTGGCTTCGGCATCGAACGGGCGGCAGTGGCCGTCCGGGGAGTTGATCCCCCCGTCCTGATAGAGGTAGCCGGTCTGCGGCTGCGCGTCGATCGAGACGCCGCCCGCGAGGGCCATGTCGCACTCCCCGCCGAGCAGCCCCTGGCAGGCGAGGTGGACGGCGACCAGCGAGGTCGAGCACGCCGTCTGCACCGTGACGCTCGGCCCTTCGAGGTCGAGCTGGTACGACACGCGGGTGGTCAGATGGTCCTTCTCGTTGCCCAGGCCCGCCTGGAACAACCCCACCGACTTCAGGATCTCCGGATTCGAGAGGAGATTGAAGAGGTAGGTGTTCGCCCCCTTGCCGGCATAGACCCCGGTGCGCCGGCCGGGGCTGCCCACGCCGTAACCGGCGTTCTCCAGGGCCTCCCAGGCGCACTCCAGGAAGAAGCGCTGCTGCGGATCCATGAGAGCGGCCTGCATCGGGCTGAGGCGGAAGAAGTCGGCGTCGAACCGATCGATCCCGTCGAGGCAGGACCGCGCCTTCACATAGCGGGGATCCCGCAACCGATCGGGGCTGGCGCCCAGGGCGAGCAGCTCCTCGTCAGTGGGAAACTGGATCGATTCGACACCGGCGCACAGGTTGCGCCAGAGCTCCTTCGGGCTGAGCGCTCCGGGGACCCGCACCGCGAGCCCGATGACGGCGACCGCCGAGTCCGCGGCCAGCGCGGAGCCCCGATCGGCTGCAGAGAGCGGCTCCGGGGAAGGCTCCTCCGGGAGCTCGGGCACCGGGCTCCGGGTCCCCGTCAGCTCCTCGAGGCGGGAGGCCAGGGCGTTGACGGTCGGATAGGCGAAGAGGTCGATCAGGGCGAGATCGGCGTCGAAGAGCGTCCGCAGCCGGCCATGCACCCGGGCGAGCAGCAGCGAGTGCCCTCCGAGATCGAAGAAGTTGTCGTCGGCCGCCACTCGCTCGACGCCTAGGACCTCCTGCCAGACGCCGGCCACCGCCCGCTCCACCCCGGTCCGTGGGACCAGCGAGCCCTCTTCCGCGGCCCCGCGGCCCACCCCCTGGGAGTCTGGCAAGGCCGATCGGTCGAGCTTGCCGCTGCTGTTGCGGGGCAGCTCGTCCAGCCAGACGAAAGCGGAGGGCACCATATAGCGGGCCAGGCGCTCCGCGAGGAAGCCCTTGAGGCTCGGCTCCTCCCCCTGCGGCGGCCGGGGTGCGACATAGGCCACCAAGCGCTTCTCACCGGACCTCCCCTCGCGGGCGAGGACGGCGGCCTGCTCCACCGCAGGGTGCTCCCGGAGCACGGCTTCGATCTCGCCCGGCTCGATGCGGAATCCGCGCAGCTTGATCTGCTGATCGATGCGGCCCAGGAACTCGAGGCTGCCGTCGGGCAGGTAGCGCGCCAGGTCGCCCGTCTTGTAGAGGCGATCCCCGGGGCGCATAGAGAAAGGGTCAGGGATGAATTTCGCCGCCGTCTCGGCGGGTCGGCCGAGATACTCACGTCCGACTCCGAGGCCGCCGATGTGCAGCTCGCCGGGAACGCCGACCGGCACGACCTGGAGGCGGCTGTCGAGGACATGGGTACGGGCATTGAGGATCGGATGACCGATGTCCGGCCGTCGTCCCTCCGCGGGGCTTCTCCGGTACGTGGCGCAGATCGCCGCCTCGGTGGGCCCGTAGGCGTTGAAGAGCCAGCGTCCTCGTCCCCACCGCTCCGCCAGTTCCACGCCGCAGACCTCTCCCGCGACGATCAGGATGCGCAGGTCGGGCAGAGGCTCCTCGGGGAGCACCGCGAGCGCCGACGGCGGGATGGTCAGCATGTCGATCGCCTGTTCGCGCAGCAGCGCGGCCAGCGCGGGCCCCGGAAGCATGGACTCCTGGCGCGCGAGCACGAGGGTCGCTCCGTGCAGCAGGGTCATGAAGATCTCGGACACCGAGGCGTCGAAGCTCAGGAAGGAGAACTGGAGCACGCGTTCGCCGGGCTGGACCGCCGCGTCGACGTGATTGCACAGG
This sequence comes from Thermoanaerobaculia bacterium, assembly GCA_035278895.1. Lineage (GTDB taxonomy): Bacteria > Acidobacteriota > Thermoanaerobaculia > Multivoradales > UBA5704 > DATARR01. The sequence goes on along the minus strand of DATEIO010001002.1, from coordinate 5,218 downwards.
CCGGCGTGGGTCAGCCCGACCCCCTTGGGCCGCCCCGTCGAGCCCGAGGTGTAGATCACGTAGGCCAGGCTGTCGGGCTCGACGCGCGCGCCGGAAAGCCCGTCGGCGGGACCGAGCCGGGTCTCCCAACCCTCCTCGAGCAGCAGCCGCTCGACGCCCGATGGCGGGAGCCGCTCCTCCAGGCCGCGCCCGGTGAGAAGCAGGGAGACGCGGGCATCCTCCAGCATGTAGGAGAGCCGGTCCGGCGGGTTCGTGGGATCGAGCGGCAGATAGGCGGCGCCGGCCTTGAGCACCGCCAGGACCGCGACGATCATGTCCACCGAGCGCTCCAGGCAGAGGCCCACCAGGCTCTCCGGGTGGAGATTCCTCCGGCGCAGGGAGCTCGCGAGGAGGTTCGCCCGCCGCTCCAGATCGCGATACGTGAGCCGCTCCGCCTCGAAAACCACGGCGAGATGGTCCGGTGTCCGCTCCACCTGCCGCGCGAAACGCTCGTGCGCTCCTCCCTGCCAGGTCTGGCCTCCCTCCGTGTCGTTCCACTCCCTCAGGAGCTGGTGCCGCTCCGCTTCGGTCAGCATCTCGAGGCAGGAGAGGGGGCGCGCCGGGTCCGCGACCATCCCTCCCAGCAGCGCGCGCAGGTGATCCGCCATGCGCGCGATCCGGGCCTCATCGAACAGGTCGGTGGCGTACTCGAAGGTTCCTTCCAGGCCGTCTCCGGTGGTGACCATGGCCAGCCGGAGGTCGAGCTTCGCGGTCCGGCTCTCCGTCTCCAGCGCGCTCACCCTCAGTCCCGGCAGGCCGAGCTGCGGCGGGCGTAGGGTCTGCAGGCCGAAGGCGACCTGAAAGAGCGGGCTGCGTCCCAGGCTGCGCTCGGGCTGGAGGACCTCGACCAGCTTCTCGAAGGGGAGGTTCTGGTGAGCGTGGGCTTCCAGCACGGTCTCCCGAACCCGCTCGAGGCACTCCGCGGCCGCGGGATCTCCCGCGAGATCGGTGCGCAGGACCAGCGTATTGATGAGGAAGCCCATCAGTCCCTCGAGTTCGGGCCGGTCGCGCTGGGCGACGACGGTGCCGATCACCAGGTCCTCGCGGCCCGTATAGCGCAGCAGCTGGGCCTCGAAGGCGGCGAGCAGGGTCATGAACAGGGTCGCCCCATGCTGGGAGGAGAGGTGGCGCGCCGCGGTGGTCTCGCCGCCGGGAATCCGGAAGGACCAGGAGGCTCCGTGGAACGACTGCACCGGAGGCCGTGGGCGATCCGCGGGCAGATCGAGCTCGGCGGGGGCCTCCTGCAGGCGCCGCCGCCAGTGCTCGATCTCCGCCTCCAGCCGGTCCCCCTGGAGCTGCCGGCGCTGCCAGAGGACGAAATCCCGGAGCTGCACGCGCGGCTCGGGCAAAGGCGAACGCCGCCCCGCCTGGAAGGCCGCGTACAGGGCCGCAAGCTCGCTCAAGAAGACTCCGACCGACCAGGCGTCGGAGACGATGTGGTGCATCGTCACGGTGAGAAGGTGATCCTCGGTGCTCAGGTGCAGCAGGACCATGCGCAAGAGGGGACCGCGGGCGAGATCGAAGGGCCGCTGCGTCTCGCCCAGGACCTGCTCGCGCGCCTCGGCCTCGCGCCGCGTCCCGGCCAGGCCGGAGAGGTCGATCACCGGCAGCGGCTCCGCCCGGTCGGGCAGGACGACCTGGATGGGCTGGGCGCCGAGATTGGGGAACGCGGTCCGCAGCGCCTCGTGACGGCGAACGATTTCGTTCCGGCTCCGCGCCAGAGCCGCGACATCGAGCCGGCCGGCGAAGCGCAGAACAGCCGGCATGTTGTACACGGAGCCGCCGGGAGCGAGCTGGTCCAGGAACCAGAGCCGCTCCTGGGAAAACGAGAGCGGGAAGGCGTTCGCGGCCCCTCCCTCCTCCTCGATTTTCTGCAGAAGCTGGCGCTGCTTCTCCGGCGGAAGGCTCGCGAGACGGCTCAGGATGTTGGACATGATCCCCCCGCCTCAGGCGGACTGCTCCAGCTCCAGCAGCAGCTCGTCGAGGTCCGGAGCGGATCGGGGCGCGGTCTCGATCGGCGCCACCTCCGGCGCCGCGGCGCCTCCGTCCTCCTCCAGATGACGAGCGAGCTGCTCCACGGTGCGCGCCTCGAAAAGCAGGCGCAGCGAGATCTCCCGTCCGAAGGCGGAGCGCAGCCGGCCGATCACCTGGGTGGCCAGCAGCGAGTGTCCTCCGAGGTCGAAGAAATCGTCACGGACGCCGACCCTCTCGCGGCCGAGCACCTCGCTCCAGATCCCGGCCAGGGTCTCCTCGGCGGGAGTGCGGGGGGCTACGAAAGCGCGGTCGAGCCCCATCCGCTTCGGGTCCGGTGCGGGGAGCGCGCGCCGGTCCAGCTTGCCGTTGGACAGGCGGGGCAGCGCCGGCAGGCGGAAGAAGAGCGTGGGCACCATGGGCTCGGGCAGCCTCGCGGCGAGGAACGCCTGGAGCGTCGCGGCCTCCACATCCTCTCCCAGCCGGGTCACCACGTAGGCGACCAGACGGGTCCCCACGGCCCCGCCGTCGTCCCAGGCGGTCACGGCGGCTTCGGACAGCCCCGGGAACCCGGCGAGCGCGGCCTCGATCTCCTGCAGCTCGATGCGGAAGCCGCGGATCTTGACCTGGTGGTCGATCCTCCCCAGGAAGCCCAAGCTCCCCCCGGGCAGGTGGCGCACCAGGTCGCCGGTCCGGTACAGGCGCGCTCCCGGGATGTCGCCCCAGGGGTCGGGCAGGAACCTCTCCGCGGTCAGATCCGGCCGCCCCAGATAGCCCCGCGCCAGGCCGGTGCCGCCGACGAACAGCTCTCCGGCCACCCCTTCGGGCACCGGCCGCATCCCGGCATCCAGGACGTAGACGCGGACGTTTTCGAGGGGGCGGCCGATGGGGACCACCGCGCCCGCGGCGACGTCCGCGGCTCCCCCCTCCGGCCGGCAGGGCCAGTGCGTCGCGTCGATTGCGCACTCGGTCGGCCCGTAGAGGTTGTGCAGCTCGGCCCCCAGGCGAGAGTGGAAGCGCGCGCAGAGGTCCGCGGCCAGCGCCTCGCCGCCGCAGAAGACGCGCCGCAGGCGGGTGCAGCGCTCTACTTCGGGCTCCTCCAGGAACACCCGGAGCATGGAGGGCACGAGTTGGAGGATGGTGGCACGGCGCGCCGCGATCAGGTCGACCAGGTAGGCGGGATCGGCATGCCCGTCCGGGCGGGCCAGCACGAGCGTCGCGCCCGCGAGCAGCGGCACGAAGATCTCCCAGATCGAGGCGTCGAAGCTGAAGGGCGTCTTGTGAACCAGCACGTCGTCCGCCTCCAGGGGCAGGTGGCGCTGCATCCAGAGCAGCCGGTTGACGATGCCCCGGTGGGACATCACGACGCCCTTGGGCCGGCCGGTGGAGCCGGAGGTGTAAATCACGTAGGCGGGGTGGTCCGGCGTGATCTCGGCGCTGAGCCCCTCCTCTTTCCCCTCGCCGAGATCCTCCTCGAAGGTGACGATCCGGGAGCCCGCCGGCGCGGCGGCGGCGAACACCTCCTGAAGGAGCAGGACCGCAGGCCGGGCATCCGCCAGCATCCACTCCAGGCGCTCGCGCGGAGCGGACGGCTCCAGGGGGACGTAGGCGGCGCCGGCTTCGAGCACGGCCAGCAGGCCCACGAGCATCTCCGGTGAGCGCTCGGCACAGACCGCCACCCGGCTCTCGGGTCCCGCTCCCAGCCGCCGCAGCCTGCAAGACAGCCGGCGGACCCGCGACCGCAGCTCGGCGAAGGTCAGTTCGCCTCCCTCCCAGACCACGGCCACCTTCTCCGGGGTCCTCTCCGCCTGCTCCTCGAACAGATCGTGCAGGCAGAGATCGGGGATGCTCACCGCCGTGGCGTTGAGGTCGACCAGCAGCCTCCGGCGCTCCGCCGGGGGGACGATCTCGAGGTCTTCGATCCCGTTCTCCGGCAGGGCCGCCGCGTGCACCACCAGCGTGCAACAGCGCTCCAGCAGACGTTCAGCTTCGGCCCGAGGGATCGCCTGAGAGTCGAAGGCCAGCTCCAGCGCGATCTCGTTCTCGCGCCGGACGCAGCCGAGCTTCACCCGGAAACGGTCGAAGAAGGACTGGCACTCCGCCAGGGAGAACGCGACGCCGCCGGCCGTCCAGGGCGCCTCCCGCTCCTCGCTCTCGAAGCAGAAGGGGAAGAAGGGCTCTCCCGCCGGCGCGGCGGGCAGGAGCTTCCAGGCGAAGAAGTCCTGCCGGCGCCGGATCCCGGCCAGGGTCTCTTCCGTGCGCCGCCACAGCTCGACGAAGCTCGGCTGCCCCTGCCAGCCGCCGGAGAACGGGACGTGGCGGGCGAAGAGGCCTACCGAGCCCTTGAGGTCCTCGTAGGTCCGCCCGTCGCAGGCGACGCCGAGGACGAGGCTCCGCCGATTGGTGACGCGTCCCAGGAGGATCTGCCAGCAGGCCAGAAAGAAGCCGGAGGCGGAGACGCCGAGCTGCTGCGCGAGCCCGTCGACGGCCTCCGCCGTGCCGGTCTTGAGGGTCCGGGCCACAACCTCGGGCGCGAAGCTTCCGCCGGCCTCGCGCTCCCAGGGGAGCACAGGCTCCCGGAGGGCGGACAGGTCCTGCCCCAGCCAGTGCTCCCGCCCCTTCTTCGTGTCCTCGGACTCGAGAAGCTCGTGGAAGATCTCCCCGGCATCGACGTACTGCACCGGCTCGTCCGGCGCGGGAGCCCCGGGCGAGACGCGGCGGGCATAGTCTTCCGCGATCTCCCGGACCATGTTGGCGAGCGCGGCGCGGTCGGCGCACAAGGCCGGCAGAACGAGCTCCAGGAGGTGGCGGGACGGCGACTCCCGGGTCAGGGAGACGCGCAAGGGAGCCTCCTCCCCCTCTGGGGCGGCTTCGGCGTCGCCGATCACCTGGAGAGGGAGCGCCATGCCCGGCAGGGCCAGGAAGCGGGTGCGCAGGATCTCGTGGCGGGCCACGGCCTCCCGCACCGCCTCCTGGAGCGCGGCCGGATCGAGAGCGCCGTCGAGCCGCACCGTGCAGCGGGAGCGGTAGGCCTGCGGCGCGCCGTGGCGCAGCAGCGACCAGAGGTGCTCCTGCTGGGGCGAGAGCCGGAAGCCTTCAAGGTTCTGTTTCATGCGGCTCAGACCTCCAGGACCGTCGTCGGGCGGGCTCCCCGCCGGAATTTGCGCTGGCGCGCCTCTTCGAGCGCTCTCTCCTCGTCCTCTTCGCG
>DATEIO010001001.1:0-9887 GCA_035278895.1 Thermoanaerobaculia bacterium | reverse complement strand
GCGCCCGGTCCGGTCCGGCCCCCCGCGGCTCGCGACCGCGGCCGTGGTGTCGGCCCTCGTGGCCGCCGCGGCGCTCCTGGCCTGGCCGCTCCGGCCGCCCGCGCAGGAAGAGACCCTCGAGATCCAAAACGTCGGGGACGTCCTGATCGTCCGCTCGCCGGAAGGGGGAGGCTGGCTCCTCCGGTCCGGGGAGACGGAGCGGGGCTCCTCGTCCTCAATCCTGATCGTGACCCATGGAGGTGAGAAATGAAGAGACGCGTTTCGAAACGGAGCGTTGCAGCCGGTCTCCTGGCCGGGCTTCTCGGAGCGGGGGCCGCCCTCGCCGCGGGCAATCCCCTGGACGAGCGGGTCAACCTGTCGCTCCAGGATGCGGCGCCGGCTGAAACTTTCCAGGCCTTCGGCCAGATGATGGGGGTCGAAGCCGTCGTGGATCCCGGGGTCGCGGGGAAGGTGACGGTGACGCTGAAAAACGTCCGGGTGCGGACCCTGCTCGACGCGGTCTGCGAGAGCATCGGCTGCCGCTGGGACCTGCAGGACAAGAAGCTTCGGGTGACTCCCGCGACAGGGGACAAGCCGGCCGCCGAGACGCGCCAGGCGCTCGACACTCCCATCGACCTCAAGGTCACGGACGCTGACTCGCGAGAGCTCCTCAAAACCTTCGGCGAGATCCTGAGCCTTCCGGTCTCCCTGGATCCCGCGATCTCGGGGAAGCTCAGCCTGGAGCTCGAGAAGACACCGGTGAGACAGGCGCTCGACGCCGTCTGCCTCGCCCTGGGCTGCGATTGGGATCTCGTGGAAAGCGGCGGCAAGCAGACCTTGAAGGTCACCGCCCGGCCCAAGCGCACGAAGGGTTGAGACAGGAAGGCGGGGGGCGGCAGGCGCCGCCCCCTTGCGCTCTTAGCGGCCCCGCTTCGAGTTCTTGAAGAAGTCGCCCAGCGAGCCGAAGCCCGAGCCCGAGGGTGAGCTACCACCGCCCGAGCGGGCGTAGGCCGCCTCCTCCTCGTCGTAGCGCTGCTCGCGGTCCCGATCCCGGTCTCCGCGCCGGCCGCCACCGCCCCCGCCGCTCCCGCCATCTCCCTGGGCCGCGGCGATCGACAGCGAGATCCGGCGCTTGGCCGTATCCACGCCGAGCACCTTCACCGGCACGTCCTGGCCGAGCTGCACCGCGTCGCGGGCGTGATTCAACCGCCGTCCGGCGCCCATCTCGCTGATGTGGACGAGCCCTTCGACGCCCGGCGCGATCTCGACGAAAGCTCCGAACGACTCGAGCCGCATCACCCGGCCGCTCACCACGGTCCCTTCCTCGAAGCGCTCGGCCGCGTCCCGCCAGGGGTCGCGCTCGAGCGAGCGCCGCGACAGCGAAATCCGCTCGGGGCGCTTCTCGTCCTTGCCCTTCTCGATCTTGATCACCTGCACCTCGATCTCGTCACCGATCGAGAACACGTCCTGCGGGTGCGAGGTGCGGGCGTGGCCGATCTCGGAGACGTGCAGCATCCCCTCGATTCCGCCCAGGTCGATGAAGGCGCCGTAGGTGGTCAGCGAGGTGACCTTGCCCTTCAAGACCGCGCCGACCTGGAGCTTCTCCCGGGTCTCGGAGGCCCGGCTCTGCTGCTCCTCCTCGAGGAGAGCGCGGCGAGAGAGCACGATGTTCGGCCCCCGGCCTCCGCGGTTCCCCTCTTCGAGGCGGGCGACCTTGAACGTGAGCTTCTGGCCCACGTACTGCTGGGGGTCGGCCACGTAGCGCAGGTCGAGCTGCGACAGCGGACAGAACGCCCGCATGCCGTAGACCTGCACCTCGGCGCCGCCCTTGTTCAAGCCGGTGACCGTGCCCTCGAGCGGCAGGCCGTTCTCGAACGCCTGGCGGATCTCGGGGACGACCTCGGCCGCCTTCTTGCCCTTGCCTCCGGCCTTCTTGCGGAGCTCGATCGCGCCGCTCTCCGGATTGGTCCCGGTGACCGTCGCCTCGATCGTGTCGCCGACGCTGACGGTCACGTTGCCCTCGGCGTCCTTGAGCTCGGCGACGGGGATCGTGCCCTCGGATTTCGCTCCGAGGTCGACGAACACCGACTCCTCGCCGATCGACAAGATGTGGCCGCTGACCTTCTCTCCCACGGCCGGGCCCTCGCTCGTGGCCGGGGCTTCCTGCTCGAACTCCGCCAGGACCTGGGCGAAGTCCTTGTTTTCCTGATTGTCCTGATCGCTCATGTGGTCTCCACTTCGGTTCTGGTACGGCCCGGGGCGCCTCGCGGTACATCTCGCCTGGCGTCTCCCGTCCCGGGCGTCATCGGCAGCGTAATATCATGCCGGAAAACGGGGGCTGTGTCTCGCGCTTGGAACGTCAACTCGGAAACGGGCCGGGAAATTCCCCCGCAAAGGCTTATTTCTCCTCGATTTCTTCCTCGCCCAGCGAGTCGCCCGGAAGGCCTTCCTCCGCCTCGTCTCCCCAGGACTCCAACTCGGCAAGCAGCTCTCGTGCCCGCGCCTCGTCTTCCTCGCGGACCCTGAGGTGCGGCGGGCCCACGATCTGGTTGTAGCCCAGGCCGATCATCCCGGCCCCGAACAGGTTCTGGAGCCCCTCGCCGTCCAGGGTATAGGGGATGCCCTCCGCCTCCAGAAGGCTCCGGGCGCGGGTCAGGAGGGAGAGATCGCCGGCCGAGAGGACGCTCACCAGCGTCTCTTCCCCCTCGAATTCCGGCTCGGCGAATTCGGCCGGCCGCTCGGGGACGAGCGCCACCTCGCAGTCGGCGCAGGTCGTGAACCCTTCCCGGTACTCGGAGCCACACTCCGGACAGAACATGGTCGACCTCCTTCCGGGCCACGGACCCGGGGTTGTGCCAGACTCTTGGAACCTGAGAAGGATATCAGGCTGTCCATGAGGGGATCATGAACGTACGAATTCTGCCGCTTGTAGCCGCCGTCTCGCTCGCCGCCCTTCCCGCGCTGGCCCAGGAGCCCGCGACCGACCCGCGGGAGGCGCACCTGGCCGGTCTCCGCCAGCTCACCCGCGGCGGGGAAAACGCCGAGGCCTACTGGTCGCCCGACGGCTTAGAGCTCGTCTTCCAGTCCACCCGGCCGCCGTACGCCTGCGACCAGATCTTCCGCACCCGGGCCGACGGCTCGGCCGCTCCGGCCCTCGTCTCGACCGGCAAGGGGCGCACCACCTGCTCCTATTTCACGGCCGACGGCCGGCGGATCCTCTACTCGTCCACCCACCAGAAAGCCGACGCCTGCCCGCCGCCTCCGGACCGCTCGCAGGGGTACGTCTGGCCGATCGACCCCGCTTTCGAGATCTGGAGCGTCAAGCCGGACGGCACGGACCCCGTCCGCCTGACCGACAACGGCGCCTACGACGCCGAGACGACGGTCTGCCCCAGGGACGGCTCGCTCCTCTTCACCTCGACGCGCGACGGCGACCTCGATCTCTACCGGATGGACGCGGACGGCAGGAACGTCCAGCGCCTCACGAGCACCCCCGGCTACGATGGCGGCGCCTTCTTCTCTCCGGACTGCTCGAAGATCGTGTGGCGCGCCTCGCGCCCCAAAGACGGAGCAGAGCTCGAAGACTACCGGGCCCTGCTCGCCCGCGGCCTCGTCCGCCCCGGGAAGCTCGAGATCTGGGTGGCCGACGCCGACGGCAAGGAGGCCCGGCAGATCACCTATCTCGACGCCGCCTCCTTCGCTCCCTCGTTCTTCCCTTCGGGCGACCGCATCGCCTTCTCCTCCAATTACGGCGATCCCAAGGGGCGAGAATTCGAGATCTGGGCCGTGGACGTGGACGGCACGGATCTCGAGCGCGTCACCTGGAGCCCCGGATTCGACGGCTTTCCCCTCTTCTCGCCGGACGGCTCGCGGCTCGCCTTCGCCTCCAACCGCAACCAGGGCAAGGAAGGGGAGACCAACGTGTTCGTGGCGAGCTGGGTGGACCGCCCCTTGAACCCGCCCACGCCCGCCGAGGCCGCCGCCGCGGACCGTTTCGGGAACGACGTCCGCTGGCTCGCGGACGACGCCCGTGAAGGCCGCGGGATCGGCACCCAGGGTCTGGAGGAGGCCTCGCGCTGGATCGCGCAGCGGTTCGAGTCCCTGGGGTTGGCCCCCGGTGGGGACTCGGGGACCTTCTTCCAGAGCTTCGATGTGCCGGTCGCCGTCGAGGTCCGGCCGCGCACCGCCGTCTCGGTCGACGGCAAGCCGCTCGACCGCGAAGCCCTCCGGCCTCTCGCCTTTTCAACGAATTCCGAAGCCTCGGGGGACGTCGTGGCCGCGGGCTACGGCATCACCGCTCCCGACCTGGGGATCGACGATTACAAGGGCGTGGATGCCAAGGGCAAGATCGTCGCCGTCCGCCGCTTCACCCCCGCGGGCGGACCCTTCGAGAAGAAAGACGCCGAGCAGCGCTACGGTGACCTGCGCTACAAGGCCTTCAACGCCCGGGAGCACGGCGCGATCGGGCTGATCGTGGTCGACCTCCCCGAAGGCGAGAACGGGTCCGCGCAGCCCGAGTCGCCTCTCCCGGCGCTCTCCGTCTCCTCGATCGCGGGATCGGCCGGAGACGCCGGAATCCCGGCCGCGGTGCTGAAGCGCGAGGCCGGGGCCCTCCTGTTCCACGGGAGCCATCAGGCCCATCTGAAGATCGATCTGGAGCACCGCACGCGGCCGGCGGTCAACGTCGTGGGCGTCGTCCGCGCCGGAGCGGCCGGCCGCCTGCCCGGGGCTCTCCTCGTGGGTGCCCACTACGACCATCTCGGCCACGGCGGAGCGAGCTCCCTCGCTCCCGACTCCCGCGAGATCCACAACGGGGCGGACGACAACGCCTCCGGCACCGCCGCGCTGCTCGAGGTGGCCCGCGAGCTCGTGAGGCAGCGCGACAAGCTCGAGCGTGACGTCTGGCTCGTCGCCTTCTCGGGTGAGGAGGTCGGCGTCCTCGGCTCGACCCACTTCGTCCGCCATCCCCCCGAAGGGATGAAGATCGCGGACCTCGCGGCCATGCTCAACATGGACATGGTCGGGCGCTTGCGCGGGAACCTCCTCACCGTCCTCGGCGGCGAGTCCGCGGAAGAGTGGAAGGAGATCGTGAAGCCCGCCTGCGACCGGGCCCTTCTGGGCTGCGCGCTCTCGGGCGACGGCTACGGCCCCTCGGACCACAGCCCCTTCTACGCGGCGGGCGTGCCGGTGCTCCATTTCTTCACCGGCGCCCACTCGGATTATCACAAGCCGTCGGACGACGCCGAGGCCGTCAACGCCGCCGGGGGAGCCCGCATCGCCGGCCTCGTGGCCGCCCTCACCGAAGAGATCGCGGACCGCCCCGGCAAGCTCACCTACAGGAACGCCCCCGCGCCGGCCCCCATGGGCGACTCCCGCTCCTTCGGCGCCTCGCTGGGCACCGTGCCCGACTACGCGGGAGACGGCCGCCCCGGCGTGCTCCTCTCCGGAGTCCGGCCCGGCAGCCCCGCCGAAAAAGCGGGCCTGCGCCGGGGCGATCTCCTGGTCGAGCTGGCCGGCACCCCCATCCGTGACATCAACGACATGATGTTCGTCCTCCGCAAGTCCAAGCCCGGCGAGAAGACCACGGCGGTCGTCGACCGGGGAGGGGAGCGGGTCACGGTCGAGGTGACGTTCGGAGGGCGGCCGTAACCTTCCGTGAGACCCCAACGTATACGCCGGGAAGGAGAACCTTGCCCATGAAAAGGCTGCCCCTGCTGTTTTGCGCCCTGCTGCTCGCGGCGAGCGCCGCCTCCGCGGCAATCAACCCCGAGCTCGTCGAATACGCCCGGAAGTTCGAGCAGTTCCCCGCCACGAAAGGGCAGGGGAGCGAGAGCGAGCGGCTGCAGAAGCTCTTCGACCTCTCCTGGGACTACGTCATGCACTCCTCGCCCGAGTTCGCCACCTTCACCGGCTACCCGGGCCTGAACGACCGCTGGTCGGACGCGAGCTTCGAATCCATCGAGTTCGGGGAGGCGACCAGCCGCACGATCCTGGCGGCCTTCCAGTCGATCGACCGGTCGAAGCTCGACCCCTCCGAGCAGGTCAACTACGACCTCGCCCGGCGGCGGATCGAGCGGGGGCTCGAAGGCTCGAAGTTCCCCGGCGAGCTCCTCGTCATGAACCAGATGGGCGGCGTGCAGCAGGGGGTTCCGCAGCTCCTCGCGGTCATGCCGGCCAGAAACGTCAAAGACTACGAAAACATCATCGCCCGTCTGAAAGGCGTCCCCCGCGTGGTCGACCAGACGATGGCGCTCCTGGACAAGGGCTTGAAAAGCGGCGTCACCCCGCCCAAGGTGACGCTGCGCGACCTGCCCGCCCAGGTGCAGAACCTCCTCGTCGACGATCCGATGAAAAGCCCGATGCTCCGGGCCTTCCAGCAGTTCCCGGCCACGGTTCCCGCCGCCGAGCAGGAGCGGCTGAAGCGGGAGGCGGCGCAGGCGTTCACCGGGCAGGTGGTCCCCGCCTTCCGGAAGCTCCACGACTACCTGGAAAAGACCTACGTGCCCGGCGCCCGTGAATCCATCAACATGGGCGCCCTGCCGGACGGCCAGGCCTGGTACGCCTACAACGTCGAGAGCATGACCACGACCGACCTCACCCCGCAGCAGATCCACGAGATCGGCCTCTCCGAAGTGAAGCGCATCCGGGCGGAGATGGACAAGGTCATCGCGGGCACCGGCTTCAAAGGCACGTTCGAGGAGTTTCTCACTTTCCTGCGGACCGATCCGCGCTTTTATTACGACAAGCCCGAGGACCTCCTCGCGGGCTACCGCGACATCGCGAAGCGCGTGGACCCCGAGCTCGTGAAGCTCTTCGGCAAGCTGCCGCGCCAGCCCTACGGCGTGATCCCCGTGCCGGCCTACGCCGAGAAGTCGCAGACCACGGCCTACTACGAGCAGGGCTCGCTCGAAGCCGGCCGCCCGGGCTACTTCAACGCCAACACCTACGACCTGAAATCGCGCCCCAAGTGGGAGATGGAGGCCCTGACCCTCCACGAGGCTGTGCCGGGCCACCACCTCCAGCTCGCGCTCGCCCAGGAGCTCGAGCACGTGCCCGAGTGGCGCAAGTACGACGACTACACCGCCTTCGTCGAAGGCTGGGGCCTCTACGCCGAGAGCCTGGGCGAGGAGATGGGCTTCTACAAGGACCCATACGCGAAGTTCGGCCAGCTCACCTACGAGATGTGGCGGGCCATCCGCCTCGTGGTGGACACCGGCATGCATTCCCTGGGCTGGACCCGCGAGCAGGCGATCGACTTCTTCAAGGCCAACGCCGGCAAGGCCGAGCACGACATCGTGGTCGAGATCGACCGCTACATCGTCTGGCCCGGCCAGGCCCTCGCCTACAAGATCGGAGAGCTGAAGATCAAGGAGCTGCGCGCCTACGCCCAGAAGGAGCTGGGAGACCGCTTCGACGTCCGCGCCTTCCACGACCAGGTCCTGGGCAACGGCTCGCTGCCGCTCGACCTGCTGGAAGCCAACGTCAAGGCATGGGTGGCCTCGCAGAAGGACCCAAAGGTGGAGCGGGGGAACCGGCCGGTCGGGCGGTAGGGGGGCCCCCGCCCGCCCGACGAACACGGACTTTCACGGACCTTCACGGACTCCCCTGTCCGTGCGTCCGTGTCAGTCCGTCCTCGTCCGTGTTCGTCGGTCGGGCGGGGGCTCACTCCTTCACATAAGGCTCCAGCAGCGTGTCCCACGCCTTCGACATCCGCTCATACTCCCCCGGGCAGGAGCCGGCTCTCCCTTCCGGCAGGGTTTCGTCTTCCACCAGGTAGGCGAAGCCCTCCGGGTTCTTGCCGTAGATCCAGCAGATGATGTTGTAGAAGCGCTGCTCGTCGAGCGAGTGCTCGTCCCAGAAGGCGAGCTCTTCGAGCCCGGCCTCTTCGTCGCCTTCCGCCTCTTCTTCCTCCTCGGTCAGAAAGGAGGAGGCGCCGTCGAGCGCCGCGTTCTCGCCGTCCTCTCCCGCTTCGAGGAGGATGAGGGTGGCGAGCTGGTCCACCGCGTCCTCCTCCTTGCCGGTGATGGGGAGGTCGTAGAGGTCGATGAGCGCGTGTCCCGCCTCGTGGAAGAAGATGAACAAGGTCGCTCCAGCCACGGAGACTCCCGCGGCTTCGGCCTCCTCCTCGGTCTCGGCATCGGCCAGGAACATCTCGGTGAAGGCGCCGACGAGCTCGTAGCACATCGAAATCCGGCGGCTGTCCGGCTCGTAGAAGGCGTTGATCTCCCCGCACTCACGGAGCGTCACCGTGACGTCCGCGGGGAGCGCAAGCGTCTCGTTCAGGGCTTTGACCGTCTCCTCGAAGAGGGCCGTGTCCTTGAAGATCTGCTGCAGCTCCTTGTAGTCCGGGTCCTTCACCGCGCTGTAGACCACCTTGAAGTCGCCGCGGTCGCCGGGCCGTTTCGGCGCGGCCGGGGCGGCCGGAGCCGGCTTTTCAGGAGCGGGCGCCGGGGCCGGCGCCTGGGGCTCCGGCCTGGGCTTCTTCGACGGCTCGAAATCCCGGGGCGGAGGGTCCGCGGCCGCGGGAACGGCCAGGGCCAGGAAGAGCGCGAGGACAGGGAACCGACGGAACGCGTTCGCCACGGGAATCTCCTCGATCTGGTGTCCGGAAGCTCCCCGAGGCTGGCACGATCCCCGGACCGTGTCAAGGCGAGGGAGGGGGGCCTCTTGGCGGCGGACCCCCGGACCCCTTAGAATGCCGCTTGTGACGGAGCGCACAAGGTGCCTCGCGGCACCCGCTCCCCGACCCTGCATTTCAGACAAGCGAGGCGAAATGACCGAAACCGCGCCCGGCCTGCGCATCCGGACCGTCGACGAGCTGGACATCAGCGCCATCGTCGGCATCGACGAGAAGATCAGCGGCAAGTACCGGCCGGAAGTTTGGGAGCGGCGGATCGGTTATTACCTGCGGCGGGACCCGGAGGCGTCGGTCGTCGCCGAGGCGGACGGCAAGGTCGTCGGGTTCATGCTCGGCGAAGTCCGCTCGGGCGAATTCGGCCTGGAAGAGCCCACGGGATGGATCGAGGTCCTGGGCGTTGATCCGGCCCACCGCGGCAAAGCGCTCGGCCGGCGGATGGCCGAGTCCATGTTGGAGCATTTCCGGAAGCAGGGAGCGCACACGGTGCGCACCCTGGTGGACGATGAGGCTGCGGAGCTTCTGGAATTCTTCCGGTCCGTCGGCTTCGAGCCCGCAAAGCAGCGGGCCTTCGTCCGGCCCCTTTGATGATTGGCCGTCCCTTCGGCAGGAGACGAGAGAGATGAGCACGAGGACCACCACGATCCCCAAGCACTTCCACTCTGCCGTGGTCAAGTGGAGGGATACGTTTCTTCCCGATTACGACTTCCTGATGGAGAACTGGGAGAAGCACTTCCCCAACGAGCCCCGGTTCGAGCTCTGCGCCTACCGCGAGATGGGCATGTGCACCGAGATCGAGTGCGGCGACATGAAGGGGAAGCCCAAGTTCACCAAGGCGGCCGACATGCTCCCCGAGCAGGCCCACCACCTCTTCGGCGCCATCCGCGCCCAGGCCTCCACCGAGTTCGGCTCCATCCAGCAGCACCGCCTCACGCTCGCCCGCGCCCAGGAAGAGGAAGAGCAGTTCTGGATCCTCCGCATGATGGCCGAGGAGCTGCGCCACGGCTACCAGATGCTCCACCTCCTCGTTGAGGACGACTGGAGCTCCGTCTCCCAGGAGTCCCCGGCCGACCTGATCGAGGACATCCTGTCGATGAACACCGGCTCCCACCTCCTGGGCGCCTTCAACATTGACTTCGACTCCTTCGTCGACAACGTCGTCTTCTGCGCCCTGATCGACCGGGTGGGCAAGTACCAGCTCGCCATGCAGAAGATCTCGGCCTACCAGCCCATGGCCGAGAGCATGCCGCAGATGCTCCGCGAAGAGGCGTTC
>DATEIO010001000.1:0-3485 GCA_035278895.1 Thermoanaerobaculia bacterium | reverse complement strand
TCGCGGAGCGCGTACATGGCCAATGCGCCTTTGTGGTAATAGACGTACTCCTGTCGCTCGACGAGCGCGAGCGGCGGCTCTGCTCCGCGCTCACCGGTGCGACCGCGGAGGTACCAGTCCAGCTCGTATTCGAGCACGCGGTGCATCTTCTGCCGCCCGAGCTCGTTCTCCATGACCATCAGCGCCGAATACTGCGCCAGCGTCTCGTGGAGCATGCCCACACCCTGCACGTTGGCGCCGACCAGCTGCTGACCCCACCACTGGTGGGCGATCTCGTGCGCCGTGACGTAGAACGGAAAGTCGATCGCCTCCTCGCCATCGAGGCGGGCGTTGAACCCCATCGCCTCGGAGCATGCGATCAGGCCGGGAAACGACGTCGCATCGCGGACATAGCGGGGGAGCTCGACGATCCGCAGATGGCGGTGCTGGTACGGTCCGAAGCTCGCCGTGAAATACGCCAGCGATTTTCTGGCCGCATCGATCATGCGGCCGACGTTGTCGCCGTGTCCTGGATGATGGTAGACCTCGATCGAGATGCCGTTCCACTCGCTTCGTGTCACCTCGTATCTCGCCGATGCGTAGGCGAAATGGTGGGTGATGGGGACCTCGGCCCGGTAGTGGAAATAGCGCCGTCCGCCCTCGACCCACTCCCGTTGCAACTCGCCCGACGTGACGGCGATCTGGTCGAGGGTCGTGGAGACCGTGGTCTCGAAGTCAACCCGGTCAGCGTCCGGGGCCCGGGGGGTGCTCCGCCGGGCGGAGAGATCGTCCACGCCGGGGAGGCGGAGAACGGGCTCCAGCCCGCGCTGGCGGCGCTCGTCAGGATCGGCGAGCTGACGGTGTTCGTCGTAGCCGATAACCGGGAAGAAGTCCCGCTTCGTGAAGAAGGTGCCGTTGGCGACGATCGCGATCTCCGTGCCGTGGTTGACAAAGCCCCGGTTCTCCACCGTGAGGTCGAAGCCGAGCTCGATGGCCTCGCCCGGCTCGAGCAGTTTTCGTAAGCGGTAAATGCGGTAGCCAAGCTCGTCATCCTCGAGGAGGACGTCGTGGGCGGGAAGGGTGAGGCGATTCACGTGGACCCGCTCCGGAAGGCTCAGGTGAAGGTCGCGGAGCGGTTCGGCGGACCGATTGCGGAGGCGGTAGGTGCCGCGAATCGCGAGGCTCCTCCGGTCGGGGAAGATGTCCACGTCAGCGCGCACGGCGACGATCCGCGGCAGGTCGAGACCCTGGTACCGCCGATACAGCCGTTCGTAGCTCGCTTGGGCGTCCGCCGCCTCGGGGCTCGGCACGTACTGGTTCAGGACGTTGGTGTTGTAGAAGATCCAGGAGCCCGCGGCCACGAAGCCCGCGACTCCGAGGGCGATCACCGCGCGAACAGGACCGCGGAACCGTGTGCGGGCCCCGGCCCATCGCGCCCTCCAGGCGTTGTCGGTCCCCCTCCTCCAGAACAGGATCGAGAGCCCGGTGAGCCCGAGCGCGACGAATCCCCAGTAGAGGCTGTACCAGGCGAACGGAGCGAGGAAGGGCCCGTAGCCGCTGAGGTCAGACCAGGGCGTCGGCGGGAGGCTCGCGAAGCGGTACAGGTGATGCTCGAACCCGAGCTCCTCGAGGAAATCCCAGCTGAGGATAAAGAGGAGCACGAGGCCGTACCCCACGAGCTTGCTCTTCGCCACGATGTGGCAGAAGCAGGCGAGGACCATCATCAGGATCGGATAGGCGGCGGCGAGCACGGCGCCCCGTGCGTACAGGCCGAGCTCGAGGTCCTTGTAGCCGGACGCGAGCTGGAAACCGGCCAGGGCCAGGACGCCCACACAGAGCCAGACGGCAACCACCAGCAGGAGCGCCGTCAATTTGGCGCCGAAGTAGACGCCGCTCGGCGTCGGCATCGAATCGTGGATCTCGTCCACCTTGAGCGAGCGTTCCTTCCAGATCAGCTCACCGCTGTAAAGGGCGATCACGATCAACAAAATGATCGAATACCCGCCCTGGATCGCCTCGAGCATGAGATAGGTGCGGGGATGGACCGGCATGCCGAACAGGTTCCCGGCGGAGCTCGCGGCCTGGAGGAGGACGAAGAGCCCGAAGGCGAGAATGCCGAGAAACGGGAGGTTGCCCACGACGATCGCTGCCTCGCGCCGGACCTGGTGCAGGAACTGGACGCAGACGGAACGCCGTGAGAACACCTGGCGGATCGCCAGTGCCCGCACTCGGCGTTCCGCCTCGACCGGCGAAGGGGCTTCGGTCGCACCCCGATCCCGGTCGGGACGCCTTCGCGGACGCGACGGATTGAAGGTGGCCACCGAGAAGCCGAGGCTCAAGAACCCGAGAACGAGCCACAGGATCCGGTTCCAGAGGAGGGTCCCGCCGATCTCCGGAATCGCCGTGTTCAGCTCCGCGACCGTCCAGTACTGTAGGGCGCCACCCAGCGCCGCCACGCCGAACGGATCGAGCAGCTGCCCGATCCATTTCGTCTCGAGGTGGGAAGCCGCCAGGCCGGCGCTCGCGCTGGCCGCGAAAAAGGCGACGACGCCGGCGTAGGTCGCGAGCGTGCTCCGTGTCCAGCTCGCGAGGGCGTAGAACGCCGCGCCGAGGGCCAGGAGCGTCGGGAGGATCAGCACCCCCAGGCCGAACGCGTACGGTGCCAGCCGGAACGGCCCCACCCGTGCCGGATCGAGCCAGGGCATGAAGGCGCTTGCCGCCAGGGCTCCGGTGCCGACGAGGTACGCGAGCGTACAGACCACCATCGTTCCCGCGAAGCGACCGGTCAGGTAGTCGAACCGCGAGATCGGCATCGAGAAGAAGATCTCGGAGGTGCGCCGATCGAAGTCCCGCACGGCTGCGCTGGCCACGAACGCCGTCATCAGGAAGAGGACGAGGAAGATTCCCTTGACCAGCTGCTCGAGGATCACCGCGGGAGCGTTGAGGTGGAGCCTGCCGACAGCGCTCCCCGGAGCATGGCCCGTGCCCGCGATGAACAGCAGCACGCTCAAGAAGAACGTGACCAGGTAGAAGAGCGGCTGCCGGAGGTGGTATCGGATCTCGAACCAGAAGATGGCGGTCCACACCATTTCAGCCGCCCGAGGGTCCGATCCGCTTCTCGAACCAGTGATGCGCATAGGGCTCGTCGTTGAACGCCGGCACCTCCCGGTACCCATTGCGACGATAGAGCGCCTGGGCCTCGTGGAGGCTGCGGTTGGTCTCGAGGCGCAGCAGCTCCATCCCCAGGCCGGCGGCTTCCTTCTCAAGAGCGAGGAGCAGACGCCGGCCCACGCCGGCACCGCGCAGCTCCGGGGACACCCACATTCGCTTGATGGAGCCGACACCCGGCTCGACCGGCTTGACCGCGCCGCAGCCCACCGGCCGGCCGTCAAGGCGGGCCACCAGGAACGTGCCGTGTGGAGGCCTCAAGTCCCCGGAGTCGGCCGGAATCGACCTGCCGGCATCGAAGCCCTCTTCGAAGCGCTCGCCCAGGTCCGCGAAGTACT
>DATEIO010000999.1:0-8290 GCA_035278895.1 Thermoanaerobaculia bacterium | reverse complement strand
GCCCGCGGAGAGCGCGCGGTAGACCTCGCCCATCTCGCGGACCAGCACGCCCATGGACCAGCCGTCCGCCACGATGTGGTGGATGTCGAGGAGGAGGATGTGGGCGTCGCCTCCGAGATGCGCCAGCATCCCCCGCACGAGCGGTCCGGTTTGGAGGTCGAACGGCGTGCGCGCGTCCTCCTCGGCCAGGCGGCGAACCTCGCTTTCGGCGTCCGGCAAAGCGCTGAGATCGATCACGGGGAGCGCAGGGCCCGCATCCTCCGCGATGACCTGGACGGGCTCTCCGCCCTGCTCGGCGAACGTCGTGCGCAGAGACTCGTGGCGGCGCAGGATCTCCCGCAGGGACTCGCCGAGAAGGGCTACATCGAGCTTGCCCCGGAGGGCGAGCGCCAGGGGCATGTTGTAGAGCGCCGAGCCGGGCTCGAAGCGGTCCAGGAACCAGAGCCGCTGCTGGGAGAAGGAGAGCGGCGGATGGCCGTCCCGGGGCGCTCGCCGGACCGGCGGGAGCGACGGCGCGACCGTGTCTCCCAGGTGCCCGGCCAGGGCCGCGGGCGTGGGGTGGTCGAAGAGGCGGGCCACGGGGACCTCGACTCCCAGCACGTCCCGCACGCGGGAGACAAGCTGGGTGGCGAGGAGCGAGTGGCCGCCCAGCTCGAAGAAGTTGTCGTGGATGCCCGCGGTCTCGACGCCCAGGAGGTCGGACCAGATCCGCGTGAGCGCTTCCTCGGTGGGATTCCTCGGTGCCGCGAACGCGGTGGCGGGCGATCCTTCGTGCCAGTCGGGCGCGGGCAGGGCGGCGCGGTCCACCTTGCCGTGGCGGGTGAGCGGGAGCGCCTCCATCACCACGAAAGCGGAGGGAACCATGTACTCCGGCAGCTCGCCGCGCAGGAACCGGCGCAGCTCGGGAACGAGCCGGCGGACGAGCTTCCCGCGTAGCGGATCGTTGGTGCAGACGCGGAGCGGGCGGTCCGCCGGGAAGAGGGAGGCCGGGTGGGCTGCAGACCCGGGACGGCGGAAGATCGCAGCGAAGCGGCCGGGGGCGGCGTCGAACGTGATCTCCGCGACGTAGCCGTGGCGGAGGGCGAGGTCGCGGAGGTCTTCGGGATCGAGGGCGCCTTCGGCGAGCCGGGCCGCGGCGGCGTGGAGGTCCCCGGCGGTGCCTTCGAACGAGCCGAGAAGCTCCGCGGTGTGCACATCCGCGGCCGTCCGCGCGTCGGCGACACCTGAGAAGGCGATGGCTTCGGGACCCTCGGCCAGGCGGCGGTCCAGATCGTCCAGGGTGAGGCCGGAGCCGTCCGTCCACGCGAGCGCCGGCGCGTCCTCCTCCCCCACCGCGTTCACGTGGAGGACCACGTCATAGCGGAAGCGGGTCAGCTCGTTCCGGTCCCGGCCTTCCTTGACGAGGACCTCCACGCGGCGGATCTCGGGCAGGCGCTTCTTCAACGCCTCGAAGAAGGCGGGATCGATCACCAGCTCTTCCTCATCCTCTCCCCGGCGGCGCACGCGTCCGCGCAGCTCGGAGACGGGGAGCGACGGGGCGGCGTTTTCCAGCTCGATCGAGGCATGGAAGGCTTCGAGGAGCGGCAGGCTCCGGAGGTCGCCCGCGAACACGGCTCCGCCTCCCGGCGCGACAGTGCGCACGGCCCCTTCGAGCACGCGCGCCAGGTAGTCCGCGTGCGGGAAGTACTGGGACACGGAGTTGATGACGACGAGGTCGAACGCGCCGGGCTCGACGCGGCTCCAGTCGTCCGCCAATCCCCGGGCGAGCGAGACGTGATCCCAGCCACGCCCCTCCAGGTGCTTCGAGACGAACCCCAGGGCGGAGGGCGAGAAGTCGATGCCGTGGTAGCGCTCGGTCTCGGGCGCCACGCGGAAGAGGAGGAGGCCCGAGCCGCAGCCGATCTCCAGCACGCGGCGAGGCTCCAAATCCAGGATGCGCTCGACCGTGCTCTCCACCCAGAAACGCATCTCCTCGGCCGGGATGGGCTCGCCCGTGTAGCTGCTGTTCCAGCCGTGGATGTTGAACGCCGGGTCCTCGGCCACCGTGGCGGAGACGGCGCTCCGGTCGTACGTCTCGTCGTAGAGCGCCTGCCACTGGGCGACCTGCTCGTCCGCCTCGGGCGCGGCGATCTCCTCCTCGCGCGGCACGACGTAGGCCACGAGCCGGCCCTCCCGCACGGCCACGACGGCCTCGCGCACCTCGGCGTGACGGCCGAGCACGGTCTCGATCTCGCCGGTCTCGATGCGGAAGCCGCGCACCTTCACCTGGTCGTCGAGGCGGCCGAGGAAGGCGAGCGAGCCGTCCGCCCGGAAGCGCACGAGGTCGCCGGTGCAGTAGAGGCGCGCGCCGGGCTCATCCCCCAGCGGATCGGGCACGAAGCGCTCGGCCGCGAGGTCCGGCCGGCGCCAGTAGCCGCGGGAGAGGCCCGCGCCGCCGACCACCAGCTCCCCGGGCACGCCGGGCGGCACCAGCCGAAGGTCGCGATCCACCACGTGGACCCGCAGGTTGTCCATGGGCCGGCCGATGGACGGCGCCTCCGGGCTCCCCGGCTCGACCACGGCCCACGTCGTCACCACGGTGCTCTCCGTGGGGCCGTAGTGGTTGACGACGTCGAAGGGCAACCCCGGGCGGGGGGATTTCTGGAGACGGTCGCCGCCGGTGAGCAGCGCGCGCAGGCGCAGGCCCTCCGGCATGGGCAGCTCCAGGACGGCCTCCGCGAGCGGCGTGGGGAGGAAGCCCACGGTGATGCCCTGCTCCGTCATCCAGGAGAGAAGCCGCGCGGGATCGAGGCGCGTGTCCTCGTCCGGCACGTGGAACGAGGCGCCGGCCGCGAGCGCGGGCCAGATCTCCAACACAGCCGCATCGAAGGCCGGCGCGGCGACGAGGGTCACGCGGTCTTCGGACGTCAGGCCGCACGTCCGCAGGTGCCACGAAACGAGGTTTGAAAGCGCTCCGTGGGAGATGGGAACGCCCTTCGGTTTTCCCGTGGAGCCGGAGGTATAGATGATGTAGGCCGTCTGGTCCGGATCGGGGGATTCGAAGACGAGATCCTCCTCCCCGATGCCATCTACCGTCACCACCTCCACCCCGCCGGGCACCCGGTCCCGCAGCGCCTCCACGGTGAGGACCACGGGCATCCCCGTCTCCTCGACCGTATACGCCAGCCGCTCCGCCGGATAGGCGGGGTCGAGCGGCACGTACGCGCCCCCGGCCGCGAGCACGCCGAGCGCGGCGGTCACCATCTCAAGGGAACGCTCGAACAGGAGTCCTACGGGGACCTCAGGGCCCACACCCCGCTCCCTGAGGATTCGGGCAACGGCACCCGCGCGGGCGTGGCCCTCGATCAGGTCCAGCACGCTCCCGGCGGGCCGGACGTTCCGCGTGTCGTTCCACTCGACGAGAAGCTGCTGCCTCTCCCCGTCTCCCAGGAGCGGGATCTCCGAGAGGCGAAGCTCCGGCCCGGCCGCCACTGCAGCGAGGAGCCGCTCGATCTGGAGCGTCATGCGCCGCGCGGTCGAGGCGTCGAAGAGATCCCGGCTGTGCTCCAGGGCCACGGCGAGCCCTCCCGCCTCCTCTTCGATGTTCAGCACGAGATCGAAGCGGGAGGTCGGCGGCAGCAGGTCCAGGGGGGCGATCTCGAGCCCCGGAAGGGCGAGGTTCCCCGCCGGGGCGTTCTGGAGGACGACCACCACCTGGAAGAGCGGGTTGTGCGAGAGGTGGCGCTCAGGGCGCAGCTCCTCGACCAGCCGCTCGAAGGGGAGGTCCTGGTGCGCGTACGCGTCCAGGGCCATCCGCCGCGTGCGGGCGAGGAGGCTCGAAAACGCCGGATCGCCCGAGGCATCCTGCCGGAGCGCGAGGCTGTTCACGAAGAAGCCGATCAGCCCTTCGATCTCGGTCCGGTTCCGGTTGGCGATGCCGGTGCCCACCACGAGGTCGTCCTGGCCCGTCAAGCGCCGCAGCAGGGCCGTGAACGCGGCGAGCAGGACCATGGAGAGCGTCGCGCCGTGCCGGCGGGCGAGTCGCAGCAGGCTCCGGGTCAGCTCGGGCTCCACCCGGAAGCGGGCCACGCCGCCCAGGTCGCTCTGCACAGCCGGACGCGGGCGGTCCGTGGGCAGGTCCAGCTCCGGCGCGCCAGCCAGCAGCTCGCGCCAGAAATCCACCTGGCTCGCGAGCACGTCGCCTTGCAGCCAGTTGCGCTGCCACACGGCGAAGTCGGTGTATTGAATCGGCAGCGCGGGCAGGGCGGCAGGCCGGCCTTCGACGGCGGCGGCGTAGAGCTCGGCGACCTCGCGGACCATGACGCCCACGGACCAGCCGTCGGAGACGATGTGGTGGACGGTGAGGAGGAGCGTGTGCTCGACGGGACTGACACGGACGAGCACTCCTCGCAGGAGAGGGCCCTTCGCGAGGTCGAAGGGGCGCAGGGCCTCTTCGGCGGCGAGGCGCTGCAGCTCGGCCGGGTCCGCTCCGAGATCCACCACGGGCAGGCTCCAGGGGATCTCGGGCGCGATCACCTGAACGGCTCCCCCGGCGCGCTCCGCGAAGGTGGTGCGCAGGGCTTCGTGGCGGCGGATCACGCCCCGGAGCGCCTCGGCGAGCGCGGGCACGGAGAGGTCGCCCCGGAAGGAGAGCGCCGAGGCCATGTTGTAGGCCGCGCCGCCGGGCTTCAGGCGGTCCAGGAACCAGAGCCGCTCCTGGGAGAACGAGAGGGGCGGATTCCCGTCGCGCGGCGCGGGCCGGAGCGGCGGGGCGGACGTGCCCGCGAGCGCTCCGAGCCGCTCAGCCAGGCCGGCCACGGTGGGCGCGGCGAAGAGGTCGGCGAGCGGCAGCTCGACGCCGAACGCCTCGCGCACGCGGGAGACGACCTGGGTGGCGAGGAGCGAGTGGCCGCCCAGCTCGAAGAAGTCGTCATGGACGCCGACCGTCTCCAGGCGGAGCACCTCGGCGAAAAGGCCGGCCAGGATCTCCTCGGCCGGCGTGCGCGGCGCGGCGCTCTCCCGGAGGTCGGCCTCGGGCGCGATGCGGGAGAGGGCCCGGCGGTCGAGCTTTCCGCTCGGGGTAACCGGGAACGCGTCGACGAAGGCGAAGGCCGCGGGAACCATGTGCTCCGGCAACCGGCCGCGGAGCCACGCCCGCAGCTCCGCCGGCTCGGTCTCCTCCCCCACCAGGTACGCGACGAGGCGGTCTTCGCGAACGAGGACCGCGGCTTCGGATACGGCCGGGTGCGCAGCGAGCGCGGATTCGATCTCGCCCAGCTCGATGCGGAAGCCCCGGACCTTCACCTGCGAGTCGATGCGGCCGAGGATGTCCAGATCGCCCGAAGGCAGGCGGCGGACGAGGTCACCCGTGCGGTAGACGCGCGCTCCCGTCTGCTGCGCGAAGGGATCGGGCACGAACCGCTCGGCCGTCAGCTCCGGCCGGCCGAGATAGCCGCGCGTCACGCCCGCGCCGCCGATCCACAGCTCCCCGGCCACGCCAACCGGGACCCGGTTGCCCTGGCGGTCCACGACGTGAGCCTGGAGATTCGGGAGCGGACGGCCGATCGGCACTCTCCCCTCCCGCGCCTCTCCGAGCGGCCACGCCGTCGCCGTGATCGTGGTCTCCGTAGGGCCGTAGGCGTTGATCCAGGCGACACGGTCCCCGGCGATCCTCCTCCAGGTTTCGAGGTGGACGGGCGAGACCGGCTCGGCTCCCGAGGCCACGAGGCGCAGCGAGGACGGCACGGAGGCGCCCGCGCGCTCCATCTCCGCGACCCACTCGTGCCAGTAGGAGGACGGGAGAACGGCGTGGGTGATCCCCTCGCTTTCTATCAGGCGGTGGAATTCCGCGACGCCCGAGCGCGCGGCCTCGGGCCAGAGGACGACGCAGCCGCCTGCGAGCCAGGTGGGATACAGCTCCTCCGCCGCCGCGTCGAACGACAGCGAGGCGAACTGGAGGACGCGGTCCGTCTCCCGAAGCTCGTAGAGATCCCGGATGGCGAACGCGTGGTTGACCACGGACCGGTGCGGCACCATGACGCCCTTGGGCCGGCCCGTGGAGCCCGACGTGTAGATCACGTAGGCGAGGCCGTCCGGCACAGCCCGCGCCCCGTCTCCCTCTCCCTCCGGGAGGTTGTCCGAGAGCAGAAGGGCGCCCGAATCCTCCACCATGAACGCGAGGCGGTCCGCGGGATAGTCGGGATCGAGCGGCAGGTACGCGGCGCCCGCCTCCAGGATTCCGAGAAGTCCGGCCAGGGTGTCGAGCGACCGCCGGGTCTCGAGCCCCACGATCGTTCCCGGGCTCACGCCCAGGGCGCGGAGGCCGGCCGCGACCCTTCCGGACCGTTCGCGCAGCTCGGCGTAGGTGAGCCTCTCTTCGGGACGGCCGGCGACCGCCACGGCGATCGCGTCGGGCGTCCGCTCCGCCTGCTGAACGAACAGGTCGTGGACGAGGAGGTCCGCCGGCACCGGCGCGGCCGTCTTGTTCCAGGCCACGAGCTGCGCCTGCTCCTCTGCGGACAGGAGAGGCAGGTCCGCGACCGACCGGTCCGGATCGGTGGCGATCCCTTCGAGGAGGCGCCCGAGGTGGTCCGCGAGGCGGTCGATCGTGGCGGCGTCGAAGAGGTCGGCCGCGTACTCGATCGCGGCACGGAAGCCCTCGGGCGCGTCGACCACCGAGAGCGAAAGGTCGAGCTGGGCCGCGCCCCGGTCGGTCCCCTCGGCCGTCCACACGAGGCCGCCCTTGGTGAGCGGCGGCGCGGGCACGCCTTCGAGCGCGAACATCACCTGGAAGAGCGGCGAGACGGCCGCGCTCCGCTCAGGGGCGAGCGCCTCGACGATCTTCTCGAAGGGGACGTCGCCGTGCGCATAGGCGGAAAGCGCGGTCTCCCGCACGTCCGCGAGGAGCTTCCGGAACGGGGCGTCCGCCGGCACGGAGGCGCGGAGCACGAGGGTGTTCACGAAGAAGCCGATCAGGCCTTCGAGCTCCACCCGGTCGCGCGCGGAGGACGGCGAGCCGACCGCGAAATCTTCCTGGCCGGTCCAGCGGAAGAGGAGCGCCTCGAAACCGGCGAGGAGGAGCATGAACGGCGTCACTCCTTCGGTGCGGGCCAGCCCGGCCAGGCGCAGAGGAGGCAGCGGCCGCAGGAGCGTGGCGCCCCGGAACGACTGCACGGCCGGGCGGGGCCGGTCGAGCGGCAGCTCCAGCACGGGCGGCAATCCCGCGAGCTGCTCGCGCCAGAACCCGAGGCCGTCCTGCAGGTGCTCCCGCTGCCAGACCGCGTGGTCCGCGGGCTGGAGCGTCAGCTCCAGCAAAACCGCGCCTTCGTAGAGGGACGACACCTCGTTCCAGAGGATCGCGAGCGAACGGGCGTCCGACACGATGTGGTGCATGGAGACGAGGAGCCGGTGCTCCGTCTCCGAAAGCCGCACGAGGGTGGCGCGGAAGAGCGGCCCCCGGGCGAGGTCGAACGGCCGCCGGGCATGCTCCGCCGCGAGGCGCTCCGCCTCTTCGGGCCGGCCGGACAGGTCCACTACGGGGAGGTCGAAGGGAGCCCCGAGCGCGATGCGCTGCACGGGCCGGCCGCCTTCCTCGGGGAACGTGGAGCGCAGGGCCTCGTGCCGGCGGACGACCTCCGAGAGCGCCCCGGCCAAGCGGGCGGGGTCGAGCGAGCCCGCGAGGCGGGCCGTTCCGGCGATGTTGTAGGCCGGGTTTCCCGGCTCGAAGCGGTCGAAGAACCAGAGCCTCTCCTGGCCGAAGGAGAGCGGGAGCGGCGCGCCGTCCCGCGCGACCGGCGCTAGAGGCTCATCCCCCACGGCCCGGCCACCGCGCAGCGCCGCCTCGATCTCTTCGGCCATCGCGGCGAGCGTGGGGCCGAACATGGCGCGGAGCGGCAGCTCCACCCCGAACGTGCTCCGCACGCGGGACACGGCCTGGAGCGCCAGGAGCGAATGCCCGCCCAGCTCGAAGAAGCCGTCCGAGGGGGACACCCGCTCGACCCCGAGCACCTCGCTCCAGATCTCCGCGAGCAACTCCTCGACCGGAGTCCGCGTCTCCTCCCGGCGGGGGCGGGTCACGGCCGAAACCTCCGGAGCCATCGTCTCCGCCCGGACCAGCTCCGGGAGCACCGGAAGATCGGCGAGCCGGACGTCCGGATCGGTGGCCACCGCCGCGAGGAGCGTCTCCAGAGACGCGAGCAGGCGCTCCACGGTCGCGGCGTCGAAGAGGTCGGCCGCAGCCTCGATCGTGGCCGCGAGGCCCCCGCCCGCCTCGGAGAGGACGAGCGAGAGGTCGAGCTGGGCCGCTCCGCGG
>DATEIO010000998.1:0-4256 GCA_035278895.1 Thermoanaerobaculia bacterium | reverse complement strand
CATGCCCGCGACGTGGACGCGGTAGAAGTCCTGCACGCCGTGGCGGGACGGCGGCGCGCCCGTGTAGATCGAGGCCCACAGCACCGGCGAGTTCGTGTGCACGATGGGCCGGATCTCCCCCGAAGCCCCTCGCCTCTTCATGCCGGCGAAATTCGGCAGATCCCCGCGGTCGATCATCGGCTGGAGCACCTGCCAGTCCGCGCCGTCCAACCCCACGACGACGACCTTGAGCCCGGTCTCCTCCACCGGGATCTGAGGCGTGGCCGAAGCAGCCGCCCTCTTTTCCGGGCTCGCGTAGAGCGGCGCCGCGGCGTGGACGAGAACGGCGGCGAGGAACAGGCCCGCCGCCGCCCGGGCGAGCCAGCCGCGCCGGGCGAGAAGCTCGAACAGCCGGAACAGGAGCCACGAGACCGCCGCGGCGGCCAGGGCGACGAGCAGGCCGAGCCCCGCCGCGTAGGCCAGCATCCCGCCGGGGCCCGAGGGCCGCGGAACGAGGAGCACCTGGTCGTAGGTCATCCCATAGAGCCAGTAAGGGACCCAGAAGATCACGTTGAACAGGAGGATGCCGAGAAACAGGCCGCGCCGGAGCCGGAATCTCGCGGCGAGGAAGCCCAGCCCGAAGGTCACCGCCGCCCAGAGGCCGTAGACGAGGGCGAACGTCACGAGCGTGATCAGCGCGTCCCGCACCGAGCCCAGCCGGCTGTAGACGACGTGGATCAGCGACAGCGTTCCGCCGTAGAGGACGGCGCCGTAGGCGAAACCGGCAAGGCAGGCGGAGCGCAGATCTCTGGATTTCATGACCACCGGTTTCGACGAGGGAGGGGCCCGAGCCCGCGAGAAGCTAGCAGAACTGCCGCTACGCCATCAACCGGTGGTAGTCGCGGGTCGTGTGCGGCATGGGGGCCACGCCCAGCTCTTCGAGGAGGAGCTGGGAGAGGCGGTCGTACTGCCGGCGCACGAGGTCGCGGCGCCCCTGGCTCGCGTAGATCTTCATGATCG
This sequence comes from Thermoanaerobaculia bacterium, assembly GCA_035278895.1. Classification (GTDB taxonomy): domain Bacteria; phylum Acidobacteriota; class Thermoanaerobaculia; order Multivoradales; family UBA5704; genus DATARR01. The sequence continues at coordinate 3,257 of DATEIO010000998.1, read as the reverse complement.
CCAGGTGGACACGCTCCTGGAGCGGGTCTTCCAGAAGGACCGAGCGATAGGCGTCCATGGCCTCTTCGAGCCGCTCCAGCCGGACGTAGAGGTCTCCCAGATCGCGCAGCAGCTCGAGATACTGGCGCTGGTACTCCTCCCGGCGCTCGGTCACCCAGGTTTCGTAGTGCCCCTGCAGGAACGGCCCCCGGTAGAGCCTCCACGCGGCCTGCCAGGCCTCGACCGCGCCCTGGAGATCCTCCTTGTCCAGAAGCTCCTTGCCCCGGTCGATCAGCCGGGAAAGCTCGATCACGTCGATCTCCCAGAAAATCTCGGGGTTCAGCCGGTAGATGCCGCCGCGGAAGAGCAGCGGAGACGGCCCCTCGCCCTTGCGACCACCTTCGAGCGCCCGCCTCAGGTGGCTCAGCGTCGGATGGAAGTTGCGCTCGATGGTGCGCTCCCCTTCGGTCGGCCAGACCGCCTCGATCAGCTCCTCGCGGTTGGCTTCGAGGCCCGGAGAAGAGGCCAGGTAGGCCAGGACCTGAAGGGAGCGCCGGAGCTTGTAGTCGATATCGCGCTCCCCTTCGGAGGTCCGCTGCTTCGCGACGGTGCTCCCCAGAAGACCCAGCGCGAAGACCGTCTTTTCCTCGGGAGCCTCCGCCAGCGGGGCCGCCGCTTTCCGCTTGCCGCCCCGCCTCCGCCGCTCCCGGTCGAGCGCGGCGGCGAGGAGCCGGGGGAGACGGTCCCTTTGGGCGCCCTCCACCCAGAGGCCTCGGGACTCGACGAGCCGCCAGCCGTCCTCCAGGTCCCCTCCCCTCCCGGGGCGCTCTTCCGGAGTCGAGAGCAAGAGGTCCCGCTGATCCTCGGAGAAGGCGTCGAACACCTCGTGACGGAGGAAGAACCGCACCGGCGGAACGTCCAGGAGCTTCTCCGCGGTCACCCCGTCGAGCCCCAGCCCCCCGGTCCCTTCGATCGCGAGCCGCAGGGGGCGGTACCACCCGTCGCTCGCGGCACAGAGCGCGCGGACGGTCTTGGCGTCCGGATCGTAGCCGGTCAGCAGGTTCCAGAGGGAGGCCACTTCCTGCGGAGAGAGCAGCATCTCCTGGGGAGGAACCACGCCCAGGGAGAGGCGCTCTCCCCTCCACCGGGCTCCGCTCGCGAACACCAGGCGCTGGCCCGGCCGCAGCCAGCGCTCCGCCCGGGCCAGCCGGTCGCCGGGGTCGCCTCCCGCCACCAGCCAACGGGCTCCCCGCCCGTGCGCCTCCTCGAGAGACTCCCGGAGGGCGTCGTCGGTCTCGAAGGCGGCCAGCGGGAGCCCCACGGCGAAGCGCCCCTCCCGTTCGAGCAGGGCTTCGAGCAGCGCCTCGCGGCCGCTTCCCGGCCATCCCCACACGTGCACCAGGGGGGACTCCAGGGAGTCGATCCGCCACAGAAGGCGCTCCAGATGAGGGAGCAGCGACAACGCTTCAGACATGGCGATTCAAGCCCGGGAACACCTGCACCAACTGCCAGCCAGGCTTCTGGGGAATCAGCGCCGCGCGAGCGTCCGCGCGGCCGGAGCCTCGGGATCGGAGATCTCCTGGGCGAGCCCGGAGTCGAACAGCTCCCGGGAGAGGGCCGCGAGGCACCGCGTGGTGATCTTGCCGATGCTCGACGCGCGGTAGCCGAGCTTCCGGGCCACCTCCGGAGGCTCGTACCCGAGCCGGAACCGGAGCGCAAGCAGAGACCGGCAGCGGGCCGGAAGCCGGCCGATCAGGTTTTCGAGATCGGCCAGCAAGTCCGCCCTCTCCTGCGATGGCGCGATCGGCTCCGAGAGCCACTCGAGGATCGCCGAGTCCACCGCCGAGTAGATCCGGCGCCGGTGCGTGCGCCAGTACATCAGGCAATGCCGTTTGAGCGTTCCGATCAGCCAGCTTTCGGGATCGCGCACCCGTTCCCACTGATAGAGGAGAGCCAGAAGGGCCTGCTGCAGGACGTCCTCGGCGTCTTCACTGGGAATGCGGTAGGTGGCGAGGAGCCGCTTCAACCGCGGCTCGACTCTCTTCAAGAAATCCTCAAAGAGAAGGGCTGGCTCAGGACATTCCGGAGTAAGCATCGAACGACCACGAAATCTTTCGAGGTTGTCCTCAACCTAGCACCCTTATCCGGGGCTGTCCAGCTTATAGACCGAGTGGAATCTCAACCAATCTCACGCAAGCGGTCGCGAACTTGCTGCATGTCTTCCCAGGTGGGACGCTTCAGGGCGGGGTTCCGCAGCAGGGCCGCGGGATGGTAGGTGACCATGGTCGGAATCCCCTGTACCGCATGCCACCGCCCGCGCACCTGGCCGATCGGGCCGTCGTTGCCCAGGAGCGCGGAGGCTGCGACCTTGCCCAGGGCCACGAGGAGCTTCGGGCGGACCAGGGCGATCTGCCGGTCGAGATAGCCGCGGCAGGCCGCGACCTCGTCAGGCTGCGGGTCGCGGTTGCCGGGAGGACGGCACTTCACGACGTTCGCTACGTAGACGTCGTCGCGCCGCACGTCGATCGCCTGGAGGATCTTGTTCAGCAGCTCCCCCGCCGGGCCCACGAAGGGGAGACCCTGGCGGTCCTCGTCCGCTCCCGGCCCCTCGCCCACGAGCATCAGATCCGCGGTCGGAGCCCCCGAGCTGAACACGACCGAGTGGCGCCCCTCGGACAGCCGGCAACGCGTGCAGGTCGAAACCGCGGTCGCGAGAGCCGAGAGCTCGGCCAGGCGGCCCGCGGCCTCCCCGTCGGGCGGGGCCACGGCGACGGGAGCCTCCTGCGCCACCGCTCTCCGGGCGGAGAGGTAGAGGTCTTCGTAGCCGATCTCTTTGAGATAGACGAGGAGGTCAGAGAGGGCGGGCCGCAGATTCGTGGTGCTCACAGAGGGAGAGTTTAGCCGCGAACAGGTCGAAGAGGGAGGCCGCAAGCTCGGACTTCCCGCGCCGCGGGAAGAAGACCGGCTCGCCCTCCCGGCGGTACACCGTCACCTCGTTCGCCTCACTCCCGAAGGCGATGTCGGACCGCGACACGTCGTTGGCGACCAGGAAGTCCGCCCCCTTCCTTTCGAGCTTCGCCCGGGCGTTCCTCTCCAGGTCATCCGTCTCGGCCGCGAAACCGACGAGCACGGCGCCGGGCGCCACCCGCCGCAGCCCGGCCAGGATGTCCGGATTCTCCGCGAGCTCGATCGAAGAGAGGCCCCGCTCCTTCTTGATCTTGGTCGCCGCGGGAGAGACCGGCCGGAAATCCGCCACCGCGGCGGTCATCACCACGAGG
>DATEIO010000997.1:0-3816 GCA_035278895.1 Thermoanaerobaculia bacterium | reverse complement strand
AAGCTGTCCAAGGCGAAGACGAACCAGGACTTCCTGAACGCGATGTCCAAGTAGAGGGGCCCCTTGCCCAAGCTGCGCGTCGGCATCGTCAACTTTCTGAACAGCAAACCGCTGGCCTGGGGCTTCTTGAAGGGGCACCATGCGGACCTCTTCGCGCCGAGCTACCATCCGCCGGCGCTGGTCGCCCGCCTGCTCGGGCAGGGCAACCTCGATATCGGTCTGATCCCGTCGATCGAGGTGCAGCGGATCCCGAACTTGAAGGTGCTCCCCGACCTCTGCGTCGCGGCGAAGCACGAGGTGCGGAGCGTCCTGCTCGTGTCCCGCGGTCCCCTTTCGGAGATCAAGCGGGTGGCGCTCGACCAGAACAGCCGGACCTCGGTGGCCCTGCTCCGCATTCTCCTGCGGGAGAAATACGGGCTCGACCCCGAGTACATCCACGAGCGTCCCGACCCGGAGCGCATGCTCTCGGAGGCCGACGCGGCGCTCGTGATCGGCGATCCGGCCTTGAAGGTCGACCGCGACAAGTACCGGATCACCGATCTCGCGGCGGAGTGGAACGAGCTCACCGGGCTGCCGTTCGTGTTCGCCGTCTGGGCCGTGCGGCCCGGGGTGGAGATCCCCGATCTCCCCTTCTACTTCAAGAGCAGCCTGCGCTACGGCCTCTCCTCGCTCGACACCCTCGTCCGGGAGGCGGCCGCGGAGCTCGGGTTGGACAGCGCGGAGGTGCGCTCCTACCTGACCGAGAACCTCGCCTTCTTCCTGCGGGAGGAGGAGATCGAGGGGCTGGAGGAGTTCTACCGCCGCGCGTACAACAATGGATTGATCCTCGAGCCCCGGCCCCTCGAATTCTGGCAGTAGCCTCCCGGGATACGGTAAAGTTACAGGGCTATGAACCTGGAACCTTCAGGACGCCCTGTCCAAGAAATCCTTGACGACGCCGCGGCCGGCCGCCGGATCTCGGCCGGTGATGCCCATACTTTGATCCTTGAAGGCGATCTGCTCGACCTGGGCATGGCCGCGAACGAGGTGCGCAACCGCTTCAACGACCCCCGGATCGCCACCTACAACATCGACCGGAACATCAACTACACGAACGTCTGCGTCTACAAGTGCCGCTTCTGCGCCTTCTACCGCGAGCCGGGAGACCCGGAAGGGTACCTGCTCCCCTTCGAGGAGATCGGCCGCAAGGTGGAGGAGACGCTGGCGCTGAATGGCACCGGCATCCTCATGCAGGGAGGTGTCCATCCGGATCTGCCCCTCTCCTACTACGAGGACCTGCTCCGCTACCTGCGGGGGAACTACCCGGCCCTCCACGTCCACGCCTTCTCGCCTCCCGAGGTGAAGTTCATCGCCAAGAAGGAGCGGATGAGCTTCTACGACGTGATCGCGCGCCTGAAGGCGGCCGGCCTGATGTCGATCCCCGGCGGCGGCGCCGAGATCCTCTCGGACCAGACCCGCAAGGACGTTCTGGCCTATCCCAAGTGCTCGGCCGAGGAGTGGATCGACATCATGCGCCAGGCGCACAAAAACGGTCTGCGCACCTCGGCCACCATGATGTACGGCATGGGAGAGCCCCTGGTCGACCGCATCGAGCACTTCCAGCGCGTGCGCGACCTCCAGGACGAGACGGGCGGCTTCACCGCCTTCATCTCCTGGACCTTCCAGCACGAGCACACCGAGATGCCCGACGTGCCGGAGACCTACGCCGAAGAGTACCTGCGGACGCTCGCCGTCTCCCGGCTCTTCTTCGACAACGTCGTCCACTTCCAGACGAGCTGGGTCACCCAGGGCAAGAAGATCGGCCAGGTCGCCCTCTCCTTCGGGGCGGACGACATGGGCTCGATCATGATCGAGGAGAACGTCGTCTCTTCGGCGGGCACCGCCTACCGGATGAGCCAGGACGAGATGGAGCACCTGATCACGTCCGCCGGCTACACCCCGAAGCAGCGCACCAACCTCTACGAGCGGATCGTCACCCGTGAGGACACGGCCGAGCTGGCGCGGAAGTACCGGAACGCCCTGACGCCTGCCAACCGGGATCTGGTCTCGTCGGCGCTGCTGCCGGTCGTGGGGTAGTCACTCCCAGGGAATATCCGGCATCCGGAGGCGCTCGACCTCCCGGCCTTCCCCGAGCACGCTCGTTTCGAGGATCTCTTCCACGTCCTCGACGGTCACCCCGCGATACCAGAGGTTGAACGGCCAGACGGTGACCGTGATCCCCTGGCTGCAATGCTTGAGGCAGCCGGTGCGGACGACCATAACGCGGTCGCGGATGCCGAGCGCCTTCACCCGGTCCTTGAACTGGTGGTAGACGTCCATCGCTCCCCGGGGGCCGCAGGAGGGCTTGGGGCTTCCGGGAGCGCGCTCGTTCGTGCAGACGAGGATCTGGATCTGAGGCTTGGACATGGAGGGATCATAGCCGCCGTCGGGTAGAATGCGCCCCTTGATCCAACGTTTCGCCCTGGTCCTCCTGGGACTCGCCGCGCCGGCCCTCCTCTTCGCGTTTTGCGTCGAGACCGGAGCCGGGCCGTGGATCGCCGCGGTCGCGGGCACCGTCTTCCCGGTCGCGCTGATGGCGCTGGGCGTTCCGCGGGTGAGAAGGCTCCGGGCGCCTCTGCTGCTCCTTTGGCTCGTTCTGACCGTGGGGCTCCTCGCCGTGATGGCGCTGCCGGACGGCGGGCCGGACGTTCTGGGCTTGCCTGCGGCCACGGCGATCCTGATCTTCGTCCTCGTGCCGGTGCCGCTCGCGATCGTGGGGATCGCCTACGCCGCGACCTTCGATGTCGAAGAGGATCTCGAGCGCATCCGCCGGTTCGCGAAAAAGGACGGGGGGACTTAAGTGCCGATCCTGGACCGCCCCGAGATCGTCGTCTGGACGGTGCTCTACTTCCTGGCCTGCGCGGGGCTCGGGGTCTGGTCGCTCCGGCGCACCCGCAACGCCCGGGACTTCTGGGTGGCGGGGCAGGGGTTCGGGGTGTTGACGATGGGGCTCGCCACCATGGCGGCGGCGTTCAGCGGCTTCGTGTTCCTGGGCGGGCCGGGGCTCACCTACCGGATCGGCCTCTCGTCCCTCTTCATCAACGTGTCCGTGGGCTTCACCTCAGGGCTCCTGTGTTTTTCGGTCGCCAAGCGGCTCCGGCTGCTCGCCGAGGTGCGTGAGGTCTACACGATCCCGGACGCCGTTCTCCACCGCTTCGGGAGCCGCGCGGCCTCGGGGTCCGCGGCGGTCGCGATCCTCATTGGCAGCGTCGGCTACCTCGGGGCGCAGCTCCTGGCGCTGGGCACCCTGATCGGCGCGGTCCTGGGCGTCCGCAGCCTCGCGGTGTCGGTCGCGATCGGGCTCGCCGTCCTCCTCTTCTACAGCGTGGCCGGCGGCATGGTGGCAGGCATCTACACCGACGTGTTCCAGGGCGTTCTCATGGTGACCGCGGCCGTGGCGGTGTTCTGGTACGCGATGGACGCGGGCGGCGGGTGGGGGAACGTCCTCGGGAGCATCGCGGGCTCGGAGCGGTTCGGCCGGCAGTTCCTGGAGCCGTTCGGAGAGACTCCGATTCTCATCCCGCTCGGGTTCTTCTTCGTCTTCGGGATCGGCGTGCTCGGCCAGCCGCACATGGTCCACAAGTTTCTCATGCTGCGCGACCCGCGGAGCTTGCGGTGGTTCCCTCTGGTGCTGGGCGGATCGCAGGTGCTCTGCCTCCTGATCTGGCTGGGGATCGGCCTCGCCGTCCCGGCGCTCGTAGCCCAGGGAAAGCTCGCGCCGCTCGCACGGCCGGACGACGCGGCGCCGGCCTTTCTCCTGGCCTTCACGCCCGGGAT
>DATEIO010000996.1:0-2384 GCA_035278895.1 Thermoanaerobaculia bacterium | reverse complement strand
CATGCCCGCGGCGGTTGTGAGGAGAGCGAGCCGGGCCAGGGCGGAGCCTTCCGGAAGCAGACCACGCAGGACGGTCATGAAGGCGACGAGGAGGAGGGTGCAGAGCATCCACACGCCCCAGCCCCAGACCCAGCCCTGCGGCGAGCCCGCGAGGTAGGCCATGCGCTCCGGCAGGGGGAAGAGCGCGCTGCCGGGCCGGAGGGCGAACCAGGCGAAGACGAGGCCGGCGCCATGAAGGGCGACGTTCCCCCAGGCGAGGGCCCGGAGGGGGTTGGGGGATGTCATTGGGGGAGTATAGAGGACGGACACGGACGAGCACGGACTGGCACGGACGGAAAGAGGAGATGTCTTTTGTCCGTGTTGGTCCGTGTCAGTCCGTGTTCGTCCGGGGCGGGCGGGGGGACCCGCTATGATGCCCCCATGAACCGCATTGCCTTCCTCGGCGGCAACGGGCATTGCGCGGCCCGGCTGGCGGAGGCGCGCCGGCAGCTTTCCGGGGTGGAGCTGTTCGAGGTGCGGTATCCCGGGTTCGAGGGGCGGCCGCGGGCGGGGAGCTTCGAGGCGTTTCTGGATTCGGTGGCGGCTTCTCTTCGCGCGGCAGCTCCCGCGCTGGTTTATGGCACGGGCATCGGGGGGCTTCTGGCGCTCTGCCTGCGAGCTCGAGGGGAGCTCTCCGGGGTGCCCCTCCTGTTTCAGGGGGTGGTCCTGTGGGGTTTGGAGCACCGGCTGATGCCGCGGATGATGCGGCTCGGGCTCGCGCAGATCGCGCTCCGGCGAGCGTTTGCGGCTCCGGCGTTCCAGCGGCGGTTTGCCCGGAAGTATTTCACCTGGCCTCCGGAGCCGGGGCTTCTCGCGGCGTTCTTCGACGGCTACGCCCGGTGCACGACGGCGCCGGATTTCTTCGCGTGGATGACGCCCGCGCTGCTGCGGCGCCTGGAGGCGGAGATCGCGGCGCGGCCGGCGGCTCTGGCGGACCTCCGCGTGTGGTGGGGCGGGCTCGACCGGGTGGTCTCTCCCCGGGAGCTTCAGTGGACGGAGGCGGCGCTCGGCCCCGGAGCGCGGTGGCTGCTCCGGGTGTTTCCGGATTGGGGCCACTATCCCATGATCGACGATCCCGCGGGGTGGGCGAGGGAGCTTTCCGATGCCGTGGCAGCCGCTCGCGCGGTTTGACGATCCGTCCATCCCCAAGCTCGACAACCTCCGCCGGGCCGCGGCGGCGGGGCTTCGGGTGCCGGAGACGTGGTGGATCGATGCTGCGGACCGGGTGGCCGGGCCGCCTCCCTCTCTGGCGGGCCGGCCGTTCATCCTGCGCTCGGGCTCTCCCGCGGAAGACACCCACGTCACCTCGAACGCCGGCCAGCTCCTTTCGCTGGTGGTGACCGATCCCGCGGATTTTGCGGATTCGCTCGCCCGGGTCGTGGCGGTGCTCCCTCCGGGCGGCGCCGTGTTCGCCCAGCCTCTGGTGACGGCGGAAGAGGCGGGGGTGGCGTTCTTCGACGGCTTCTATTTCGAGCGGACGACCGCGCCCGGGAGCAACGAGGGGCTCACCTCGGGCCTCGCCCGCGGACGAGTGGTGCGGGGCCCTGTCGCCCGGGGGGATTCTTGGTCTTCATGGATCGCGGCGGTCCACCGAGTGTTCCGGCGGGAAGCGCCGCGGATCGACGTCGAATTCGCGCGGGACGGCGCGGGATACATCCTTCTCCAGGCGAGGCCGGCGCTCTTCCCGGTGGTGCGCAACGAGACGCTCTCGCTCGCGAACCACAAGGAGATCCTGGGCGATCCGCCGAGCCCGTGGATCGCTTCGGTTGTGGTGGCGGCCGGCCGCGAGGTGCTCTCCTTTTTCGCGGCCGTGGACCCGGAGGTGGGGACGTGGGAGGAGAGCTACGCGGTGGATCTCGCGGAGCGGGCGTGGATGAACTTCTCGTTCTTCTTCCGGCTGATGGATCGCTGGGGACTCCCCCGCGCTTTCGTGACGGAAGGCGTGGGCGGGGAGGGCGGCGGCCCGGCGGATCGCCGGCTCGTGCCGGGGCGTTTCGTGCGGAGCGCGCCCCGCCTCGTCCTTCTCCAGCTCCGAAGCCTCGCGACGATCCGGAGGGCGGACCGCGAGCTTTCCCTTCTGGACGGGCGGATCGAGGCCGCCACTGCTCTGGCGGACCTCCACCGGGTGAGCGTGGAGGCGCTGGCGCTCGCCATCCGCACGAACTTCGCCATCAACGGCGTGCTTTCGGGGGTGTCGCGGGTGCGCCGCTTTCTGGGCATCCGCGGCGCGGGCCGGGTGACGACGCGGGAGATGATGGAGGAGTACGGCCGGCTGGCGGCGCTTCCGGACGCGGCGGCCCGGGAGGCGGGACTCGATGCGTGGCTCGTCCGCTACGGCCATCGCG
>DATEIO010000995.1:0-3599 GCA_035278895.1 Thermoanaerobaculia bacterium | reverse complement strand
TTCAGGCTGCCCGAAGGCCGTTTGGCCTTCAGGTGGACGGCGCTGACGGCGGTCCTCCTGGTGATGACATGCCTGATCTATTTCGTGGGTTCGCAGAGCGGCACGGAACGCGGATAGGGGCGATGGCGCTATCGGCAGGCGTCCCGCGCTGAGCGCCAACAGCCCCCGATCTGGACGATTGACAGCAGGCCATCAAGAACGGCGCCGAAGAGATTGGCTCGGGCTGGACTCGAACCAGCCGGCGCGGGACCACTACGAATCGCGCGGTAGCTGGAACCATTCACGCTCGCCATCGCACAGCTCGCCTACGAGGGTGACGACGGCCCTCAGCTCACGTACCGGATTGAGCGGTTCGGCAAATAGCCTGCAGACCCCGGTCCGCTAGAATCAGGCGGTCATGCCGCATCCCGAGAGCGCCCTCCGCTGCAAGGATCTGGTCAAGCGCTATGGCGACACCGTGGCCGTCGCCGGCCTGGACCTCGAGGTCTGGCGCGGGGAATGCCTCGGCATGCTCGGTCCCAACGGCGCCGGCAAGACCACCACGGTCGAGATGTTCGAAGGTCTGCGAGTTCCCGATTCCGGTCTGCTCGAGGTGCTCGGCGAACCGTGGCGCGGCAACGGGCTGGCGTTGCGTGCGCGCCTGGGCATTCAGCTCCAGGAGACGAAATTCTCCGACAAGCTGCGGGTGAGCGAAGTCGTAATCCTCTTTCGCAGCTTTTACCCGCGTGGCCTGGACGTCGCGGACGTGCTCGCGCTGGTCGGGCTCGAGGAAAAAGCCGACGCATACGTGCGAACGCTGTCAGGAGGACAGAAGCAACGGCTGTCCCTCGCGTGCGCGTTGGTCGGCGATCCGGAAGTGCTGTTCCTGGACGAGCCCACCACCGGTCTCGATCCTCAGGCCCGCCATCAGACATGGGAGATCGTCGAAGGGCTGAAGGCGCGCGGGCGCACGGTCCTGCTGACGACGCACTACATGGAGGAAGCGGCGCGGCTCTGCGATCGCGTCGCGGTAGTGGACTACGGCAAGGTGATCGCGCTCGGCACGCCACGCGAGCTGATTGCCTCGCTCGGCGCCGAACACGTCATCGAGTTCGCGGTGGGCGAACAGCCGGACGCCGCCGGTCTCGACCGCCTCCTTCGCACATTGCCCAGTGTAGAGGGCGTGGCGCACGACGGCGTGCACTGGCGGCTCACCGTGCGAGAGGTGCATCGAGCCGTTCCGGCGCTGCTCGCGGCGCTCGCGGAACGCGGCGCCGACCCGATGCATCTCGCGACGCACCACGCCACGCTCGAAGACGTCTTCATGAACCTGACGGGACGGAGGCTGCGGGATGGCTAGACCTACTGCCCGGTATCGAGTCCGCGGGCCGCTCACCGAGCTGACGCTGGCTCGTATTCGAGAGCTCACGCGGGAGCCGGAAGCATTGTTCTGGGTGTTCGTGTTCCCGATTCTTCTCACCGCCATTCTCGGGATCGCCTTCCGCAGCCGGCCACCCGAGGCGCTCCCTGTGGCGGTCGTGCAAGGCCCGTTCGCCGATGCGCGTCACGCGGCGCTTGAGGCAGAGCTCGACCTCAAGCCGATCGTCCTGAACGAGGAGGACGCGCGGCAGGCGCTCGCCCGCGGGCGCGTCGTCCTGGTCGTGTCGTCCGCTCAGACGCCGGTCTATTCGTACGACCCCACCCAGCCCGAGAGCCGCGCCGCCCGGCTGGCCGTCGATGCGGCGCTCCAACGCGCAGCGGGCCGCGCCGATGCCTTCACCGCGGGAAACGCGCACGTGACCGAGCCGGGTTCCCGCTACGTCGACTTTCTCGTCCCCGGCCTGCTCGGGATGAACCTGATGGGCACTGGGATGTGGGGCATCGGCTTCTCGCTGGTGGTCGCACGGAACGGCAACCTTCTGAAGCGACTGGTCGCCGCGCCCGTCCGAAAGAGCCATCTGCTCGGCGCGCAACTCACGTCGCGGCTGATCTTCCTGATTCCGGAAGCCGGCGCACTGCTCTTGTTTGCGCGCTTCGCGCTCGGCGTGCCGTTTCGAGGTTCTCTACTGCTCCTCGCGGCGATTTCGCTCCTCGGGGCGCTGGCCTTCAGCGGCCTGGGCCTGCTCGTCGCCGCCCGCCCGCGCACCATCGAAGGCGTGTCCGGTCTCATGAACCTGGCCATGGTGCCGATGTGGATTTTCTCCGGCATCTTCTTCTCGACCGAACGGTTTCCCGCGACGATCCAGCCGTTCGTACAGGCGCTGCCACTCACCGCGCTCAACGATGCGCTGCGCGGTGTCATGCTTCAGGGGACTGGCCTCGTGCCATTGCTCCCCGAATTCGCCGTGCTGGCGGCGTGGGGAGCGATTGGTTTTGCGCTGGCGCTGAAGTTCTTTCGCTGGCAGTAACGTCGCAGCCCTAGACCACCGTTCGAGGCAGTTTCTCTCCGATCGGGTGGAATGGCGAATACGTGCGCAGCACTCGTGCTTCGAGCGCCGCCCGTCCGGTCGACGGGGCTGCCGCGATCCGCGCGCGCAGCTTGTTGCGCTTCTTCGCTCGATGTTGACGGAGATGTATGTCGGTGGGGCGATGGCTGGCACTCATGATGATGCTCCTCGAGCCAGCGTATCCCGCCCACGTTCCGGTCCGCTGTTCACGATTGCACTCACGGGCGACCTGGATTTTCTACCGTCCCACCACCAGGTGCATCGCCGCCTCTGTTGAGACGTACTCCTGGACGCTGTAGCCGAGAGCGGGAAGGTCGATGCCTTCGAGCAGGGGCTCCCCCTGGCCGAGGAGGATCGGCGAGATGGCGACGTGCAGCTCATCGAGGAGTCCGGCCTGCAGATACTGGCGGATGGTGGCGGCTCCGCCGCCGATTCGCACATCCTTACCTCGAGCGGCCGCACGCGCCTGGCCCAGCGCCGCCTCGATCCCCTCCGTGACGAAATGGAAGACGGTCCCGCCTTCCATCTCCAGCGGCGGGCGCCGATGGTGGGTCAGGACGAAGACCGGCACATGGTACGGTGGATTGGCGCCCCACCACCCCTTCCACTCATGGTCCGGCCAGGGTCCGCGCACCGGTCCGAACATATTGCGGCCCATGATCCAGGCGCCGAGATTCTCGAACGAGCGTGCCGCGAACTCGTTGTCGATGCCGGTCGTCCCGCCGTCGCGCCTCATGACGTTCTGCTGGAACGTGCGGGTTGGCACGAACCACTGGTGCAGTTGTTCGCCGCCGCGGCCCAGGGGTTGTTCACGGCTCTGGTCGGGGCCGGCGCCGAAGCCGTCGGCGGACATGGTAAACGCGTTCACACGAAGCCTGGACACGGGCGCTCCTACTTCAGCACTCGTCGCAGCGAGTGCATCGCTCAAGTGTAAGCGCTCGCAACGACGACAGCTTTCACCTGTTAGAAGTTCTAGACGCCAAAATGCCAGGGCCCAAGGACCGCAGAACCAGCATAGGATCCTCACCCGCCTGAGGGGACCGGGTTTTTCGGACCGATCCTAGAGTGACTCGGCAGCGGGTTGCATCGTCATCCGGGCGTATTCATTGGGGCTGAGCCCCTTGAGAGCCCGGTGAGGATGATTCGCATTGTAGTCCTGTCTCCACGCCTCGA
>DATEIO010000994.1:0-8204 GCA_035278895.1 Thermoanaerobaculia bacterium | reverse complement strand
CGGCGACGCGGTGACCACCACCGCCGAGACCGAGCTCGTCGCCTTCGACGCCGACGCCCTCGACGCGGCGAGCCAGGCCGACCAGCGCCTCCACCTCGCCCTCTCCTGGCTGTTCTGGAAGAGCCTCTCCGGCAAGCTCCGCCAGACGAACGAGAACCTCACCTCGTTCTTCCAGGAGACCCACCGGCCCGACACGAGCGATCCGGTCACCCATATCCAGGTCGGCGGCGACTTCTACATCGACATGGCGACCAAGCGGAAGCTCTTCCAGGAGATGAAGCTCTCGAACCTGGAGATCAACTTCCTCTCGACACTCTCCCGCGAGAAGGCCTTCTCCGCCAACCAGACCATCTTCCGCGAAGGCGAGAGCGCCCACGAGCTGTACGTCGTGCTCGAAGGGCGGGTGATGATCAGCAAGTTCATCCCCGGAGCGGGCGAGGAGGCGCTGGCCATCCTCGAAAGAGGCGACTTCTTCGGCGAGATGTCGCTCATCGACGGCGAGCCCCGCTCCGCCGACGCCAAAGCCCACGGCGGTCCCCTGACCGTGCTCGCCCTCGATCAGGGCACGGTGAAGGAAGTTCTCTCCATGGATCCCCACGCGGCCCTGGAGTTTTTGCAGCTGCTCTGCCGGCTCGTGGCGAACCGGCTGCGCGAGATCGACGAGAAGGTGATCGGGTGGCGGATCATGTCGGGGGAGAGGAACGAGAGCGTGTCGGCGTGAAGGAGGACTGACACGGACGAACACGGACTTTCACGGACGCACGGACCACCACGGACGCCGTCCTTCTGTCCGTGAAGGTCCGTGTCAGTCCGTGATCGTCCGTGTTACTCGTAGCGCAGCGCTGAAGAAGGGTCCACCCTCGCCGCCCGCCACGCCGGGGCGAAGCAGGCCAGCAGGGTGACCAGCAGGGCAAAGCCCACGATCGCCAGAAGGTCGTCGAGCTCGACCCGGAAGGGCACCGACTTGATGAAGTAGATCGCCGCCACCTCGGGGTCGAACCGGATCAGCTCGAAGGTGGTGAGAATCCACGAGATCCCCCAGCCGAAGAAGACTCCCAGAAGGGTTCCCAGAGTCCCCAGGAAGCCGCCGTAGACGAGGAAGACGAGGCGCAGGCTTCCGGGGGGGAGGCCCAGGGCTCCGAGCAGGCCGATGTCGCGCATCCTTTCGCGGACGAGAACCACGAGGGTCGAGGCGACGTTGAAGGTCGAGACGAGCACGATCAGCCCGAGAACGAAGAAGAGCGCGTACTGCTGCCACTGGAGGGCCGTGAACAGCTCGCGGTTCAGCTGGCGCCAGTCGGTCACGATGAAGTCGGGCTCCAGGATGCGGTTCGCGGCCTCGGAGATCCTCCCGGCGTCGCCGGGGTCGTCCACCGTGAACTCGAAGAGGTCGACCGAGGCCTCGCCGCCCATCAGCTTTTCGACAAGTGGGCGCTCCAGGAGGGTCCAGCTGCGGTCAAACTCGGCGAAGCCGGTCGCGAACGTGCCGGAGACCCGCAGGCTCTGGTAACGGAACCGGGGCCGGCCTTCGCCGAAGCCCAGGGCCACCAGGCGGAGGACGTCTCCCTTCTTCGCTCCGAGCTTGTCCGCCAGGTCCTTTCCGAGGACCGCGCCGGGGATGCCGTCGGCCGAGAGCCCGAGGTCCGTGGCCGAGGCGGTGAGCTGGCCGCCTCCGGGGTCCACGCCGCGGAGGATCACCTCGACGCCCGAGGGCTCTCCGGAGGAGGAGAGCGAGCCCTGCCCGTAGGCCACGCGGCCGATCTTCCGCACCCCGGGGATCTTCTGCAGGGCGCGGAGCTTCTCCGGCGGGATGCCGTTCCCTTCGCCGCCGACGGGATAGGCGATCACGGCGGCATTGCCGCGCACAAGCTTGGTCTGGAGGTCTTCGCGGTAGCCCGTCATGAGAGCCATGGCGATCACCATGGCGGTGACGCCCAGGGCGGTCGAGAGGAGCGCGGCCCGCGCCGTGCCGTCGAGCAGGCGGCTGCGGTTGCCGCGCAGGAACCGCCAGGCAATGACCCAGGGAAGCGGACCGGAGGGGAGGGGCTTGCTCACTTCCTCGCCAGGGTGTCGAGGAAGCGGTCGAAGAGGCCCGAGGCGTCGTGCGGTCCCGGGGCCGCTTCCGGGTGGTACTGCACCGACCAGACGGGGCGGCCGGTGAGCGCCAGGCCCTCGACCGTGCCGTCGTTCAGGTTGATCTGGGTGATCTCGCAGCCCGCGGGGAGCGAGTCCGGCCGGACCGCGAAGCCGTGGTTCTGGCTGGTGATGGCCACCTTGCCGGTCAGGACGTCGCGCACCGGCTGGTTGCCCCCGTGATGGCCGAACTTGAGCTTGAACGTCTCGCCGCCCAGGGCGAGCCCCAGGAGCTGATGCCCCAGGCAGATGCCGAAGGTCGGGGTGCCGGAGGCCACGACCTCTTTCACCGACTCGATGATCGAGGTGAGCGGCTCGGGGTCTCCCGGGCCGTTCGAGAGCACCACGCCGTCGGACCCGAGGGCGAGAGCCTCGGAGGCCGGGGTGCGCGCGGGGAGCACGGTCAGGCGGGCGCCGCGCTCGGCCAGCTCGCGCAGGATGTTGGCCTTGATCCCGAAGTCGTAGACCGCGAGGTGGCAGCGCTCCTCGCCCACGGCCGCGATCTCGTAGCGGGAAGGAGCGGTCACCTCGTCCACCAGGGCCCGGCCGGCCATGGTGGGGAAGTCTCTGAGCTCCGCGGCCAGGCGGTCGACGTCCGAGCGCTCGGTGGTGAGCACACCGCGCAGGGCCCCGTGCTCGCGCAGGCGCCGCACGAGCGCCCGGGTGTCCAGCCCCTGGAGGGCGGGCACCTCGTGGCGCCGCAGGTAGCTCACCAGGCTCTCGTCTCCGCCCACCCCTGAGTAGCGGCGGGTGAACTGCCGGGCGATGAACCCTTCGACCCACGGCTTCCTCGATTCGGCCACCTCGGGCGTGGTGCCGTAATTGCCGATGTGCGGCTGGGTCATCACCACGATCTGCCCGCGGTAGGAGGGGTCGGTGAGCACCTCCTGGTAGCCGGTCATCGAGGTGTTGAAGACGACCTCGCCGAAGCGGGTGCCGGGGGCGACGGCCTCGCCTTCGAAGACGCTGCCGTCCTCCAGGAGGAGAAGGGCGGGTTGAAAGTCGTTGTTCATGGCGCTCTGCCCGTTCCACGAAGGGCCGCGAGAGGATATCATGGCGGGAGCTTTCGACTTTGCAGGAGGAGTCTCATGCGTCCACGGTGTCTTCCCTTGGCGGTCCTGGCCCTCGCGCTGTTCGCGAGCCCGCTCGTTGCCAGCTATGTGATCTATCTGAAGGACGGGTCGACCATCGTGGCCCGGGAGAAGTACACGGTCAAGGACGGCCGGGCGATCATCATCCTCCCGAACGGCACCCAGACCTTCGTCAGGGCGTCGGAGATCGACGTCGCCCGGACCGACCGGGTCAACAGCGACGGAAGCGTCGGCAATACCGTGCTCCTGCCGGGAGACCCCCGTCCGGTCACCCAGCCGATCGATCCGAACAAGAAGGAAAAGACGCTCAAGGACCTGATCGCCAACCGCGAGGCCGCGCCGCGCGACCTGCCGGCCAGCCGCCGGAACAAGGAGGAGGCCACCCCGGGCCGGGTCGGCAGGACCAGGGCCGGGTTCACCGACTTCTCCACCCTGGCGCGCACCCCCTACCCGCACCTCGAGGTCGCCTCGGCCCTGCAGCAGTTCTTCCACGAGCAGGGGTTCGACGAGGTGGAGATCCACGAGGGCACCCAGGGGGACCGCCCGCTGCTCGAGCTCTCCACGAACTCGGAGGCCTCCGTGTTCAAGGCGCTCACGACCGCCGCGAACGCCCTGATCCACATCCGCGACCTCTATCCCCAGCGGGTGGCAGCCTTCGAGATCCTGATGACCACCCCCGCCCGCGAGCGGGCCGGCCAGTTCGTGCTCACCCCGCAGATGGCGGAGGACCTGGTGGCCAAGCGGGTCGAGGTCTCGTCGTTCTTCCTGCAGAACGTGCAGTTCTAAGAAGACCTAAAGGCACCAGGGACACCAGGGACGCCAAGGACGAGGAATTCCTCTCCTTGTCGCCTTCGTTGTCCCTGTCGTGTCTTCTGAGGGAGGAAAGGTCTTGAGCAGATCATTGAACAGGATCGCTCTGGGTGCGGTGGCGGTGGCGGTCACGCTGGGCCTTCTGCACGCTTGGCTGAACCTGGGATTCGATCCCGCCCGCGCGCTGGGTTTGAAGAAAGGAACGGAGGTGGCGGAGGAGACCCGGTTCCGGGTCGGCTTCCTCCCCGTGACGTGACATCTCACGTGCCCCGTCACCGACTGGATCAACAAGAATTCGGTCGGCCAGGGGTTCTATGAACCCGTGAGGTTCAACGGCTTTCCGGAAATCAAGGAGTCGGTGATCGCCGGCCATCTGCCGGCCACGTTCATGCTGGCACCGCTCGCCATGGCCCTGGTCGAGCAGGGGGTGCCGGTCAAGATCGTCTACCTGGGGCACCGGGACGGCACGGCCCTGATGGTGGGGAAGGATTCGGGTGTGCTCTCCGTCCGCGACCTGCGCGGCAAGAAAGTGGCGATCCCCAACCGCTTCTCGAATCAGAACCTGCTGCTCCGGAAGGCCTTGGCCGACCAGGGGATGACGGTCGAGGACATCGAGCTGGTCGAGATGCCTCCGCCCGACATGCCGGCGGCGCTCTACTCCAAGGCGGTCGACGGGATCACCTCGGGGGAGCCGTTCATGGCGCAGACCGAGATGGACGGTTACGGCAAGGTCCTCTACCAGGCCAAGGACATCTGGCCGAATTTCATCTCCTGCGTGCTGGTCGTTTCGCAGAAGACGATCGACGAGCATCCGGAGTGGGTCCAGCAGCTCGTCACCGGCATCGCGAAGAGCGGCATGTGGCTCGAAGGGGGGAGCGGAGACCGGATGGACCACCGCACGCAGGCGGCGCAGGCGGTCGCCACCGGCTACTACAACCAGGATCCGCGGCTGCTCAGCTTCGTGCTCAGCAAGCCGCCGGACCGCGTCACCTACTCGAACCTCCGGCTGGCCAAGGAGGAGTTCGAGCGGATCAACCAGATGGCGGTCGAAGCCGGAGTCCTCACCCGCCAGATGGCGTTCGAGGAGTACGCCGACCCCCGCTTCTCCGAGCAGACCGCCGGGGTGGCCGCCTATCCCTGGGCGGGACATTCGGGAGGGACGAAATGAGATCCAGAATCGAATCCCTCGCGCTGCCCCTGGGCGTCGCCCTGGTGTTCATCCTCGGCTGGCACTTCGCCGTCAAAGCGTCCGGGAGCGACATCTTCCCCACGCCGGGGCAGGTGGTCTCGGGCACGGTGGAGCTCGTCGAGAAGGGCGTGCTCCTCAAATACGTCGTGGCTTCGCTCTTCCGGGTGAGCGCCGGCTACCTCCTGGCGGTGTTCGTGGGCATCCCCCTCGGGCTGCTCATGGGCTGGTTCGGCCGCGCGCGGATGGCCTTCAACCCGGCCATCCAGGTGCTGCGCCCGATCTCGCCGATCGCGTGGATTCCGGTCGCCATCCTCTGGTTCGGGGTAAGCGATCTGGCCCCGATCTTCCTGATCTTCCTCGCGAGCCTGTTCCCGATCACGACGGCCGCCATGGCCGCGGTGCAGAACATCCAGCTCGTCTACATCCGGGCGGCCCGGAACTTCGGGATTCAGGGGCTCGAGCTGTTCCAGAAGGTGGTCTTCCCGGCGGCCCTGCCGCAGATTCTCACCGGCCTGCGCCTCGCCCTGGGCGTCGCCTGGCTGGTCGTCGTGGCCGCCGAGATGATCGCGGTCAACTCGGGGCTCGGCTATCTCATCATCGACGCCCGAAACGCCGGCAAGCGCTACGACCTCGTGGTCGCCGGCATGGCCATGATCGGCCTGATCGGCCTGGGGCTCGACTGGCTCGTGCGCCGGATGGAGACCCTGGACGAGGTCCGCTGGGGCATCAGCCGGTAACGGTATGATGAAGGGGAGAGACGCAGGGATGCACGAAGATTCGCACAGCTCCAAGATCGTCGTCCGCGACCTGTGGATGACGTTCACCGCCAAGGACAAGACGAAGTCCGGCGTCCACGTCCTCGAGGACATCAACCTGGACGTCCGCGAGGGGGAGTTCATCTGCATCGTGGGCCCCTCGGGCTGCGGCAAGTCGACCTTGCTCAACATCGCGGGGGGCTTCCTTGCGGCCACCCGGGGCGAGATCACGATCGACGGCAAGACCGTGACCGAGCCCGACCCGCGCCACATCTTCATCTTCCAGGAGAACGGCGTCTTCCCCTGGCTCACGGTGGAAGACAACGTGGGCTTCGGCGTGAAGCGGCCCAACGCCGAGGAGAAGAAGAAGGTCGTCGACCATTACGTCGAGATGGTGGGCCTGACCGGCTTCGGCAAGACCTACCCCCGGGAGCTGTCGGGCGGCATGAAGCAGCGCGTCGAGATCGCCCGGGCGTTCGCGGCCGAGCCGGACGTTCTCTTCATGGACGAGCCCTTCGGCGCGTTGGACTACCTGACGCGCATGCGGCTGCGCTCCGAGCTCACCCAGATCTGGCAGCGGGAGAGGAAGACCGTGCTCTTCGTGACCCACGACGTGGAGGAGGCCGTCCAGCTCTCCGACCGCGTGGTGGTCATGGGCAAGCGCCCGTCCCGTATCCGCGACATCGTGACGATCGAAGTGCCCCGGCCGCGGGACCTGGACGATCCCGCCTGCCGCCGCCTGCGCGACCACATCTTCAACGTGATGGGGCTCGACCACTCCGGCCAGAGCGTGGAGGACGGTGTCGTCGTCCCCTTGAGCGCCGGGCGCAACCGCCGTTAGGGAACCTTTCCTACGAAGGAACCTCGCTGCTGTCTTCGTCCCCCAGATTGAGATACCGCTCGACGGTCATGCCGACCCGGCGCTCGAAGCGCTGGCGGTAGCTCTCGACCACGCCGACCGCCTCGTCCAGGAAGATCCGCTCCACGCGGAAGAGGGGGACGAACATGGTCGACAGGCCGAGCGTCTGCGTCTCACCGCGCGCGGCCTGGGCCATCCAGTCGTCGAAGGTCGAGACGTTCAAGCCGCGCATCACGAGCCCGGCCGTGCCGAGCTCATGGAGCACGCCCCAGAATTTCTCCGTGGGGTTGATCAGGTGGACGATGACGAGCGAGCCGGAGACGATCATTCGGGGTGGTGCCCCCCTTCGGAGAGCTCGAGCAGCACGCCGCCCGTGCTCTTGGGGTGGACGAACTGCACCCAGCAGCCGCCTGCGCCCCGGGTGGGCTCGGGGCGGAGCACCTGGTAGCCGCCCTCGCGCAGGCGGGCGTCGTCCGCCCGGACGTCGCTCGACCCGAGGCAGAGGTGGTGGATGCCGGGGCCCCGCTTTTCGAGGAACTTGGCGATGGGGGAGTCCTCGGTCGTCGGCTCCAGGAGCTCGATCCGCGACTCGCCGCAGGAGATGAGGGCCACGCGCACGCCCTCCTGCGGGACCTCCTCGATCGCCTCGATCGAGAGCCCCAGCGCCTCGTAGAAGCCCCGGGCCTCTTCAATCGAACGGACCGCGATTCCGACGTGCTCGATCTTTTCGATCATGCCATGCGCTCCTCGGTCGGCCCCGCGGGACCGGATTCGATCTCTGCTTCCGCCCCGGCCTCTTCGAGGGCGTCTTCGATCACCCCGGAGAAGAGCCGGTCCGCCACCCGGTAGGGGTCGGACTTCTCGCCGTGCCCGCGCGCCACCTCGCGGTCCACTCCGAGCACCCGGTCCGCGGCGGCGACCACGCGCTCCTTCAAGATCGTCTCGACGCGCAGGCGCAGGTGCGACAGGCGGCGGCGCTCCATCTCTCCGGAGGCGGAGAGGTGCTCGCGGTGGCGCTCGATCTCTGAGAGCACGCGGTCGATGCCCTCGTCCTTCGCGGCGACGGTTTTGAGGATCGGCGGCAGCCACACGCCGTGCTCGCCCAGCGAAAGCATCATCTCGAGGTCCCGGGCGGTGCGGTCCACCCCTTCGCGGTCGGCCTTGTTGATCACGAACACGTCCGCGATCTCCAGAATCCCGGCCTTGATGGCCTGGATGTCGTCCCCGAGCCCGGGGACGGTCACGACCGCGACCGTGTCCACGGTGCGGACCACGTCCACCTCGTCCTGCCCCACGCCCACGGTCTCGACGAGAATCCAGTCGAAGCCCGCAGCGTCCAGGAGGTCCACGGCGTCGCGCGAGGCGCG
>DATEIO010000993.1:0-2360 GCA_035278895.1 Thermoanaerobaculia bacterium | reverse complement strand
CCGCGGAGGCCCGGCGCCCGTTCGACCTGGAGCAGGGGCCGGTGCTCCGGGTGGGGCTCTTCCGCCTGGCTCCCGGGGAGCACGTCCTCCTCGCCCTGATGCACCACATCGTGTCGGACGACTGGTCGATCTGGATCTTCGCGAGCGAGCTCGCGGCGCTCTACGAGGCCTTCTCGTGCGGCCGGCCTTCGCCTCTCCCCGCGCTTGCGATCCAGTACGGCGACTTCGCGGTGTGGCAGAGGCGGTGGCTCGAGGGCCCGGTCCTCGAGGGGCAGCTCGCGTGGTGGCGGGAGCGGCTGCGGCTGCCGCTGCCGGTCGTGGACCTGCCCGCCGACCGTCCGCGTCCGCCCCTCCAGACGTTTGCCGGCGCGCGCCTGCGCCGGGTGGTGCCGCCGGATCTTCTGGAGTCGCTGCGGACCCTCGGCCGGAGGGAGGGGGAGGCCTCGCTGTTCATGGTCCTCCTCGCCGCCTACGACACCCTCATCCACCGCTACACCGGGAGCCCGGACGTCCTCGTGGGCTCGCCGATCGCGAACCGGAGGCGGGTGGAGGTCGAGGGGCTGATCGGCTTTTTCGTCAACACCCTGGCGCTGCGGAGCGACCTCTCGGGCGATCCCGGGTTCCGGGAGCTGCTCGGGCGGGTACGGGAGATGCTGCTCGGGGTCTACAGCCACCAGGACGTCCCCTTCGAGCGGCTGGTCGAGGAGCTGGCTCCGGCGCGCGACCTGTCGCGCAACCTCCTGCTGGACGTGTTCCTCGTCCTGGGCAACGCGCCAAGGCCGCCTCAGGAGCTCGCTCCCGGGGTGAGGCTCGGCCTGCGGGAGCTCCCGGTGGGCATCGCCAAGGTGGACCTCTCCCTGTTCCTCGAAGAGGGGGAGGAGGGACTCGCCGGCCTCTGGGAGCACAACACCGCGCTCTTCGACCGCACCACGGTCGAGCGCATGGCCGGGCACTGGGAGGCGCTCCTGGCCGGCCTCGCGGCGGCGCCGGAAGCGCGCCTTTCGGAGCTGCCGCTCCTGACCGAGGACGAGCGGCGGCAGGTGCTCGGGCCCTTCCGGGAGAGCGGCCGGGTGGAGGCCACGCTCCCCGTGCACGAGCTCTTCGCGGAATGGGTGCGGCGGACGCCCGACGCCCCGGCCGTGGTCTTCGAGGGGGAGTCGCTCTCCTACTACGAGCTCGATCTCCTGGCGAACCGCCTCGCCCGGCGCCTCCGCGGCCTGGGAGTAGGGCCCGAGGTCCGGGTGGGGATCCGCATCGAGCGGTCGCTCTCCATGATCGCCGCCATCCTGGGCGTCCTCAAAGCCGGAGGGGCCTACGTCCCCCTCGATCCGGAGCTTCCGTCCGACCGTCTCGACTTCATGCTCGCGGACAGCGGCGCCCGGGTGCTCGTCACGGAGGAAGATCTCGCCGCGGTGGCCGGCGAGAGCGGGGAGCCCCTCCCGAGCGAGGTGGTCCCGGAGAGCCTGGCCTACGTGATCTATACGTCCGGCTCGACCGGCCGCCCCAAGGGAGTGATGGTCGAGCACGGGCAGCTCGCGAGCTACGTGGCGGGCGTGGTCGAGCGGATGGAGCTCCCCCCGGGCTCTTCCTACGCCACGGTGAGCACGATCGCCGCCGACCTGGGCAATACCGTGGTCTTCGCCTCTCTGGCGACAGGCGGGGTGCTCCATGTGATCGCCCGCGAGCGCCTGACCGACGGCGAGCGGATGGCGGAGCTTCTGGAGCGCCACCCGGTCGACTGCGTGAAGATCGTGCCTTCGCACCTCCTGGCCCTCCTCGCCGCCGACCGGCCGGAGCGGGTGCTGCCGCGCCGCCTGGTCGTGGTCGGCGGCGAGGCCTCCCAGTGGCCGCTCGTGGACCGCGTCCGCTCTCTGGTCCCCGGCTGCCGGGTGCTCAACCACTACGGGCCGACGGAGACCACGATCGGGGTGCTCGCCTATCCCACGTGGACGGAGGTGGGCGCGGCGCGCCGCGGGACGACCGTTCCTCTGGGCTACCCCCTGGGGGGCACGCGGGTGCTCCTGGCCGACGCCCGCCTCCACCCGGTCCCGGTCGGCGTGCCGGGCGAGCTCCTGGCGGGGGGCCCGCAGGTGACCCGCGGCTATCTGGGACGGCCGGACCTGACGGCGGAGCGGTTCATCCCCGACCCGCACGGCTCCGGAGACCGCCTCTACCGGACCGGGGACCTCGCCCGCTACCTGCCGGACGGCCGCGTCGAATTCCTCGGCCGCATCGACCACCAGGTCAAGATCCGCGGCTTCCGGGTGGAGCCGGGGGAGGTGGAGGCGGTCCTCCTGGCGCACTCCGCGGTGCGCGAGGCCCTGGCCCTGGCCCGCGTCTCGCCCGGGGGCGAGGCCCGG
>DATEIO010000992.1:0-9289 GCA_035278895.1 Thermoanaerobaculia bacterium | reverse complement strand
AAGGCCCGGGTGGAGACGATCCAGGAGCGCAACTTCAAGCTCCGCGGGCTCGCGATGGACGCTTTGGTCGCGCTGATCGGAGACATCAAGGCGGCCCGCACGGCCGGGGCCACGGACGCGCAACTCGCCACGGCGCGGGATTTCCAGCGCAAGGCGCAGTTCTACCTCGACTTCATCGAGGCCGAGAACTCCATGGGATTCCACGCCTCGCAGGAGGCGGCGCGCATCCTCGGCGAATCGATCGATTTTTCCCGCAAGGGGGAGATCGCGCTGCGGAACGTGAAGGAGCCGGGGGCCGTGCCGGTGGCGGTGCCTGCAGGGGGGTAGGCCCGGAAAGGACACCAAGGACACCAAGGACACCAAGGACGGCAAGGACAGAGTTTCTTTTTGTCCTTGGTGTCGTTGGTGTCCCTGGTGTCCTTTTCAGCTTCGGCCACGCAGGCTGTCAGCATAGACTTCCCCCCATGTTTCTCCGCCTTGCGGGGCTTCTTCTGTTCATCTCCTTCCTCTCCTGCTTTCCTTCCGGGGAACGCCCCCCGGCCGGGGTTGTCGTGGTGGCGGCGGGGGCGCGGACGGGCCTCTCTCCGGGGGATGTCCTTCTCTCGTATCGCCGGGGTGAGGCGGGAGGGGCTGTCCTTTCGTGCGCGGACCTTTCGGAAATCGAGATCGAGCAGGCGCCGCGGGGACCGGTCACGCTGCGGGTGGCGCGAGGGGGGCGAACGTTCCCGGTCGTGATGCCGGCGGGGGAGTGGAAGATCGAGGTGCGCTCCGAGGCGGACCCGGCGTGCGCGGCCCTGGCGCGGGCGCGGAGCCTCGCGGGGGAGCGCCGGTGGCCGGAGGCGGATGTGGCGTTTCGGGAGGCGGCGCGGCGGGGGAGGGGACGGGCCCTTTTCGAGGCCCTGGTGCTCCAGGAGCGGGGGATGGCGTCTCTCGGCCGGGAGGATTTCGCGGCGGCGGAGCGGGACCTCTCCGCTTCGCTGCGCCTGCGGCAGAAGGCCGTGCCGGGGAGCCTCGCGGAGGCGGCTTCGTGGCACGCACTGGGGCGCCTGGAGCAGCGGCGGGGGGAGATCAGCCGGTCCGAAGAAGCCTTCCGGAAAGCCCTGGCCCTGCGCTCGCGGTGGGCGCCTGGGAGCCTGGAGCAGGCCTCGACGCTCAACAACCTGGGGATCGACGCCTTCAGCCGGGGAGACGGTACCGCAGCCCTGCGCTTCTACGACGAGGCGCTCGCGATCGTGCGGCGGCGGGCCCCCGGGAGCCTGGACGAGGCCCGGGTGCTCAACAACCTGGGGCTCCTCGCCCGGAGGGAGGGGAATCTTCTCTCCGCGCGCCGTTTCTTCGCCGCGGCCGGCGAGATCTGGAAGGCGCTCGATCCCGAGAGCCCGGACCTCACCCGGAACCGTTACAACCTGGGGCTTCTCGCCCTGGACCGGGGCGACTACGCCGAAGCCGAGGAGACGCTGCGGGAGGCTCTCGAGAGCTTCGAGGCGGTCGCTCCGGAGAGCGTGGAGACCGCGGCCCTCGTCAACGGCCTGGGGATCGTGGCCCGCGAGCGCTTCGACTTCGACGAGGCCAACACCCTGTTCCGCCGCGCCCTGGCGATCCGGCACGAACGGATTCCCGGCTCGGCCGACGAGGCGGAGAGCCTGAGCAATCTCGCCTGGGTCGCCCGGCAGCGGGGCCGTCACGACGAGGCGGAGCGCTTCGCCCGGCGGGCCTTGGAGCTGCGCACACGGATTTCCCCGGAGACCGAGGAGGTCGCGATGAGCCTCGCCATCCTGGGCGCAATCGCCGAGGGGCGCGGCGACCTCGCGAGCGCGGAAGAGCTCGGCGGCCGGGCGCTCGCTCTCGAGCGCCGGATCGCGCCGGGGACGATCCCCGAGAGCGACCTCCTCCAGTTCCTGGGCCACGTGGCCTTCGACCGGCGGGATTGGGAGAAGGCCCAAAGCCACCTTGAGAAGGCGCTCGCGATCCGGAGGCGCCTGGCGCCGGGGAGCCGCGTCGAGGCCGAGACGCTCGACCTCCTGGGGCTCGTGGCCTGGCGCACCGGGCGCCCGGCCCGGGCCGAGTCGATCCTCGCGGCGGCCGTGAATTCGCTCGAGGCCCAGATCGAGCGCCTGGGCGGCTCGGACGAGTCGCGATCGCTCTTCCAGTCCCGTTTCGTCGAGATCTACTGGGACCTGATCGAGCTCCAGGTCGAGCGGGGGGAGGCCGCGGCGGCGCTCCACACCCTGGAGCGCTCCCGCGCGCGTTCGCTCCTGGCCCTTCTGGCCCAGCGCGACCTCGTGTTCCGGGAGGACGTTCCGGCCCCGCTCCTCGCCCGGCAGCGCGAGCTCGACCGGGAGTACGAGGCGGTCCAGGAGGAGATCTCCCACCTCGATCCGCGGAACCGGCGGGAGCTCGACGCTCTCCTCGTGCGCCTCTCCCGGACGAAGAACGAGCGCGGGGCGCTCGCGGCCCGCATCGCCCGCACCTCTCCGCACTACGCGTCGCTGCGCTATCCCCAGCCGCTGGATCTGGCCGGGGTCCGCCGCGCGCTCGATCCCGGGACCGTGCTCCTCTCCTACGCGGTGACGGACGAGGGGACGTTCCTTTTCGTCGTCACCCCGGAAGGGGCGGGCGGCGGCGTGCGCGTGATCCCCGTGCCCATCGTCCGCCGCGCGCTGGGCGATGAGGTCGCGGTGTTCCGGAGCCTCCTCCTGCGCGGCCGGGAGGATCCCGAAGTCGAGCCCGCCCTCCTCGCCCAGGGGCGCAAGCTCTACGGCCTCCTGATCGCGCCCGCGGCGCCGTGGATCGCTCCGGCCGGGCGGGTGCTCGTCTCGCCGGACGGGCCGCTCCACACCCTGCCGTTCGCGGCCCTCGTGCGGCCCGGCGGGGCCGAGCCGTCCTACCTCGCGGGATGGAAGCCCCTCCACACCGTGCTCTCGGCCACGCTCTACGCCGAGCTCCGGCGCGGCCGGCGGGAGGGAGAGGCGGCCGGGCCGCTGGTGGCTTTCGCGGACCCGCTCTACCGGCCGGCGCCGGCCGGAGACGCGGACGATCCCGGAGCGCCGCCTCTCGCCCGCTACCGCCGCGGCCTGTCTCCTCTTCCGGAAGCGAGAGAGGAGGTCGCGACGCTCGCCCGTCTCTATGGCCGGCGCGCCTGGACCTACGTGGGGGCCGAGGCGACGGAGGAACAGGCGAAGCATCCGCCGGTTCTGCCGCGCTATCTCCACTTCGCCTGCCACGCGCTCCTCGACCGGCGCTCCCCGCTCGACTCCGCCCTGGCGCTCGCCGTTCCGGGCCCGGAGGGCTCCGGAGACAACGGCCTCCTCCAGGCGTGGGAGGTCTTCGAGGGGGTGCGGATCGACGCGGACCTGGTCACGCTTTCGGCGTGCGAAACGGGGCTCGGCCGCGAAGCCGCCGGGGAGGGGCTGATCGGCCTGACGCGGGCCTTTCAGTATGCCGGGGCCCGTTCGGTCCTGGCGTCCCTCTGGGCCGTTGAAGACCGCTCGACCGCGCGGCTCATGGAGCGCTTCTACGTCCTGCTGCGGGAGGGCTATCCGAAAGACGCCGCCCTCGCCGAGGCCCAGCGCGGGCTCCGGGAGGGCGGCGGTCCGTCCGCGCCCCCCTACTACTGGGCGGCGTTCGAGCTGATCGGGGACTGGCGGTAGAGGCCTACTGGGTAGAGAACATCATCTCGCCCACCCGCGGGAGGTGGCAGGTCTCGTGGACCCAAGCGGCCCCGCCGCCGACGGTGGACTCCCAGAGGAAGGTGTCGAACACGATCTTCACCGTGTCGTAGGCGCCGAGCCACGGGCAGGCCTGCGGCGGGCACTGCTTGCCCGACTCGAAGTGCAGGTGCGGGCCCCCGGAGTTGCCGGTGTTGCCCACCTCGGCGACCAGGCCGCCCCGGTGCACGCGGTCGCCGACGCTCACGAAGACGCCGTTCTTGGGCATGTGGAAGTAGACGCCGTAGGTGCCGTCCTCGTGGGCGATGAACATGAAGTTGCCGATGCCCGTGTAGGTCGGGTCCTGCATGTTGTTCTTCGTCTCGGTCTCGACGATCCAGATCACCTTGCCACCCCGGGCGGCCAGGATGTTGGTGTGCTCCGGCGCGCCGAAGTCGAACGCAAACTTCTGGACGCCGCCGTGGCCATTGATCGGGTCGTCGGCGTTCCCCTTGCCCATGTTCCACACGGGCCAGCCGCCGGTGTACGGGAGCTTGTAGAAGCAGTGCGGCGCCGGCTCGCAGGCGGTCACCCGGTCGCGCACGATCTGCGGGAGCTGGACGCTGTACCAGAAGATCTTGCCGTTGCGCGTGCCCGAGATCTTGGGCCACTTCAACCCCGCGGCGTGGTCCACGCCGGTGAATTCGAGCGAGAAGAGGAGGTCGGGATCGAAGAAGTCGTCCTCGTAGACGGCGAAGTCGGTGTTGAGCTGGACTTTCAGGGCCTGGGGCCGCGACGAGACGCCGTTGGTGATCGTATATCCCTGGGCCGAGAAGGCCGGGCTGCTGGCCGCCGGGACGAACGGCGAGAGCGAGAGGATGGTGACCCGGCCCGCTTCGAAGTCACCGGACGCGCCGTTGTCCGTCACGCCGAAGGCCGTGCTCTTGTAGGCCGCCTTGGCGTAGCTGGCACGGGGGCGGACCACCGTGCTCCAGGTCTTCGTGCCGAGCGTCTCGGGGGTGGCACAGCCCAGGAAGCCGCAGGAGATGCGGACGAACGTGGCCGTGATCTTCTGGGCGGTGGCGGGAATCTCCACGGGGACCTCGCCGGACGCCAGGTCGACCGTGACCGTGACCGGGCCCTGGGGGGTGTCGGCGTCGATCTTGGCCTTGTAGAAGTAGGTGCTATAGACGGTGCCCTTGGAGCAGCCGAGGTCCACCACGGCCAACCGCATGCCGGCTTCGAGGCCCAGAGCGCCGTTCGCTTCGGTGTAGGCGAGCGGGTCGTGGAGCGTGAACGGGCCGTTCGAGAAGATGAATTTCTGGAGGGGCGCGATGCGCAGGGCGAGGCAGTCGCCCGGCGACGGGCCGGGGCCCGGGCCGGGGACGCCGCCGCTCCAGGAGGTGGCGAACCCGGTGCCGTCCGTAAAGGTGATGCCGGAGAGGGTGACGTTGCCGCCCTCATAGGCCATCTGCCGGAAGGAGCCGGCGGGCAGGGCCACAGTGCCGTTGGCTGTCGTGATCGTCCCCTGCGCGTCCTGGGTGGCGGTCACCTTGCCGCTCCACGAGAGGCCGCCCGCGACCGAGTCGCAGACCGCGGTGACCGTGCTCCGGGCGGCCCGGGCGCCGTCCACGGCGCGCACCGCGAGGCCCTCGGCCAAACGGAGGAAGGCCGTCCGCGTCTCGGCCTCCGAGGCGTCGCCCGTGAGGGTCCGCTGGCTCAAGAGGCTCCCGGCCGCGGCGTCCGTGGCCTGGGCCAGAGCCTCCTGTCCGCGGCCGAGCTCCTGAAGGGCGAGGGCGTAGGTGTCATCGGCCCGGCAGACCTCGCCCCGCCGCAACTCGGAGGCGGCCTGGTCGATTCCGGCGCGGCCGGCTTCGAGGCTCGAGACGGCTGCGGCGAACACCGTATCCTGCGGCAGCTCGGCCGTCCGCTCGGCGAGGCCGGCCGTGACCTGGCCGAGGAAGACCTCGGGATGGCGTGCGAGCTCCAGGGCCGAGCAGCCCTGGGAGAGGGGGCGCGCTCCCGCGGGAGTCGTGGGGCACGCGTCCGCAAAGTCGGTGACGCCGTCCCGGTCCCCGTCGCCTCCCGGCTCCTGGGCCCGGCCCGTTCCCGGCACCAGGAGGGCGCCCAAAAGGAGGATGGAGCCTGCGATCCGGCCTGCTTTCTTTCGCTTCTTCCGTTCGCTGAACATGAGGATTCCCTTTCCGCCCCGCTGGGGCGCGTTCGTTCAAAAAACCTTTTTTTCGGCTTAGGGGACTTTGGTGTACTTCACCGGGCCGGAGCACCCGGAATAGGAAGTCATGGGAGTGAGCGCGGTGCCCGGGCAGTTGTTGCGGGCCCGCACCCTGTAGGAATAGATCCCGCTCGCCGGAGGCGCGTCCGTGACCGACGTTCCGTTCGAGGAGGCCACCTTGACGGGCAGACCCGTGCAGCCCGAGCCGCTGTAGCGCTCCAGGGTGGAGTGCCCCGTGGTCGCGTTGATGCCCCAGATGGGGACGGCGGGCCAGGAGACGGTGAACGGGCCCACGGACGACGCGGGCACGGTCGGAGCCCCGGTGCTCAAGGGGCCCCAGGACGGCGCCGAGCAGTTCGTGGCGGTCGCGGTCACGGCGTCCTCGCGCTTCGCCGTGAAGTTGGGGAAGAACTGCCGCGAGTCGGTCCAGAAGGCGTGGACCTTCCGGTTGGCCGCCGCGATCCCCATGTATTCGCCGTGCTGGTTGGGATCGCGCTGGGCGTTCGTCCAGTCGGATTCGTTGCAGAAGTCGACCGCGTTGGCGAGCTTGGTTCCGGTGTCGGTCAGCCGGAGGTTGGGCTCGAAGGAGGCGCCGCCGTTGCTCGACCGGGCGTAGAAGACCTGCACGTCTCCCCGGTTCAGGACGTCGTTCCGGGTGTCATACCAGGCGACGTGGACCGTGCCGTCGCTTGCATCGACCGCGAGCCAGGGGAGCATGTGGGTGGTGCCCGTCGAGTCGTCGTTGACGCGCACGGGGAGGCTCCAGTGGGCGCCGTCGTCCGGCGAGCTGGTGACGTAGACGTCGATCTGGCTGAAGGTGTCGAGCGGGCAGCAGGTCACGGTCGTGTCCGAGTAGGCGAGGTAGAGGTCGCCGAAATAGAGCGACGCGGGGTTCCGGTCGACGTCGATCGAGACGAAGCCGTTGACCCCCCGGTTGTCCTGGGCCGCGGGCAGGTAGTAGCGCTGGACCGACGCGATGCCGTGGGTGAGGATGAGGGCCGGCGCGGTCCACGAGTTGCCGCCGTCCGTCGACTTGCTGAACCAGGTCCGGTCCGGGGCGGCCTTGCCGGTCTGGGGATCGGCAGGGAAGACCTGGTTCCACACCGCGTATACCGTGCCATCGGGACCGACGGTGACGTTGCCGGCGAGGTGAAACAGGGAGACGGCCGGGAAGACGTGCGTCGTCCAGGCGATTCCATCGTCCGACCAGGCGACCCGCTCGACGTTGTTCTCGCCCCAGATCACGTAGATCCGGCCGGGATGGGAAAAGGCCCCGCCCGAGGTGGTGTCGATCGCGATCATCTCCTTGTCGTCGTATTGGGTCGTGCTCGCGATGTTGTTGACGACGACGCCCAGCGGCTGCCAGGAGGTCCCGCTGTCCGTCGATTTGGCGACGACGATCGCGGCCCCGACGTTGGGGACGGCGTTGTCCTGGGAGATCAGCATGTAGGCCGCGTAGGCGTTGCCGGCCGCGTCCCACGCGAGGGCCGGATCGCTGCCGGCGTAGGCGTCGGCGCCCGGCACGCCGCCCGTGACGGCGGGATGCCAGGGGGCGCAGCGGTAGGTCCAGGTCTTGCCGCCGTCCTTCGAGCCGTAGAGGGCCTGGGTACCGAACGTCTTGGCTGCTCCGGCGGGGGCCTGGCAGGCGGGGTCGGGGTCGCGGAAGCCCGTGTTCGCTCCGGCCACGAGCTGCTGCGGGTCGTTGGGATTGATGGCGATGAACGTCTCGCCCTGGTACTGGTCGACGCCGCTCGCGGGCGCCAGGTTCTCGCCGATCCTGGCGCTCGCCGCGAAGATCCCCACCAGGGAATCGCCGTCCTCCTCCTCCCTCTCCTCGGCCCGGGCGGACGTCACGCCGTGGAGCAGGCGCCAGGCCTTGCCGCCGCACACGGTGAACGGCGTTTCTTCGATCATGGCCAACCGGCTCCGGCGCCACTCTTCGAAGGCTTCCTCAGGGTCTTTGGGGGCCTCGGCCAGCTCGTTCGCCTGTGTCTCCGTAAAGATCCCCCGGCACTCGGGGAACCGCCGCTCGATGGCGTCCAACGGCGTCTGGGCTCGCGCCGCGGAGGCGGAGGCCGCGGCGAGCAGGGCACCGAAGATGAAAATCTTTTTCAAACGCTTCATGGGGCTCTCCTTTCGACTGCGCACACCAGGAGAGACGAAGGACGCGGGCGGTGGTATTAGACTGGGTCTCGCGAAATGATTTCCGTCCCGGGATCACCCGTTGCCAGGAAAGCCGAGGACCGGAGACCCATGCTCGTGCCGATCACCCAGTCCGCTCCGCCCGAAGACCGAGAGGAGTTCCGCAGCCTCTTCCTGGAGTTTTTCCCGCGCCTCCGGAGCTACTTCCGGAGCGCGGGGTTCGAGACCGCCGATGCCGAGGATCTAAGTCAATCGACGCTTTGGATCGTCTATAAGTCGAGAGGGCAGCTTCGCGAAGGGGGGAGCTTCGACGCCTGGGTCTACTCGATCGCCAGAAACGCGGCGCGCGACGAGTGGCGCCGCCGGGGGCGCAGGGGCGAAGCGGAGCCGGTCGAGGAGACGCTGCCGGACGATTCCCCCTCCGCCGAGGCCGTCGCCGCCGAAAAGGAGGACCTGTCGCGGGTCGTCCAGGCCCTGGGCAAGCTCCCGGCGCGCATGCGGGCGTGCCTGTTGCTCCACGTGCAGCAGGACCTCTCGTACGGCGAGATCGCCCGGCGGCTGTCGCTGTCGCTGCCCACCGTAAAGGTGCAGATCTGGAACGCACGACGGAGGCTTCGGAGTCTTCTAGAATGACCGCGATGGAGAGCATCCCCGAAAGGGCTTCGGGCCCTCATCCCACGCCGGAGCAGCTCTACCGCGCCCACCGGGGCCCGCGGAGCGCCGAGGACGAGCGCTGGCTCGCCCACGCCGCCGTCTGCGCCGCCTGTTCGGAAGAGCTCGCGCACCTGGAAGCGTTCGATGCGCCGGAGCCGGTCTCCCCGGCAAAGCTCGACGAGGCGTGGGCCCGCTTCGGCAAGGCGCCGGAAGCCCGCCGGCCGGCCCCGCCGCGGCGCACCCCGGCGCTCGCTCTGGCCGCCGGGCTCGCGGCCGCCGTTCTCGGCTTGTTCCTGTGGAAGGGAATGCCGGTCGAGGAGCCGGAGAGGGCCGGCCTGGTGCGGGGCGGCTCCGAGGTGGCGGGGGACTGGCAGCCCGCGGGCGCCGTCGCGGCGGCCCCTTTGGAGATCGTCTTCCCCGCGCCTTCAGAGGAGCCCCGGCGGGTGCGGGTCTTCGACGCCTCGGGGACGTACTCCTGGACGAGCGGGCCCGTCACCGGCGGCCGGGTCCCGTTCCCCGAGACGGAGAGACAGCGCCTCCGGCCCGGCGTCGAGTACTTCTGGACCGTCCTGGGCGAGGACGGCGCCGCAGCCCGGAGCTTCCGCATCCAGGC
>DATEIO010000991.1:0-3535 GCA_035278895.1 Thermoanaerobaculia bacterium | reverse complement strand
GGCTCGACGTCCAGAAGAGCACCTTCGAGTCCAACGGCCAGAAGGGCGGCACCGTGACCGGCACCAGCAGCGACCAGAAGCGCACGGTCAACGTCATCATCGGCACCAGCGAACAGGGCACGCAGGCGACGGTCACGTTCTCCGAGAAGAAGTAGGCGAAACCCGGGCGGGGGGGCTGCTACCATTCCCCCCGCCATGCCCCCGTCCACCGCCCTCTCTCTCACGCTCGCCGCCGCCCTCCTCCTTCCCGCCTGCCGCCCGGAGAACCCTCCGCCGCCAGCCGAAGCGGCCTATTCACCGGCTCCACAGCCCCCGGCCCCCGGCGGGCACGACAAGGCGTACTGGCGCGCGATCGTGGACAAGGACTACGCCGTGCCTCCGGGCGCGGTCCCCGCCGACCTCGTGATCGAGCTCGCCCGCTACACCGGCTCGCCCGACCCCGAGTTGCGGGACGACTTCGGCTACATGATCCCCACGACCTGGATCGAGCGGGACCAGCACCTGAGCCCCCAGATCCTCCGCGAGCTCCTGAAGCAATGGAAGAAAAATCTCCGGACCGGCCTGGGCGAAACCGGCACCGACACGGTTCTTCTCCGCTCCTTCTCCGCCCTGCACTTGGCGACCCTCGTCCGGGTGGACAACGAGCACCCCTACCTCACGGCCACGGACGTCCAGAGCCTCCTCGATGAGGCCCTCGCCTACCTGGCCGCCGAAAAAGACCTCCGCGGCTTCGAGCCCGGCAAAGGCTGGATCCACGCGACCGCCCACACCGCCGACCTCCTCGCCGCCCTGGCCGCCAGCCCCCACCTCCGGAAGACCGATTCCAAACGCATCCTGGATGCCCTGACCGCCCGGCTCAGCACCGCGCCCGACGCCTACACCTGGGGAGAAGAAGAGCGCCTCGCCGCCGTCGTCAAAGCCCTGATCGAGAGAAAAGACTTCGACGCCGCCCTCCTCCCTCCCTGGCTCGCGGCCTTCAAGGCCGACAGCGAAAAGCTCTGGGAAAACGGAGCGCAGGTCGACCCCACCCGCTACGCCCGCGTCCAGAACGAAAAGCACCTCCTCCGCGCCCTCTACGTCTCGCTGGACCGGACCGAGGAGCCCACCGAGGCCACCCGCGAAGCGAAAAAGCAGGTGGGGGAGACGCTGGGGGCGATGTAGCACGCGGAAGGCCCGCTGGTTGCGCCTAGGCACAACCGGCGTTATGATCCGGCCATCACAAATCTCTTCCGGAGAGGTGTCGATGGCCAACGATTGGATTACACAATGGCGGGCCAGGACGCCCGAAAACAAGCTGGAGCTCATCGACGGGCAATTCATCATTAGCACCCTCGAAGGCAGCCGGCGGATCGCCTGGATGCTGCTGGAGGACTACGGTCCGGCCCTGGCCCTGCCGATGGCGCCGCCCGATCTCTGGTGGGCCGCCCTGGAGCAGGCCTTCGATCCCCAGCCGAGACCTCAGACTCCGGAAGAGTGGACCGCGTGGGCAGCCACGGTCGAGCACGACCCGGAGCCGCCACCCGCCGGACCGTACGGCACCCAGGAGCACCGCAGGGTCTTCGACCTGTTGCAGCGCGGCTTCTACTCTCTCCCCAGAAGCCTGGGACGCAGCCTGGGCCGTGACTTCGTGATCCACCTGGGAGAGAACGCGCTCACGCCCGACCTGCTGTTCGTGGACCCGTCCCGCCTGGAGAGCCTTTACGAGTACTACCTGGACGGTCCCCCTACCGTGGTCATCGAAATCACGCTCGAAGGTCGCGGAGAGCAGGAGCGAGGCCTCAAGCTGCGCTTGTACGAGGGAGCGGGCATTCCCGAATACTGGCTCTTCGAATCCGCCTCCCAGCAGGCCCTCTTCTTCCGCCTGGACGCCGACGGCCGTTATGAACAGGCCGAGGCGGACTCGGAAGGCGTCTACCGCTCGACCGCCGTCCCCGGGCTGGCGCTCTCCCTCCCGCACCTCTGGACGATGGACGCCACCCACTGGGACCCGACCGGCCTCCCCTTTCTGCGTCCTCCCGCTGAAGACGACGGTCTCGACGCCCCTTTCGAGCCGTCCAAGGAAGGGCTGCAATGGGACTCCCTCCCCTTCGCTCCCCGGGTCGGGCTCCAACCCGCCCCCATCCGCTTCGAAGAGTTCGTCTCCTGGTGCCCCGAAGCCAAGTTCGAAAGGGTCGGAGGCCTGTGGATCGGAGGCTCCGAAGGCTCGCGCCGCTCTATGGGGATGCTCCTGATGACGCTGGGGCTCGTCGAAATCGTCAAACTGGCGACGCCGCGGGACTGGGTGACGTTCCTGCACCCGGAGCCCTACCAGGATCTCGTCCAGACCCACACCGACGCCTTGATGGCCCGAGCGGAATACGAATCCGGCCGATTCTTCGATGAAGACTATTTCTACGGAAAAATCCCGGACAATTGGGGCTTGACGGCGGTCGGCGATGACGCCGACGAATGCCGGCGCAACCTGACGCAGAAGGTCCGGGATTGGGTTTTGCTGAAGATCGCTCGGGGGGAGGATCCGGCAGGGGCAGACGGCTGATCCTCGTGGAGGCCCGAAGGGCCGGCAGCATACAGCCTGGGGCGTCAGCCCCAGGACGGGAGGCCAAAAACTACGTCCAAGCCCTGAAAGGGCGGCAGTGGGCCGCTCGCTACGGTCTGCTGCCGCCCCTTCAGGGCTTCTGAATGTTTGGGCTTTCTTTCCCTGGGGCTGACGCCCCAGGCTGTATGCTGTCGGCCCTTCGGGCCTTACCAAAACCTGCGCTCTCGCCTCACGGGGCGGCGCTCTCGCCTTTCCTGGGGGACTTCCCGACCTAGGTGTACGACTTGGCGGGCGTGGCTACATTCGGTGAGAGGCCATCCACTCTTTCAGGGCTTCGTCCATACGAGTCTGCCAACCCTCCCCGGTGGATTTGAAGTAATCCACGACCTCCGGGCTGTACCTTACGGAGAGAAGAACCTTCTTGGGCTTCTTTCCCGGTCCTCGCTGGCCGGTCCGACGGACGGTCGCGTCCTTCCAGAATGCCTCCACCGCCGCGGGATCGTTGGGATCGTAGGGACACTCCGGATCGTTGACCCGGTCGGGCGCTGCCCCGATCGTCGATGCGATCTCCTCAGGGCTCGTGGGAAATGGCTTCGAAGTAGTACCGGGCTTCATGTTTGGTTGCCTCCCGCGGGGAGATGACGTGTAGCTCCTCCTCCCCGCGCTCAGTGTAGGTCATGTGCACGATGCGGCCGTGCAACCAGCCGAGGAGGTTGATGCGCTGCTCGCCGTAGTCCAGACGCGAGTCCTCGGTCGTGACAACGGGATGATCGAACACCGCGTCACAACCCTCGAAATCCAGTCCATGCTGCCGAAGGTTGGCTCGGCGCTTTCGTCATCCCAGGTGACCACTCATTGAGTGTAGCTACAAAAAGTGCTCTGTCAAACACCTGTCACCCGGCAGAATTCCGAATCGCCCACGGGGCGGCGTTCTCGCCCAACTCGGGGGAGGGGTCCCCCAACCCGGGACTTTTTAGAGAGTCGCCGGTATGAGTTGCC
>DATEIO010000990.1:0-8828 GCA_035278895.1 Thermoanaerobaculia bacterium | reverse complement strand
AGAACGCGGCCGAGGTGGACGACTTCATCCGAGCGGAGCGTGACGCGTGGGAGCATTGACCCGAACGGCTGGCCAGAAGATCTACCTCGACGCCAACCTGTTCATCTACGCTCTGGAAGCCGCCGAGCCCTGGGTCGCCGTTACAAGGCAGCTCTTCGAAGATCTCGACGCCGGAGTCTGCTCCGCCGTCACGAGCGAGCTCTCCCTGGCCGAGTGTCTTGTGAAGCCCTTCCAGTTGAAGCGCGATGACCTCGCAGAGACATACCTGAGCCTCCTCTAGAGCCGTCCGGGGCTTCAAGTGGTCCCGGTCACCCGAGGTGTTCTCGTCGCAGCCGCCAAGCTACGGGCAGACTCACGAATGAAGCTGCCGGATGCTATTCATGCCGTCACGGGAATCCTTGAAGACTGCACGCTGCTCCTGACCAACGACGATCGCTTCGGAAACCCCCCTGGATTGCAGGTGGTGCCCTTGGAGAAGCTGCAGTAAGCCCCTGACCAACCTGGCCCAACGGGCCGGCAGAGCCCAGCCCAGGGCTCAGTTCTTCCAAAGGCAACTGAGGCGCAGTTTGCTGGAAGGAGTTCAAGTTGGTGATGCTCTCACGAGTGGTGACCACACAGAGGCCCGGGTTGGCAGCCGCCAAGCCCTTAAGAAGAGCGGCAAGCCCAGGGTCCTTGAGCTTACCCGCCAGCGGCCCCGGCGGCTCTTGTAAGGGCTCGACTCCGTCAAGCATGAGCAGGGTCCGCTGCTGCCGGATCAACCCAGCCGGCCGCCTCCAAGGTCCAGGCAATCCACTCGGCCCAGGTCCGGTCGGCTCCGGTGTAGCTGACGAAGATCGAGAGAGGTGGCATCAAATCGTTCCAGGATCACAGAGATTCTACAAGATAAGGCCGGGCCCCGTCCGCCGCCAAGACGGAGCCCGGCCGGGCGGAGGCTTTCCGGGCCAGGGAAAGCCTCTGCGGCCCCTCTAGGGGGCGTTCCATCAGTTGTCAAAGAACACTTGCCCCCGGAATTGCTCCCCGAAGAGCAGGTAAAACCCTGTTCGCTCCGCCGAAAGACTTTTTGGACGCGGAAAAGGTCAGTCGACCGCGGCAAAAGACTTTTTGGACCGAGCAAAAGACCTTTTGGACAAACCGTCATATTTTTTCGTGGATCCAAAAGTCTGCGCAGAAAATCTACCCCGCTCGCGATCGACTTGGCAAGATAAATCTCGTACAAAAAGTCAAGAAGTCGGAGAAAAAAGTCTTCTGCCTCCCTGAAAGAGCCTTTTCCGGCCGCAAAAGGCTTTTCCGAGAGGCGAACAGACTTTTCGGCGAAGTTCTTTCAAATAAATCAGATTTTTATCTTGACGGTTCCCCGTTGGAAACCTATATTGGCTTCCGATTTGCGGGCAGCACAGATCGTAAGACGCGGCCCGAGGGATCTTTGACAACTGAATCCAAGTCGCGGAAGGCCGGAGCCGCCCCTCGGCGTTTGCCGTGGCAGGGGCGGGGATCTCGTCCGGCGGCCCGGGACGGTATATGCTGAGGGGAAGGATTCCCCGTATCGGCTGCGGCCGGAAAGGCGGCTCTTATGATGAAGATCATTCGAGGTTTCTTCGGAGGACAGCCCGAGGCCGACGAGCCGGCCGCCGCTCCCCCGCCTCTTGACGAGGAGAGGCTCGCCCCTTACCGCCGGCCGTGCTGGGTTCCGAGAGTGGAGGACCGGGACGGCGAGCCCCAGGCGTCCAAGTTCTCCGGGAGGGCGGCGCTCCCCGAGGGGGAAAGCTGGCCGGTCTGCCCGAGCTGTAACCGGCCGATGCAGCTCTTTCTGCAGCTCAACGCGGCCGATCTCCCCAGAGGTTTTACCGCACCCTGGGGCAAGGGCCTTCTCCAATTCTTCTACTGCACGACCTCCGACCCGCACTGCGAGGTGGACTGTGACGCCTGGGCCCCCTTTGCGCGGAGCACGCTGCTGCGAGTGATCCCGGTTCCGACGTCCTTTGCGGGAGCCCAGCCGCCCCCGGCAGCCTTCCCGGCGAAGCGCATCGTGGGCTGGAAGCACCGGGACGACCTACCGGGCTGGGAGGAGCTGGAAAGCTTCGGGTTCTCTGACGAGGAGGCGGAGGAGATCACGAACCTCGACTACCCGCGCAGCGGGGACAAGCTGTCCGGCTGGCCCAATTGGGTTCAGGGGGTCGAGTATCCCCAGTGCCCCGAGTGCGGCTCCGAAATGAAAATGCTTTTCCAGATCGACTCGGAGGATAACCTCCCCTTCATGTTCGGCGATGCCGGCTGCGGGCACATCACGTATTGCGAGAAGCACCCTCGCGTTCTGGCCTTCGGCTGGGCATGCTGTTGATGAGCCCTTCCGACCTCGACGCCCGCGAAGCCTGGAACACCGGGGCGGACGCCTACAGCCAGTTCGTAGAATCGGGGGCGGACTACTACCGCCTCCTCGTCCACGGACCGGCCCTCCTCGCGGCATGCGGCGAGGTGCGGGGCACGGCCGCGTTGGACCTGGGATGCGGCCAGGGATATTTCAGCCGTTCTCTGGCGCGTGCGGGGGCCAAGGTCACGGGCGTCGAGCTTTCGGACCGGCTTGTGGCGCGGGCGGTCGAGCTCGAGGCGGCAGAGCCGCTGGGGATCACCTATCTTCGAATGGATGCCGCCGAGACCGGTACCCGTTTCGAGGTGGAGAGCTTCGATCTCGTGACGGCCTGCATGTCGCTTCAGGACATGGCCGATCCGGCCGCGGTCCTCGCCGGGGCGCATCGCGTGCTCCGGCGCGACGGGCGCGCCGTGTTTTCGGTTCCGCATCCCGCGACCGATCCGCCGGTGCGGGAGTGGAAACGGGATGAGCAGGGAAACAAGCTGGCGCTCTGCCTGGACCGCTATTTCGAAAGCGGCCCAGCGGTTTGCGATTGGAACATGCCTCGCCTGAAATATCCCTGGAGCACTCCGTTCCGCCGCTATACGCTCGGTGAATGGGGCGATCTGATCCGCAACGCCGGATTTCTGATCCGGAGCTTCCGCGAGCCCCGGCCGGACGCGGCGCTGGTCGCCACGCACCCCAAGCTCGAAGATTGCTTCCGGATGCCGTACTTCCTGGTGTTCGAGATCGTGAAGCCGCTCTGAGGCTTCACCTTCTGTAACTTTCGCGAAGTCTCCCTCGCCTAATCCCTCCGAAGGTCCCAGAAAGGAGGGATTATGTTCGGAGGGATCGCTGTTCGTGCGAAGTCGCCGAGAAAGCTACCTCTGCTGTTCTCTCTTCTGATTTTTTCAATGGGTTGGTCTGCCTGTGTCTGTTGGAAAGAACGCCCTCAAAGGCCCGGACGCGACATCGTTCTCCGGGAGGCTTCGGGAGCGGAAACGACCGAGTTCCAGCTTCACGACTCCCTGCTCGTCGACCTCGACGGATTGGCGCCGCGGGCGGGTTATGACCTGGAGGTCGTGAACGCAGAGGGAGAGGCGATGGTGAGGAACCGGCTCTCCACCGATGCCAGGGGCCGGATTCCGCAGACCGTGCTCTGGTACTCCATCGGGTCACGGCCGTGCTGGCAGGGGACGCAGACGGCCGAGGCGCTGCCCTATACGCGGGTCATGGACGCCTCGCTTGCGGGCCGCGACTACACGCTCCGGATCTCGCAGGACGGAGCGCTCGTCCGCTCGGCGAAGTTCCGGGTCGCCGACACGATGCTTCGCCCCACTCTCTTCGCCGCGGACTCCCGGGGCTGCCCGAAGACCGGTTTTTTGATCGGCGAGGAGGACGTCTGGGTGATGGGGCGCAACTTCCCGCCGGGCAGCCTGCTCCGGCTGTGGGCGGTCCCCGAGGATTCGGAGTGGCAGGATGGCGAAACGCTCCGCGACCGGACGAGCCAGTACGGTTACGAGCTTCCGCCGCTCGTGCAACTGGGGCCGGGCGAAACCCATTTCAAAAGGCTCTTGTGGCCGAAAGGCCTTACGTCGATCGGCAGCTACGACATCGTGGCCGAGGTGGTCGATTATCCGTTCGGAGCTTATCGGGACGCTCCGAAGGCCAAGGCGCAGGACGTGATCGCCAGCCGGAGCTTTTCCGGTTTCACCGTGCAGCGCCGCCCCGGGGTGGCCGAGCCGCTCGAGGTGGACATCGCGGGCGCGGTGTCGAGCCCGTTCGCGTTCCGCAGCACGTTTCTCCCGACCGAGAACGTCTTTGTGGGCGTCGATCCAACGCTCCAGCCCGGATTCGTCGGGATGAGCGCGGGGGTCTACATCGTCGCGTCCAAGACCGATGCCCAGTGGACGGTCGACAAGACTCTGGCCGACGTGACCGGAGTGGTCGAAACGATCACGGTGAACGGCATCTGCGGCAACTGCTGGAAAACCCTCGCCTGGAGCGCTCCGCTCACCGTGGGACGCTACGACGTGGTGCTGGATTTCAACAACGACGGCCTGTACACCCCGGGCACGGACCTGATCGATTCTCTCGATCCGGTGGGCTTCACGGTCGCCGACATCCGGGTGGATCAGATCTCTTTCAACTATGGTGGCTCCGGAGCGATCACTCTCTATGATCACGTGGCGGGCGCGAACGTGGCTGCTCCGGAATACGTTTCTGCGGGGCACGCGATCAAGCCGGCGGCCTGGGTCATGGGCGGGAGCCACTCGGTGCGGGTGCGCTTCACCGCGACTTCGGCGATCTCCTCGGCCGGCGTCTGGGCCGAAGGGGGACTGGGCGGGCTCGCGAGCAGCGGCTCGCCGGTGACGGTGACGTTTGCCGGCGGCGTGGGCGAGGCGAATTTCACGGTCGCCAGCCCGCCGGCCACGGTCGCGAAAACCTTGTTCGACTGGGATTGGAAATACAGGATCAGCGCCACGACCCTGGAGATGGGGCGCACGGGCCAGCACCTTCTCTACACGGTTCTGGCGACGCCCCAGGCCCCGCAGGCCACGCCCTGGGTGGGGACGCTCGACGTGGCCACCCAGCTGGCACAGGGAGAGACGACCGCGGCTGGCGCCACGCGCAAGGTCTGGAGCGACTTCTATCTCAATGCCGGCGGCCTCTACGACACGGTCGGCGGAGCTCCGAGGTACACCGGAGGGACGACCCAGCCGTTCAATCTCACTCTCTGGCTGGCCAACTACAAGACGGCGAGCATCGGAGTGGTCAACTGCTACGACATGAGCAAGTCGGTCGTGGTCTTCGCCAACGCCCTGGGGGCTTCGACCGAGCACTCGTTCACCTCTCCTTTCGGCCTTCTCAACCTGATTCAGGCGATCGGCCGGGGGTGGACGAACAACCCGTTCTACGATGGCGGCTGCAGCGGCGGCCCCGTCGTCAATGGCGACACGAGTCGTTGCGGGTTCGGAAACCATGCCTTCACGCTTCTCGCCGGACAGATCTACGACGGCTCGGGCGGACGGGTGGACGTCGACGGCGATCCCGACAATCTGCCGGCGGGGACGCCCCGGGACCTGGATGGCAACGACAGTTGGCTTTCGAGTTACCGTACCCGCGTGATCGACGACTTCCCGGCCTCGAGCCCGGGGACGCCGACGGTCTATTCTTTCACGGTGTATTGACCGGCCGACGGCCACGAGGTGAGCCATGAATCGGAAAAGCATTCTCGTTTCGGGAGTGGCCGGCCTGTTGGCGTGCAGCCTTCTCGCCCAGACCGCGCCTCCCCAGGAACGCCGGTACGGGTTCCGGCCCGAGGCTCTCGAGGTGGAACCCCATCTCGCCGAGCGGGCCGGAGCTCTGGCCGCCACTCTCGGCTTCGACAGTTGGCCCCGTCCGGCCGAGCGCTATGGGGCCCCGGCCGTCGGCCGCGCTCTCTTCGACGAGCCGGCCCGTTTCGCGGAGGAGGTGCGCTCCTGCACCACTCTCCGCTTCCGCCAGGAGCCGTGGGATCACTGCGTCTCGTCGTGGAAGCCCCGTGGTGAAGGCCGCGAGCGATCCGCGCCGGACTCGCTGGATCTGGAGATCACCGTAACGCCCGACGCGCGGGCCGCTCAGGAGTTCCTCCTCACGGCTCTGGCGGACAACATGATGGACATGGCGACTCTGGTGAAGACTTACGGAG
Organism: Thermoanaerobaculia bacterium; assembly: GCA_035278895.1. Classification (GTDB taxonomy): domain Bacteria; phylum Acidobacteriota; class Thermoanaerobaculia; order Multivoradales; family UBA5704; genus DATARR01. The sequence goes on along the minus strand of DATEIO010000990.1, from coordinate 2,790 downwards.
AAGCCCAGAAGCCGGCGGGGCTGGGCGACGTCGCCTTCCTCGTCGAATCGCGAGACGGCCAGGACGTGCGGCTGTCGTTCACCCGCGCCAACCTGGTGCTCCGCCTCCGCGGCTACGGCGCCCTGAGCGACGAGGTCGTGCCCCTCGCGCGGCGGCTCGACGAGCGGATCCTCAATCAACAGCCTCTGACCCTGGAGCAGCTCCGCGCCCGGCAGGCCAAGCCTCGCCCGCCGGGCTGAAAAGGGCTTCAAAGGCGGGGGAAGGGCACTCGGGATACCATTAAGGCATCATGAGCCCCGACCCTCCCCCGCCGCCCGCCACGCGGTAATCTGCCGCTCATGCGTCGCTCCCTTCTGGTCTTCGCGCTCTCCCTGGCCATCTTTTCCTGTGGGAAGGAGGCGCAACGCAAAGTCATCTTCGTGGGTCTGGACGGCGCGGACTGGCAGCTTCTCGACGGGTACATGGCGTCCGGCGCCATGCCCAACCTCGCGGCGCTCGCTCGCGAAGGGCGGACGGGGACGCTCACGACGATCCACCCGCCGCTCTCCCCTCTCGTGTGGACGACGATGATGACGGGCGTCTCGCCGCTCGAGCACGGGGTTCTCGATTTCACACGCCGGAATCCGGAGACCGGAACGATCGAGCCGATCACCACGGCGGAGCGGCGGGTGCCGGCGGTGTGGACGATGGCCACGGAGCGCGGCAAGAGCGTGGCGGTGTTCGGCCTGTGGGCCACGTGGCCGGCCGAGCCGGTGCAGGGGCTCCTGGTGGCGGACCGGTTCTCCTCGTTCACAGCGCGGGACGAACAGCCGCCGCCCGGAATCGTCCACCCGGCGGACCGGGAACCGTGGGCGCGCGAGGGGCTGGCGCGGGCCGAGCGGGAGGTGGACCGGGCCGCCCTGGAGGTTTATCTCCCGGGACTCGGCGAAGAAGAGTACGGGCGCGCGCTCGCGGCTCCGTCCCCGTACGCCCATCCGGTGAGCGCCCTTCGTCGCATCCTAGTCGAGACCCGCGCGTATCACGGGCTCGCGACGTCCTGGATCCGCCAGGAGAAACCGGATCTCGCAATCGTCTACTTCCAGGGGACCGACACGATCGGCCACCTCTTCGCGCCCTTCGCACCCCCGCGCCAGCCGTCCATCTCTCCCGAGGATTTCGCCCGCTACAGCGCCGTGCCGGAGAGCTATTTCGCCGAGATCGACCGGCTGCTGGGCGAGTACCGGAAGCTCGCGGAGGACGAGGGCGCCGTGCTGATGATCGCTTCGGATCACGGCTTCCTCTGGAAGGAGGGACGGCCCGAGCGCCTCGCGAGCGCCGAGGCGGCCACGGCCGGGCGGTGGCACCGGGACGAGGGGATCTATCTCCTCTGGGGACCCGGAATCGAGGCTTCTCAGGAGAGGGCAACGGGAAAGGTGGATCAGGTCTGCGCCACGCTTCTCTCGCTTCTCGGCCTGCCGCCGGGCCAGGGGCTGGCCGCTCCTCCCCTGCCGGGCGCGCCCGCGCTCCAGGGCGAGCCCGTGCGCTACGCCGCCGCACCCCGCCCTACTCCGGAAAAGGTGGACGCGAAGTCCGCCGAGGAGGAGGTCGCGAAGCTCCGGGCTCTGGGCTACCTGGGATCGCGGGAGCCCGCGAAGCTCGCGCCGGGCGACGTGCGCACGCCGGGCTCGTACAACAACGAGGGGCTTCTGCTGCGGGAGGCCGGACGCCCACGGGAGGCCGAAAAAGCCTTCGAGAGGGCGCTGGCGGCCGATCCAAACAACGCCTCGGCCCTGTGGAACCTCTCCGACCTCCTCGCATCCGAGAAGAAGGACCCGGACCGCGTGGACGACCTGCTCGTCCGCGCCGCATCCGCCGGGCTCCTCGAAGGGGCCGAGCACGCGATCGCCCGCGCCGTGGCCTACGACCAGGCGGGCGAGACGGCCCGGAGCGTTGCCCTCCTGGACCGCCTCGTGGCCGCCCAGCCGGAAGACGCCCGGCTCTGGCTCCAGCGCGGCCGCTATCGCCTCAAAAGCCAGCACTGCCGCGAAGCCCTCGCCGACTTCGAGCGCTCGCGGAGCCTGGATGACGGTAATGCCCTCATCCACGACTCGCTCGGCATGGCCCGCCTCTGCCTGGGCGATCCCGAAGGCGCGGCGCGGGATTTCCGGCGGGCGCTCGAGATCGATCCGGAGCAGCCGGAGGTGCGGAGGATGTTGGCGGAGCTGGGGGGATAGCCCGCAGGCATAGCGCCCCCGCCGCCTGTGCTAGTCTCTCCCCCACATTTCGTCACTCACACGCGGAACGGCCACCCGTTCCCGGGGAGGCAGCCATGAATGCATTGCATCGGTCCTTCCTGCTGTTCAGCCTTCTTTTCGCCTTTGCGCTCACCCTTTCGGCCCAGACCACCGGGACCCTCCTCGGCCGGGTGCTGGACGAGGACGGCGGCGCGCTGCCGGGCGCGACGGTCGAGGTGCGGAGCCCCGCGCTTCAGGGGACGCGGTCGGCCGTCACGGACGGGACCGGGGCGTACCGGTTCTCGCTTCTGCCGCCCGGCGAGTACACGGTCACCGTGACGCTCCAGGGCTTCGCCACGGAGTCGCGGGAGGTGGCCGTGAGCCTGGACAAGGACACGACGCTCAACCCCGTGCTCCGCGCCGCGGTGTCGGAAGAGATCACGGTGACGAGCGAGATCCCGGTGATCGATGCCACGTCCACGACGCTCGGCACGAATCTCGACACCCGGGCGATCGAGACCCTGCCCACGGGCCGCAACTATGCCTCGGTCGTGCAGATCACGCCCGGCGTGGCCTC
>DATEIO010000989.1:0-8353 GCA_035278895.1 Thermoanaerobaculia bacterium | reverse complement strand
GATGCCCTGCGGCGGGCGCGCCTGAGGATGGACCGCTGGGAGAGCCTGCTCGCGTCTTCCTGGGCGCCCAGCGTGTACGTCTTCACCCGCGACCACGGGCTCCCGGAAACGGACTTCCGGGCCCGCATGTTCGCTCCCGCGATGGGGATTCCCGAAGACCCGGCGACCGGAGGGGCGGCCGCGGCGTTCGGAGGCTATCTCGGGAGCCGCTCCTCCGCAGACGGCACCCTGCGCTGGGTGCTCGAACAGGGCTTCGAGATGGGGCGCCCGAGCCTTCTCCACCTGGAGGTGGACAGGGCGGGGGGCGCAATCACGGCCGTGCGAGTGGGCGGCGGGGCGGTTCTGGTGGCCGAAGGGGCGATGGAGATCCCGGGCTAGTCTTTCTTCTTCTCGCCATCCCACCGCCGGTGCATCCACAGCCACTGCTCGGGGTGAGCCCGAATATCCTCCTCGGCGGCTTCGAGATACCGGCGGGTCAGGGCGGCCACGGTCTCGTCGCCGTCTCCGGCTCCCTCAGGGGGAAGAATGGCGGGGCGGACCACCAGGCGGTAGCGGCCTTTGGGGAGGGGATAGGCCGCGATGGGGACGACGGCGGCTCCGGTGCGCAGGGAGAGGCGGGCGAGCACGGGGCTCGTCAGGGCGGGGTGGCCGAAGAAGGGGACGGTGATCCCTTCCTTGGGCTGCACGCGCTGATCGATCAGGATGCCGACCCGGCCTCCGGCGCGGAGGACCTCGATCATCCGGCGCGCGGCGCCCCGTTTGGGGATGACGGCGTTGCCGGAGCGCTCGCGCAGGGCCCGCAGCTCGCGGTCGAGCCAGGGGTTGTCCGCGGGGCGGAAGACCGTGTCCATCCGTCCGCGGGTGAGGCCGATCATCGGGGGGACGGCCTCCCAGAAGCCCAGGTGGGCGGAGAGGATGAAGATCCCCTTGCCGCGCCTTTCGGCCTCCTCCAGGTTCTCCCAGCCTTCCAGGGTGAAGAGGTGGCAGAAGTCCGTGGGCCCGAAGCGGGTCGAGGAGATGGTGTCGCAGAGGGCCGCGCCGAAGTGGCGGAAGCAGGCCTTGACGAGGCGGGCCCGCTCTTCGGGGGCGAGCTCGGGGAGGGCGAGCGCCAGGTTGCGCAGGGCGACCTCGCGGTGGCGGCGGTCGAGCGCGTGGGCGAGCGTTCCCAGGCTTTGGCCGAACCTCCGCGCGGCCGGGTGGGGGAGGGCGCGGAGGAACCCTTTGAGGCCCAGGTAGAAGCCGTATTCGATGCGGTGGCGGACGGGGCGGTTCTTCAAGCAGCCATCCTCCCGATCTCTCCGTCCAGCCAGGCCCAGAAGGCGGGCTCGGGGAGGGCATGGATGGGCAGCTCGGCCAGGGGGAGGTCGAGCCGGCCGAGGAGCTTCACGCGGTCTTTGGAGGTGGTGAGGAGGGCAACGGCGCCGCTCGCCCGGAAGGCCTCCGCGATCTTTTCGAGGCTCGCGGCCGGGTAGCCGTGGTGGTCGGGAAAGCGCAGCTCGCCCCGGATCTCGAAGCCCAGGCCGCGGACGGTCTCCGTGAACCCCTCGGGACGGGCGATGGCGGTGACGAGGAAGACGGGGCTCCCGGGCGGGAGGGCCGCGCCGTCCGCGAAATGGGGCGAACCGGGGCGGGTGACGCTCGCAAAGCCTGGGCCCTTGAAGCCATGGGGACGGAGCGCCCGGGCGAGCGCGGCGCCTTCGCCCGGCGTGCCGGCCGCGTTGGTGAGGATCGCGGCGTGGGCCCGGGACATCGAGGCGAGCGGCTCGCGCAGGCGCCCGGAGGGGGGGAGCCGGCCGCCGCCGAAGGGGTCCGCGGCGGGGAAGGCGACCAGGTCCAGGTCCCGGTGGAGAGCCAGGTGGGAGAAGCCGTCGTCCAGCAGGAAGAGATCGGGGGGGACCGGGAGGCGCTCCAGGGCCTGAAGCCCGGCGCGGTAGCGCTCGGGGCCGACGACGACGGCGACGCCCGGCAGCGCGCCGGCCAGGAGAACGGGCTCGTCTCCGGCCACGAGCGGCCCGAGGAGCGGTCCCTCGCCCGTGCTCACCACCCGCACGCCCTGGCCCTCCCCCTTGTAGCCGCGGGAGAGGATGCAGACGGCGCGCCCCCGGTCCCGCAGGTGGGCGGCGAGCGCGGCGGTCAACGGGGTCTTTCCCGATCCTCCCCAATGGAGGTTTCCCACGCTGATCACGGGTCGGGGCAGGCGTTGGGCCCGCGTGCGGTACCACCGCTGCCGCAGCCGGTGAGCGCCCTCGTAGAAGCGCTGCCAGGGGGAGGCGGGGACGGAGGGGGATTTCACGCGCCGGTCTCCACCTTTTCGAGAATCGGCGCCAGCATCTCGACCGTCTTCGCGAGCGCCCCGCGGTTGGCCTCGATGAGCGCGGCGGCGCGCGCGCCCTGCTCCTTCGCGGCTTCGGGGTCGGCGAGCCACTCGCGCCAGGCTTCCGCGAGCTCGCGGGCGTCCTCCACCCGGCGCCAGGCCGCGGTGCGGTCGAAGGCTTCGGCCATCTCACGGAAGTTGTGCATGGAAGGGCCGACGGCGATGGGCACGCCGTAGCGGGCGGCCTCCAGGGGGTTGTGGCCGCCGGTGGGCACGAGGGTGCCGCCGATGAACGAGCCGGCGGCCAGACGGTAGAGGCCGGCGAGCTCTCCCAGGCTGTCCAGCAGCACGGCGTCGGGGCGGCCCCCCTGGCCGGGGAGACCGGGGAATCCGCTGCGGCGCAGGAGGTCCACTCCCCGGGAGCGCAGGAATGCATCGACCTCTCCCCAGCGTTCCGGGTGTCGGGGCGCGAGCACCAGGAGGGCCCGCTCCCCGCCGCCGATCTCCCGGAACGCATCGAGCACCTGGGCCTCCTCCCCCGCCATGGTGGACCCGGCGAGGAGGAGGGGACGGCCGCCCGCGAGCGCCCGGAGGGCGGCTTCGAGCTCGGGCTTCTCCGCGGGCTCCGGGGTTTCGTACTTGAGATTGCCGGTGACCGTGATCCGCCCGGGGTCGACCCCGAGGCGAACGAGGCGGTCCCGGTCCTCCGCGCTCTGCACGCCGAAGCGGTCGACGCCGGAAAAGAGGGGGGAGAGGAAGGGGCGTAGGCGGAGCATCCTCCGGAAGCTCTTGTCGCCCACCCGGCCGTTGACGACCGCCACGGGGAGCCCCCGGCGGCGCGCGTGGCGCAGCAGCAGGGGCCAGTAGTCGCCCTCGACGAGCACCAGGGCGGCCGGGGCGAAGCGGCGGAAGAAGCGGGACACGGCGAACCCCAGGTCGAAGGGGAGGTAGGATACGTCGGCCCGGTTGGCGAAGGCCGCCTTCGCCCGGGCCTGGCCGGTGGGGGTGATGGTGGTGACGAGGAGCGGGACGTCCGGAGGCAGCCCCCGGGTCAGGGTGGCGGCGACGCCGGCCTCTCCCACGGAGACGGCGTGGAGCCAGAGGGCTCCGGTCCGGCCGCTCCCCCCCGGGCTCCCGCCGAGCCGGCCGGAGAGGGTGGGCAGGTAGTGCCTCCCCCGGTGGGCGAGTAGCAACGGCCCCGCCACGAGCAGGACCGCCCCGAAGGCGAGCTGGTAGAGACCCCAGAGGACGGAGCGCATCTCGGCCGGCAGTATAATGGCGGCCGGAAGAAACCTTGAGGACGACCTAGACGCTGGAGCGCACTCCCCCGTATACCCAGATGATTATGCTCAAGCTCGTCTACTCCAGCCGGCAGTCCAGTCCCCAGAGCATGCCCTGGGCCGAGGCGTCCGACCGCGACCTCCTGATGGGGGTGCGCGATGGGAGCGAGCCGGCTCTGGACGAGCTCATCGGCCGCAAGACCAAGCCCCTCCTTCAGCTCTGCCAGCGCATCCTGGGAGACGTCGAGGAGGCGCGCGACGTCGTGCAGGTCACGTTCTTCAAGGTGTGGGAGAACCGCCACAAGTTCGACGAGAAGTGGAGCCCCAACACCTGGATCTACCGCATCGCGAGCAACCTGGCGATCGACCACCTGCGGTCGAGGAAGAGCCGCGAGAAGAGCAACGAGCCGGTGCGCCAGCACCTGATGCACGTCCTCGGCCCCTGGGCCGAGAGCGACCTGTCGCGCCTGCATCAGGGGGAGATCGCCAACATCTTCCGCGAGCTGTCCGCCGGCCTTTCCGAGAAACAACGCATGACCTTCCTGCTGCGCGAGGTCGAGGGGCTCTCCTCCCAGGAGGTTGCCGAGGTCCTCGACTGCCGTGAATCCACCGTGAGAAACCACCTGTTCAACGCGAGGAAGCATCTGCGCCGCGAGCTCGTCAAGCGCTACCCCGAGTACGCCGCGGGCTTCGAGGCCGGAGCGGAGGAGGCGCTGTGAGCTGCCCGGACTGGAGCGCTCTGGCGGCGCATCGGAATGGCCCCAAGGGCGTCGAGCCGGAAGGCTGGACCGAGGCCCTCGCGCACTTCGACTCCTGCGGCATCTGCCGCCGGCAGGCCCTGGCGGCCGATCCGACCCTGGTCTTCCGCCGGATGCCGGTTCCGGAGCTCTCCCCCGTCCAGGAGATGGACGAGGTGGCGGCCGTCCGCCAGGCCGTGGCGGCCCTGCGCACCGCGAGCCGCCTGGACGCCCTGGAGACGCGGCCCCGGCCGATGTCGTTCTCCGGCTGGAAGCGGTGGGCGGCGGCGGCGGTGCTGGCCCTGGCCTCCCTGTCGCTGGGACAGGGTCCGGGGACGATCTTCCAGCAGCCCGAGGCGTCTGCAGCGGACCTGCAGCAGCCGGCGGTCGAGGTGCTGAAGAACCTCCCCGACGCCCGGGTCTACCAGGTGGGTGAAGAGGACCTCTTGGTCACGATGATCGTGGACGAGAGCCTGGATGTCTGAGCGGATCTCCCATGTTCGGCCGGATCGATTCCCCGGAGCCCAGAGACGGGGCGGACCGCCGAGACTCCAATCGCGGTAGACTTCTGAGCTTTCCTATGGTGCCGGTAGAACGCACGGCCTTGTGCTTCCTTTGGATTCTCGTCCTGACCTCGTGTCTGGCCGCCGCCCAGCCGCGGCCTGCCCAGCGTCCGGACGAGGTGATCCTGCGCGCCTACACGTTCAAGAACCAGCGGGCGAGCGACGCCGTGTCGCTCGTCTACCCGCTGCTGTCGCCCAAGGGCACGGTCGAGCTGCAGCCGGCCACGAACACGCTGGTGCTGCGCGACACCCCGTCGTCGCTCTCCCGGATCGTGCCGGTGCTCCACAGCTTCGACCACCCGCCCCGGCCGGTGCGGCTGGAGGTGATCATCGTCAAGGCGAGCCGCAACCAGGTGTCGCCGCCGGTCAAGCGGTCGGACCTGCCGGAGCAGCTCACCAAGCGTCTGCGCCAGCTCCTCCCGTACGACATCTACGAGACGCAGGCCCAGGCCCAGTTGAATGCGGTCGAGGGGCAGTCGGTGATCTACGAGCTGGGCAACGATTACGAGGTAGGCTTCCGCCTGGGCACGCTCCTGGACGAGCAGCGGATCAAGCTCTCGAGCTTCCGCATCACGCGGCAGAGCCGGCCGGGAACGAGCCTCATCCACACGAACCTGAACCTCAGGGTCGACCAGACCATGAGCCTGGGGCTCGCCAAGAGCGAGGCGAGCCGCGACGCCCTGATGGTCGTGCTGACGCTGCGGGGCGTCCGCCCGCAGCCATGAAGGAGCTTTAGGAATGCAGTTCATCTGCCGGGTGGGGACGCCGGACGGCCGCGTGCTGGAGGAGGTCTTCACCGCCAGCGACGAGACCGCCCTGCGCCAGGACCTGGGCAAGCGGGGGTACCACCTCTTCGAGGTGCGGCGCCGCGGCATGTCGCGCGGCCTCTCGTCGGCCACCGGCAAGCGCCGCCGGCGCATTCCGATTCTCGAGTTCCTGGCCTTCAACCAGGAGCTCGCGGCGCTCCTGAAAGCGGGCCTCCCCCTGCTCCAGGCCCTGGACCTGATGCTCGAACGGATGAAGAACCCGCACTTCCGGGCCGTGCTGACCGACGTGCGCGACCGGGTGAAGAGCGGCGAGGATCTCTCCGAAGCCTTCGCCGCCCACGGCGACCTCTTCCCGCGCCTCTACCCGTCGTCCTTGAAGGCCGGCGAGAGGAGCGGCGAGCTCGAGTCGGTCATCCGCCGCTTCATCCGCTACATGAAGCTGGTGCTGGACGCCCGGCGGCGGGTGATCTCGGCCCTGATCTACCCGGCGGTGCTCGTCGGGCTGTCGATCGCCATGATCACCATCATGGCGATCTACGTGGTGCCCAAGTTCATGAGCTTCTTTTCCGAGCTCGATTCGGACCTGCCGCTCATCACCCAGATCGTCCTCGCCATCTCCTCGTTCGCCAACCGGAACTGGCCCATCATCCTGGTGGTGATCGTGGGGGCGGTGCTCGCGGTGCGGTCGTGGAACCGGACGGACGCGGGGCGCCTCGCGCTCGACCGGCTGAAGCTCAGGATCCCGCTCCTGGGGTCGGTGCTCCACCGTTTCGCGATCTCGGAATTCTCGCGGTCGCTCGCGACGTTGCTCTCCGGTGGCATTCCGCTGGTCCCGGCGTTCGAGATCGGCGTCTCCTCGGTCGGCAACTCCTACGTGCGCAGCCGGCTGGAGCCGACGATCCAGATGGTCCGGGAGGGCAAGCCCTTCCACATGGCTCTCGAAAAGAGCGAAATCTTCGTCGACATGTCGATCGACATGGTGAAGGTGGGCGAGGCGACCGGCTCGCTCGACGAGATGCTGACCAGCGTCGCGGATTTCCTGGACGAGCAGGTCGAGACCCGGATGCAGCGGCTCCTGTCGCTGGTCGAGCCGATGATGCTGGTGTTCATGGGCGTCATCATCGCGATCCTCCTGATCTCGATCTATCTGCCCATGTTCAGCATGCTCGGTTCGAACAAGTTCTAGCACTGTTGCTTTTGGTATAGCCTGGAGGTTTTGAGGAGTCTCGAGAGATGGCAGTCATCAACGGCAAAACGGCGGTTCAGGAGCCCGTTCCCGCGGCGGAAACGGTCGAGCAGGCCCGCCTGCGCCTGGCTCAGGAGAGGGCGAACGCCGAGGCGTTCGCCAGCCGCTACGGGCTCGAGTTCGTCGATCTGACCCACTTCCGGATCGACAACGACCTGTTCCGCCGGGTGCCTTTCGACCTCATGCTGCGCTACGGGTTCATCCCCGAGGAGCAGCTCGACGGGCGGCTGTCGGTCGTGATGGCCGACCCGTCGGACGTGGTGAAGATCGACGAGCTGGAGCTCCTCTTAGGCCAGCCGGTCGAGGTCAAGGTCGGGGTCCGCTCGGCGATCGACGAGATCCTGCAGAAGTCGGAGAGCGCCCAGCGGGTGCTCGACGAGGCGTCCGAGGACTTCCGCATCCAGCTCGTCCAGGAGGACGAGGAGGGTGAGGAGATCCTCTCGATCGACCGCATCACGGCCGACACCTCTCCGATCATCAAGCTGGTCGACTCGACGATGTTCAACGCCATCCAGCGGCGGGCTTCGGACATCCACATCGAGACGCGGGAAAACGAAGTCATCATCAAGTACCGCATCGACGGCGTGATCTACCAGGCGATGGAGCCGATCGACAAGCGCCATCACCAGACGATCATCAGCCGCATCAAGGTCATGTCGGAGCTCGACATCGCCGAGAAGCGGATCCCGCAGGACGGCCGCTTCAAGCTGCGCTTGAAGGGCCGGACGATCGACTTCCGCGTCTCGATCATGCCGTCGGTCCACGGCGAGGACTGCGTCATCCGAATCCTCGACAAGGAGTCGATGAACAAGGAGTTCAAGAACCTCCGCCTGGACATCCTCGGCTTCGACGAGGAGACCATGCGGAAGCTCCGCAAGTTCATCCGCGAGCCCTACGGCATGGTGCTGGTGACCGGGCCCACGGGATCGGGCAAGACGACCACGCTCTACGCCTGCCTCTCCGAGATCCAGACCTCCGAGGACAAGATCATCACGATCGAGGACCCGGTCGAGTATCAGCTCCGGGGGATCACCCAGATCCCGGTCAACGAGAAGAAGGGGCTGACCTTCGCCCGAGGCCTCCGCTCGATCCTGCGCCACGACCCCGACAAGATCATGGTCGGCGAGATCCGCGACCAGGACACCGCCCAGATCGCCATCCAGTCGGCGCTGACCGGCCACCTCGTGTTCACGACCGTCCACGCGAACAACGTGGTCGACGTGCTGGGGCGGTTCCTGAACATGAACGTGGACCTCTACAACTTCGTCTCGGCGCTCAACTGCGTGCTGGCGCAGCGGCTGGTCCGCATGATCTGCCCGCACTGCAAGCGCCCCGCGCAGGTGTCGGCGGAACTGCTCGACGAATCGGGGCTCGACCCGGCGCTCGCACGGACGCAGACGTTCTACGAGGGCATCGGCTGCATCGAGTGCAACGGCACCGGCTACA
>DATEIO010000988.1:0-3202 GCA_035278895.1 Thermoanaerobaculia bacterium | reverse complement strand
GCCCCGGAACTGGACGGTCGCCTTGACCTTGTCCCCTTCGCCCAGGAACCGGATGGCGTTCTTGAGCTTGAAGTCGTAGTCATGCTCGTCGATGTTGGGCCGGAACTTCAGCTCCTTGACGTGGATGACCTTCTGCTTCTTTTTCGACTCGTGCGCCTTCTTCTTCTGCTCGTAGAGGAACTTGCCGAAATCCATGATCCGGCACACCGGCGGCTTGGCCGTCGGCGCCACCTCCACGAGATCGAGCGCCTGTTCCTGGGCCCGCCGCAACGCCTCCTCCACCGGAACGATCCCGGCCTGGGAGCCATCGGCGTCGACCAGGCGAACCTCGCGAACCCTGATGCGTTCGTTGATCCGGGTCGTCTTGTCGATACTCAGCTCACCCCCTGAGAGCGCCGAGCTTCAGCTCGGATGGTTTGGTCCAAAACGGTCTTACCTCCTGTTCTCTCGTTACAGATCCCGGCTCCGCTCCGCCACGAGGCCGCGCACCCGGGCGAGGAAGTCGCCGGTCGACAGCGCGCCCAGGTCTTCGCCCGCGCGCCTCCGGACCGACACCGTCCCCTGCTCCTCTTCGCGCGCCCCCACGACCAGCATGTAGGGGACCTTCTGCATCTGGGCTTCCCGAATCTTGTAGCCCAGCTTTTCGTTGCGCGCGTCGAGCTCGGCGCGCACTCCGGCCGCCACCAGCCCGGCGCGGACCTTCTCGCCATATCCGGCGAACTTCTCGGAGACCGGCAGCACCGCCGCCTGCACGGGAGCCAGCCACAGAGGGAACGCTCCCGCCGTCTGCTCGATCAGGATCGCCATGAATCGCTCCAAAGAGCCTAACATGGCGCGGTGGATCATGACCGGCTGACGCTCGCTTCCGTCCGCCGCCACGTAGGAGAGGCCGAAGCGCTGCGGCATCTGGTAGTCGAGCTGCACGGTGCCGAGCTGCCAGCTCCGGCCGAGCGCGTCGTGCACGTGGAAGTCGATCTTCGGGCCGTAGAAGGCGCCGTCCCCCGGGTTGACCTTATAGGAGAGCCCCCGCTGCTCCAGAGCCTGGGAGAGCGCCGCCTCGGCCCGGTCCCACAGCTCGTCCGAGCCCACCCGCTTCGCCGGCCGGGTCGACAGCTCGATCCCCACCTCCGAGAAGCCGAAGGTCCGGTAGACCTCCAGGATCATCTCGGCCGCCCCGATCACCTCGGCCCCGATCTGCTCGTCGGTGCAGAAGATGTGGGCGTCGTCCTGCGAGAACGAGCGCACCCGGAACATCCCGGCGGTCACGCCGCTGCGCTCATAGCGGTGGAGCCGCCCGAAGTCCGCGTAGCGGATCGGCAGGTCGCGGTAGGAGCGCAGCCGGGTCCCGAAGATCAGGCAGTGCGTGGGGCAGTTCATCGGCTTGACCGCGTACTGCCGCTCGTCCGCCTCGGTGAAGAACATGTTCTCGCCGTAGTTCGCGTAGTGCCCCGAGGTCTTCCACAGCTCGACGTCCAGGATCTGCGGCGTGATCACCTCGCCGTAGCCGTAGCGGGCGTAGAGGTCGCGCACGTAGTCGGTCAGGCCGTTGTAGATGACGGCCCCCCTGGGATGGAGGAACGGCATGGCCGGTGCCATCGGGCTGAAGCTGAAGAGATCCAGCTCCTGGCCGAGCCGCCGGTGGTCCCGCGCCCGGGCCATCTCGACGCGCGCCAGGTACTCCTCGAGCTCCTTCTCGGAGAGGAACGCCGTCCCGTAGATCCGCTGCAGCCGCTCGTTGGCCTCGTCGCCCTTGAAATAGACGCCCGAGGACTCGAGGAGCTTCACCGCCCCGATCTGCGAGAGATTCCGGGCGTGGGGCCCGCGGCAGAGGTCGGTGAACCGGCCGTGGCGGTAGAGCGTGATCGTCTCCCCCTCGGGGATGTCCTTCAGGCGCTCGGCCTTCAGGGTCTCGCCCATCTCGGCGAAGATCCGCGCCGCCTCCTCGCGGGAGACCTCCACGCGCTCGAACTCGCTCCCCTCGGCCAGGATCTCCTTCATCTTGGCCTCGATCTTTTCCAGGTCCTCCGGAGTGAAGGCGCGGGGGAAGCGGAAGTCGTACTGGAACTTCTCGGAGTGGTCCTTCCGCCCGGCGTCATACTCCGCGTCGGGCCAGAGGCGCTTGACCGCGTCGGCGAGGACGTGCTCGGCGCTGTGCCGGACGAGCTCGCCGGCCTCGGGGCTCTTCACGGTGAAGAGACGGAACGCGCCGTCCGCGCGGAGCGGCTGGCGCAGGTCGACCTTGCGGCCGTCGAGCTCGGCGCCCACCGCATCCTTGGCGAGGCGGGGTCCGATCGAGGCCGCGACTTCGAGAGGCGTCGTTCCGGACGGCACGGTCCGGACGGAGCCATCGGGTAGGGTGAGGCGGATCGCCTCGGTCATGGTTTCCATCACCATTGAATACGCTGAATTGTAACGGGGCCGGAGCCCGCGCGGTAGGGGGTCACGAGCGGGGGGATTGGTAGGCGCTAGCGGATTCGAACCGCTGACCTCTACCGTGTGAAGGTAGCGCTCTAACCAGCTGAGCTAAGCGCCTGATCATCGAAGCCGAACACCCAGGGACACCCGGAACCCGTCCGAAGCGAGGCTGCAAGAAAGGGTTCTCCAGGCTCTGTCCTGTCTCGATGAGGTGTGCGACCCGTGTGACCAAGTTTGGTAGGCCCGAGCGGATTTGAACCGCTGACCTCTACGATGTCAACGTAGCGCTCTAACCAACTGAGCTACGGGCCTGCGTTTCAACAATACCTCCCCCCGACCCACGCCGAGGGGAGGCAGAGAGTAGCAAAGGAGGGCTGGGCTGTCAACGGGGAAGGCCCTACCGCGTGGCCTTCGCGCCGCCTCCCACCGAGAACGCCGTCGAGCTGGAGTGGGTGGCGCCGCTCGGGTCCTGCAGAGTCACCTGCAGGCGGTAGTCGCCCGGCTGCAGGGCTGGGGGGCGGTAGCTCGCCTTGAGGCGCGAGGGCGAGCCGGACTCGCTCCCCAGGAGCTTCAGGTCGCCCGCCCCCATCTCCTTGCCATCCGCCGACAGCACCTTGGCCTGCGCCCTGATGTCGCCGGAGCCCAGGTTGTAGGCGACCAGCGACAGGGCCGCGTCCTGGCCGGGGGTCAGGACCGGCTTCGAGGCCGGGATGTACGGCGTCTGGTCCTGCATGAAGGGATACGGCACGTTCTGCGCCGTCCCCTCGCGCGGGGCCTCGCGGGCCAT
>DATEIO010000987.1:0-6114 GCA_035278895.1 Thermoanaerobaculia bacterium | reverse complement strand
GGAAGCCAAGGAAGTTCTCGACGTAGGAGAGCACGGGCTTGCTGAACGTCACCTCTTTCGCGCCGGCCGCCACGGCCTCATCCACGGAGAGCTCGACCGCGTAGGTGTAGGCCGTGGTGGCCGGCAGCGGGCCGGGCATGGCGGCGGGCCCGTTCGGCCCCACGGTGTACTCGGTCGCGCGCACGTTGAAGCTCGGGAGAGGCCGGGTGGAGCCGTCCGGAAGGACCATGGAGGCTTCCGTACCGGCCGGGAAGAGGAGGGTCGCGGTCCGCGCGCCGTCCTCGTCCTCGCTGCGGCTGCCGCGGGCCACCTGGAGAACCGGAGCTCCTGAGGCCACGGCGGTCACGGCCGGATCGAAGGGCACGAGGGCCACGTCGTCCGCCCAGGCGTAGTCGCGCCAGGGCGCCTCCACCCGGCGCTGCGCCGTCAGGTATCCGCCCTTCTCATACTCGAGGGTGATGAAGCCGCCGCCGTTGACGGCGAAATCGAAGAGTCCGTCGGCGCGGGAGAGCGTGCTCCCGAGCTCGGGCTGGCCGAGAGCGGTGACGCGGGCCCCGGGGAGCGGCGCGCCCTCGCGGTCGAGCACCCGGCCGCGCAGGACGGCCACGCGCCGCGGATCGATCGCGCCCGGCTCGACGCCTGTCTGGATCGGGTCGGCGCCGGTGTAGAGGAACTCGGTGCCGACGGCCACGTCTGGCACCACGGTCGGATCGAAGGCGGGGGCGACCGTCGCGGGGTCGGGCGGCAGCTCCGGGTCCGGCGGGGTGTCGAGGCTCGCGTAGACCGCGAGGTCCCAGATATGAACGGGCGGCTGGACGCTCACGGCGCGGACCAGAGCGCCGGAGGCATCGACCTGTGCGACCGCGGTGCCCGCCGCCACCCAGGCGGAGGCCTTGGAGGGATCGGTCACCAACTCGGCGATCGTGCCCGCTCCCCCGAACGGCTGGACCGAGGAGAGGATCTGACCGGCGGCGGAGACGCGCGCCAGGTCCTTGGCCGTGGCAGCCCAGGCCCCGCCGGTCGAGTCGGCGGCAACGCGGAGGAGGCCAGGGAAGGCCTGGTCGAGCTTCAGGGTGCCGTCCGATCCGTAGAGCCGGAAGCGGTCCTTGCGGGCCACCCAGACGTCGCCGGAGCCAGGGTCCACGTCCAGGTCGCGCAGGTCGGGACCGCCCACGTCGACGGTCCGCACGAGGTCCCCGGTCGCGGGATCGTACGCCGCCGCCGTCCGGGAGGTGCCGATCCACAGGAGCGGCTCTGCGGGGTCGACCGCGAGCGTTTCGACCGGGTCCGGGAGGCGGAGGGAGACGAGGCTCTGGCCGGAGGAGGAGACGCTTCGGAGCTCTCTTCCGACCGCGAGCCACACGGAGCCGTCCCCCGGGGCAACGGCCAGGTCGGCCCGGGAGCTCGCCGGAAGGGCGACCGGCACCGCGAGGCGCCGGCTGCCGTCGAACCCGTAGGCCAGGAGGGTCTGCTCCGAATAGAGCCAGACCGTGGAACGCCAGGGATCGACCGCGACCGCCCGCGCGTCGGGAGTGTCCGCGATTTCCAGGAGCATCCTCCCGTCCGCGGTCGAGATCTTCAAGGCCCCGGCCGATTCCGCAACCCAGAGGGCGTTCCCTTCTTCGGAGGGGTCCGCGCTGCCCGGAGCGCCACCCGCCAGCAACACGGCCAGAACCGCTGCCACCCACAGCCTCCACGTCCCTCTCATCCGTCCTCCTGAGCGTTGGAGCCTTTGGAGGATTATACGGAGGAACATCCTGCGACAGGTTTCCCCTCAGGAAGAAGACGGGAACGGCGCCCGCGCGGCCGGAGCATTCCAGTGCCGCAGGACGTAGGCTCGGAACGTCTCCATCAGGGCCGGGTCGAGTTGCCGCTGCTCGACCCGATCGAGCAGATCGCGCCAGACGGCCCGCATCTGCTCGTGCGCAAGCCGAGTTTCTCCATCACGGCCACGGCCTCCCGGCAGAGTCGGGAACAAGCGCGATCAGGATGGGCGTGCGATTCCGGCTCGGGAGAGCGAAAGGATAGGGCGGATGACCTCCGAGATCCCCATTCTGGAGACGGAACGCGGCACATGGCCTTCCTCCTGGGACACTGGCGGCTCGCAGGCTGCGGGCCGTGGGCCGTCGAGCAGAGGGAGACCGGCGCGTTCCTCGGAGTCATCGGCTTTGTCGAGCCCGAGGGCTGGCGGGGCCTGGAGCTCGCCTGGACCCTGGCGCGGCGCTGGTGGGTAAACGGCTACGCCACCGAAGGCGCACGCGCTGCCCTGGCCCACGCCTTCACGGTCTGGCAGAAGGAGCACGTCATCAGCCTGATCCACCCGGAGAATCACGCCTCTATCCGCGTCGCCGAGCGCATTGGTGAGACCCTGGAAGGCTCCTTCCATCACCTCGGCCGGGAGATGCTCTGCTTCGGCATTCGCCGGCCCGGGCCGCAATCCGTCGCAAATCCGCCACAAAACGTCGCACTAGACCCGGAAACGTCACATCGTATCGATACAACGTTCCTTCGCAGCGTTCGAAATTTTTTCTCCCGCTTCCGCGAGGAGATCGACGGTTGAAACATCGCAAAATAGCCTCAACTTGTCGCACTATCTCCTGCGATAGAACGGCGCAATCCAAAATCGTCGCAAAATTTCCTGAAGCCGTTTCAATTCATCCAGATATGTCGCGATTCTTGCACGCACAGTTCGATAAAATAGATAATCTGTCGCAATTCTCTCAATTTGAGCGACAATTCTGCCTGTTTTACGACGCCGTGAATCGTTGTACGACAAACTTCAGGGGAGATCCGTATTCTCGGCCTTCCGGGAATCCACGGCAGCCTATCGCATGACGTTCCCTCGACGATTCGCGACATTTCCAGTGTTTACGCGACGCTTCGAAGAGCTTGCACGACGGCCTGGACGGACCCACGGCGGGTTTCGTAGAATTGTGCGATACCTCGGAGGGAGGATGCATGAACACGAAGTTCTCGAAGGAGGAGCTTCTGGCTCATTTCCAGACCCAGATGGCGTTTCACAAGACGCAAGAGTCCCATCACGCCGGGCAGGAGGCTTTTCACAGGGAGCAGAAGGAGCGCCACGCCGCCGAGCACGAGACCGTCGCCCGCCACTTCGCGGCCTTCCAGGAGACGGCGGAGGTGGCCTTCGAGATCGCCTCCCGCATGACTCCGGTCTCCGAGACGGCGCTCCAGGGCCTCGCTCCCGGCAAGCCGGTGGTCCGGAGCCGCCTCGTGGTCAAGGTCCTGGAAGAGATTCCGAAGAGCGAGGTCTTCGGCGCCCGCCATCTGGCTGCCGAGATCAACCAGCGCTTCGGCAAGGCGCTGCGCAAACCCGCCAACGCCCAACTGGTGTCCGCGGCCCTGCGGCGCCTGCACGCCAACGGCCTTGTCCAGAAGGTCCGGGAAGGCTCCGGCCGGACCGAGGCGCTCTATACCCGGGTTTGAGCTCTCGGCTTCCAGGCTCTGCCGGCGAGGTGCACCGCCAGGATCGTCACCGCGACGGCACAGGCAACGTTGGCAAGGAGCGCGAGGAGGCTCGTTCCTGCCGACAGGCTGACTCCGTTCATGATTACGATCGCGTCGCTCCACCACAAGTAACGAAAGGGAAAACCGAAATGCGCGCACCACCCTGGGTTGCACCAGTTGGCGAGGTTCAGCAGCGTAAACGTCACGATCGTGGACCAGAAGACCGCGACAGTCCTGTCTCGATGGGGATCCAGCGGTCGGATGAGGCGCCGAGATCCATGAAAGAGCGTCGCTGCTGCGAGCGGAGGAGCAGCATAGAAGATCCAACTGGAGCGACCATCGACGCCGCGAGCGGCGAGGTACCGGAGCTCCGGCGCCACGATTGCGTGAACCAGAAGTGGCGAAAGAAGCGCTGCGGTAATCCCGGCTCCAAACAGCACTCCGCGGAGGACCTCTCTGTCGCACCGTTGTCGATAGAAGGCCAGGATCTCCCACCATGCGACGACGGCGATGAACGCCAGGAGCGCCGCAAAGTTGATAAGTGGGAGTCGCCAGATATACATCGGTTTTTCCTGAGCCTACACCTCGGTCGCATCAACGTCAAACCCCTGAAGGCGCGACGTCGTCCGAGGGCCCTGATCGGCGACATCTCGCACTATTTCCGCAAGGGGACGAGGGCGCGCAGACGTTCGTCGCGCAGGTAGAGCCCCGCCCAGAGCAGCGCGCCGAAGACCACCGGAAACAGGATGTTGAAGAGGGGGCCGCCCACGCGGACGTGGGTGGCGGTGGCGCCGCCCAGGTAGCCGGTCAGCAGGATCGCGCCAAGGACCGAGGTGCGAGGGATCAGGTAGAGGATCGTGCTGACGAGCAGGACGATTCCGATCCCCACGATGGAGCTCTCGGGATAGCCGAGTTGGAGCGTTCCTTCGACGACGGGAGCCGGCTTGAAGAGCTTCGCCGCGCCGTCTACCAGCAGAAAGAGCGCGGGGAGGGCGCTGAGAATACGTCCGGCCCAGAGGGCTTTCTTCGAGACGGAAGTCGTGGGAGCGGCGGTCGATTCCAAGGCGATGCTGGCCATGTTCCTTCTCCTTTGATTTGGGGAGCGGAGGGTCCAGCCCCCTCGCTCAACAGGTAGTCGAGCGAGGATCGGCGAAATCGACAGCCTTGGGAAGGCCGTCGGGCGGCCCGCGGGTTCCGGGGCCGCCCGAACGTGCCCCTGTGGCCCTCTTGCCGGGCTAGCTCGAGGAGTCGGTGGTCACCGGGGTCTGCACGAAGTAGACATAGGGACCGTTGGGGCTCGCCTGCGCGATATACGCGGCGCACCAACCCGACCCCCAGGGCTTTCCGGTGTTGAAAGGATTGGGCTGGTTGATGTCGTCCCAGGTCCAGGCCACGGCCGCGGTCGGATCGGACGGGAACGAACCGGCATAAAGGCAGACCCTGCCCTGCTGGGCCCTGAAGGGAGCGTTGGTCGACCACTGGAGCCAGCACATCCCCAGGTTTTCGAACAGCTTGACGGTCCATTGGAACTGTCCCTGACTGGTCACAGGGCTCACATCCGCCTGCACATCAACTTTCACATCAGACATGACTTGCTCCTTTCAAAAGGACGTTGCTTGGGAGGCGCCGGCTTTGTGCCGGCCTCTGTCGATAGAGCAACCCTCCTGCCAGGGCGGGCCGGCAACAAAAATCCTTGATATTGCAGGCTTTTCAGCCGATTTTCCAACTGATCGCTGCCACCGGGCAAAGGCAGCCACCTTATTGAAATCTGCTCATGGCTGACCACCCTCTGCGCCGGGTTCCCCCGCTCCAAAACTTTGCCGGTCAAGTGGAGTAAGCTGTGTCTGATCTCAGAGGCAGGTGTCTCTGACCGGAGGCAGGTGGATGAACCTCTACGAGGAGTTGTTCCAGATCTCGAAGCTCCTCCTGGCCGAGGAGGACGGCGAGCGCGCGCCCGAGGTTCTTCTCCACCGCATCCTCGAGCTTTGCGGAGCGGAGACGGGCTTCGTCGTGGTCCGCGAGGAGGGCTCGTTCCAGCAGAAGTTCGAGGTCGGGTACGACCGCGAACGGCGCTCCGCGGCCGAGCGCCTGTACAGCCGCACGCTGGTGCGCGAGGCGATCGAGACCGGCCAGCTCATCTACCTGCCGAACCTGATCGAGGACGACCGTTTCGGCTCTGGCGAATCTGCCCTCCTGATCGGCCTCTGCTGCATCCTCGTCGCTCCCCTGCGCCACGACGGCCAGGTCTACGGCGTGATCTATCTCGAAAACCGCGAGCGCGTGGACAGCTTCAGCCCCGAGAGCCGCGCCTTCCTCACCGAGCTCGCGGAGATCGCCGGCCTGTTCTTGAAGCGGGCGAGCGACAGAGAAGAGCTGCGGCGGCGCAACCGCAGCCTGGAGCGCGATCTGTTCGCCCAGCACAATTTCGAGGGGATCGTCACCCGCGATCCGCGGATGCTTGAGCTGCTCCGGGTCGTCGCGCAGGTGGCGGACGCGGACGCTCCGGTGCTCGTGCTGGGCGAGACCGGCACCGGCAAGGAGCTGGTGGCCCGGACCATCCACCATTTCTCCGAGCGCGCCGACCGCCGCTTCGTGGCGGTCAACTGTTCGTCGCTGGCGGAAGGGCTGCTCGAGAGCGAGCTGTTC
>DATEIO010000986.1:0-16915 GCA_035278895.1 Thermoanaerobaculia bacterium | reverse complement strand
GGAGGAGCGGGGCTCCTCTTTTACGGGCGCGGGCTCGGGGGCCGGAGGAGGAGCCGGCTCCGGCTCTTCCTTCACAACGGGGGCCGTTTCGGCCGGCAGGGGCACGGCCTCTCTTTTCTTCGTGGGCTTGGCAGGCGGCGGTATCGCAGGTTGTGTCGCCGGGCGGACCGGCTCCGGCTGCACCTGGGCGGCTGGCGTGCTCAAGGGAGTTGCCACGGATCCGGCGGGGGCTTCCGCCAACGGTGCGGGCTGGATCGGAGCCTGGGCCGGCGCAACCGTTCCCCCCGGGGCCGCTGCCGGTGAAGGCAACGTCTCCGTCCCCACCGCCGCGTCCGCCACTTTCTCTTCGTTGCCTCCGGACGAGAGGACCATGGCGACGATCCCGAATCCCAGGAGCAGGATCAGGACGGCGGCGGCCCCGGCGGCGATCCAGAGATTCTTGCCCTGGAGGAGACCGGAGAGCCCATTCTTGCCGGCTGTGGAGGGTGGCGGTGGAGAGGCCGGAGGCTGCGGAGCCGCGGTTCCGCCACCCGTCCAGGTGGAGTCCAGGGTGGTTGGACGATAGGTGGGCGTGGGCAGGGGTGTGGCTCCCTGGGGGATGGCCAGGGGGACCGCTTCCTGAAGCGCGCGCAGGAAAAGGCCGGCGCTGGCGAAGCGTTCGTCCGGATTCTTGCTGAGCGCCGTGGTGAGGGCGAGGACCACTCCCGGAGGCAGCCCGGGGTGGAGCTCGGAGATGTCCGGCGGCAGCGCTTCGACGTGAAGCTTTTTGATTCCGTATTCGGTCTCGTCGTCGAACGGCGGCCGGCCGGCGAGCATCTCGTAGAACACCACGGCGGCGCTGTAGAGATCCGTCCGGTGATCGACCGAGCGCGGCCGGAGAATCTGCTCCGGAGACATGTAGGTGGGCGTGCCGATGGCGGACTGCGACGCCGTCAGGCGCTTGTCTCCGATCAGCAGGGCGATTCCGAAATCGGTGAGCTTGACCCGTCCGCCGGCCGTGATCATCACGTTCGACGGTTTGATGTCGCGGTGGATGACCCCTTCCGAATGCGCGTAGTCGAGAGCGGAGAGCACCTGGGAGAAGAGGCCGACCGACTCCTGGAGGTCCATCCGCTGGCCGGCGAGGGTTTTCAGCCGGTCGTCCAGTCCCTCTCCCGCCACGAATTCCATGACGATGAAGTACTCGCCGGCATCTTCGAGCAGGTCGTAGACGCCGACGATGTTCGGGTGCTGGAGGCGTGCCTGGGTCTTGGCTTCCGAGAAAAACCGTTCCTTGAACTCTGGCTGCTGCGTGAGCTCCGGCGCCAGGGCCTTGATGGCCACCGGGCGTCCCAGGTGCTCGTGGACGCCGCGGTAGACGACGCCCATGCCTCCACGGCCCAGTGGGGCCTCGATGCGGTACTGACCGATGTGCGTTCTCATGGCAATCTCCTTGCTCCGTGGGCCCGCGTCACACTCTTTGGTGGCTCGCAGGTGGAAACATCGTCGGACTCTGCATAGACGTCACTCAATCTGGAATTTGATGGTAAGCGAGTAATAGACCTTGACGGGCTGTCCATTCAAGGTGGCTGGACGGAACTTCCAATTCTGAACGGCTTGGAGAGCCGCTTGGTCGAGGCCCAGAGGAAGCCCTTTGAGCACTTGAGCGTTCGTCACATTGCCGCTCTCGTCAATGATCGCCTCCACCACCACCGTACCCTGCAGGCGGGCCTTGCGAGCCAATTCCGTGTAGACCGGGGAGTGGCCGGAAATCAATTCAGGCCGGCTGACTGCCCCGCCTACGCGGAAAGGCCCGTCGTTCAGGAAGTCTTCAGGCACGCGATCCGCGACGTTTTCCGGCGGAGGCACGGTCTTTTTTTTCGGAGTGGGAGTGGGCGGCGGAATGGGCCGGACTGCCGACGGTCGAGTCTGTTCCCGTAGCCTCTGGAAGACAGGAGCAGAAGCGCTCACGGAAGGCTCTGCAGGGGCAGCAGGTGCTTGTTGTAAGGAAACCGGCTGTGGCGCGGATGGAGACGATACCTCTGTCACATCTGCTGGAGCTTTTTCTTCGCCGCCTCCCGACGAGCGACTCACGTTGGCGATCCCGAATCCTGCAAGGAGGATCAGGACGGCGGCGGCCAGAGCGATCCAACGATTTTTGCCTTGGAACCACTCGGACACGGCGCTCTCCCTGTCCTCGCCAGGAGGAGGCGGCGGTGGTTCCGGCGACTTGGACAGAGCCTCTGCCCCGGGGGACGAACCCGAGAAACCCACGGCCATCGGCCGGCCGCCATGCGCGGTCCTCTGGGGAACGAACCACGGAATCTCCCCCTGAAGCGCCCGTAAAAACGCCCCCGCGCTCGGGAACCGTTCGTCCGGCTCTTTGCGCATTGCGACCGAGATGGCTTCGGCAACGCTCTCCGGAACCCTGGGATTGACGGTGCGGAGGTCCGGAATGGGGGCCTCGATCTGCAGCTTCTTGATCTCGTACTCCGTCCCGGCATCGAACGGCGGCTGTCCCGCGAGCATCTCGTAGAGGACGATCGCGGCGCTGTAGACGTCCGAGCGGTGATCGACTTCGCGGGGACGCAGGATCTGCTCCGGCGACATGTAGGTGGGCGTGCCGATCGTCGATTGCGAGGCCGTCAGCCGTTTGTCTCCAACCAAGAGGGCGATACCGAAGTCGGTCAGCTTGACCTGATCGCCGTCCGCGATCAGCACATTGGAGGATTTGACGTCGCGGTGGATGACTCCCTTGGAGTGCGCGTAGTCGAGCCCTGCCAGGACCTGCTGGAAGAGGGAGAGGGTGTGCTCGATCTCCCAGCTTTTCGTGCTTCCATCCTTGAGGAGATCCTCCAGGGTCGGCCCGGGGACGTACTCCATGACGATGAAGTAGCTTCCCGCGTCTTCGATCAGGTCGTAGATCGTGACGATGTTCGTATGTTGGAGCTTCGCCTGGACGCGGGCCTCGGCAAAAAACCTTTCGCGGAACTGGGGGTGCTGCGTCAGCTCCGGAGCCAGCGCCTTGATCGCCACCTCGCGGCCGAGGTGATCGTGAACGCCCAGGTAGACGATTCCCATCCCGCCATGGCCGAGCAGGCTCTGGATGCGGTAGGGGCCGACGAGCTCTTTCATTGGCCCTCTTCCGGCGCGGCGGTCTTTGGCTGCGACGGCTTCTGCTTGCGGCGCCCCTCCGCGATTGCGGAAAGGAGCGGAGCCCCGGGCAGGTAGCTGCCTTTCGCATCGAGACGCGCGACGTAGCGCTTGCGTCCGCTGCGTTCGACCAGGACGAGAGGATGGGGTGCATCCCAGAGGCCCGTGTCACTCTTCGCTTCGACCAGGTTGGGCCACCGTATGACCCAGCGTTCTCCGCTCTTCTCCTGGGGAGTGAACGAAATTTCCGCTTCGGAAATCCGCAGCGTTCCGGTCACGCCCTGGCTGAAACCGCTGCCGATTGCGGCCACGCGAATTTTGAAAGACTGCTCCTTGCTGATGGCCTCTGGTTTCTCCGATTTCTTGCCGCTCTCTGCCTTGCCGGTGATCTCGATCTTCGGTCTCGGCTCGGAACCGGCCGGAGAGGATTCGGCGAGCTTCTCGTCCGCCTTGTCCCGCAGCTCTTTTGCCCGGGAGGCAACGCTTTCGGGAAGGTCCTCCACTTGCAGGAGCTGATCGGCTTTCCCTTTGGCCTCCAGCGGTTTCCCATCGATCAGGAGATCCGTGATCCCATCGAGCTCCCGCTGCCAGTCAGGAGCCGTGTCTTCGGTGATCGCGGTGGCATTTTCGGTTTCGGTTTCGACGGGAGCCGGTTCCGGCTCCTGGACCGTCGCGTGATTCTCAGAGACGGGGGCCGCGGGCTCTTCGACCGCGGCCGGAGGTTGTTTGGAGTCCTGGGCGGAAAGACAGCCCGTGCCGGCTGCCAGAAACGCCATCGTCAACCAAAAGCAGAAACCTGGGCTCCGTCTCATCGATCCTCCTGATTGACAGTTACGGTCTACTTCATGTCGAGCCGGACTCTCTCGCCTTCCACTCCGCCGAGGCGGACGAGCTCGATCTGGTTGCGCAGAGAGGCAAGCTCGCGGTCCATGGCGCGGGCCTCTTCCGGGTTCAGGGAAAGGCTTGCCTGAAGCACCTTGGCTTCCCGGAAGTGCTGTTCGGCACGGTCGAATTGCCGCTCGCGTGTGGCGTGTCTCGCCTTGGCAAGGGTGTCGTCGAACTGCCGGCGCACGTCGATCGCGCTGAGGTCCGAAGGAAGGTCGCCGGCCATGTCCGAAGCGGGGGACGAAGGCCAGGCAACCCAAAGAACGGCCACCAGCAAGACCAGGGCGAGAGCCGCTCCTCCTGCTGCGAGGGCCCGCCGGGGCAGCCGCGGCAGAGCCAGCTTTTCCAGGGGGCCTGGGGCTGGTGCGGACTGGGCTCTGCGGGCGTTCCGAAAGGCGAGACCCAGGTCTCCCGCATCCGCGAAGCGGGCTCGCCGGGAGGTGCTCCTGGCTTTGGCGGCCACCGCTGCCAGCCCCTGCCGGACCGGTCCATCCTCCAGGGGCAGGAGATCGAGAATCTCGGCCAGCATCTGGCCCAGGGCATGGACGTCCGTCGAGCAGTCGAGGGTCGTGCCGGCCTGCTGTTCCGGAGCACCGTAGGGAAGCGTGTACGCCTTGAGCCCCTTGCCTCCCGAGCGCCGGGCAATGCCGAAATCGATCAACACCGGCTGCGGCCCCTGGGCAGACGGTGAGACCAGGATGTTGTCCGGCTTGAGATCCAGATGGAGGAAGGGAACCGGTCGATGATGGAGGTAGTCGACGGCCTGGAGGATTTTGGAGAAAACGTCGAGCACCAGGTCGGGCTGGGAGGCGTGCCGGCGCGCCCAGGCGTCGAGCGGCTCGCCCAGGACCTTTTCCATCAGCAGGCAGACGCGCTGATTCTCGTCGAAGTAGCAGCGCCGGAACGTGACGATGTTCGGATGCCGCAGCTCGCGCAGGATCTTCGCCTCGTCCGCAAAGGCCGCTCGCACGCCGGGCAGGGCGCTCATCTCCTCGTTGAGCTGCTTCAGAATCAACCGCTCCGGCAGGGCGCTCGCCGGGTCCTCGACTTCGAAGACGTCGGAGAATCCGCCGCCGGAAAGCTTTTTCAGGACCCGGTAGCTCATGGCGCCTCCCGGTTCAGACGATGCCGCTCTTGCGGAGAAAATCCATGATGTCATCCGGGGTGACGGCGACGCTCCCGGCGGACATCGGCACCAGGGTCGGGAACTTCTTGCCGAGGATTTCCATTTCACCCTGTCGCTGGAATTGGAGGGAGACGATGCCGATCAGCTCTCCGCTCCGGTTGACCACGGGCCCGCCGCTGCTGCCAGGCTCGATGGAGGCGTCGAAGAACAGGTAGTGCGCGGTGTCTCCCACGTCGAGCGGCTGGGCCACCGTGCCCCGGATGAAGGTCGGGTTGACCTCCTGGATGTTCCTGATCTGGGAGCCGGTCCCGCTCATGTTCCGGACCGTCTGCAGAAACGTTCCCAACCCGCCCGGGTAGCCCAGGATGGCGATCTCGTCCGTCACCTTGACGTCGGCGTTGGATTTTCCGACGGGCACGGCCGGCGCGATCGTCTGCTGCACCTGGAGGAGCGCCAGATCCTGCTTCTGGGAGCCGGCGACCAACGAGGCCCGGAGCGGCTGTTGTCCGGGGAACTGGACCTCGAGCACGTCGTATTCGGACTTGAGCGTCGGAATCTTCTGGGTCAGATCGTCCCAATCCCCGATCGCGAACTTCCAGGGCTCGACGACGTGAAGCGCGGTGAGAATCAGGCCCGGTTTGATTTGAACTCCCGAGCCCGTGACGTGACCGCCAAACTCATCCACCATCACGGCCGCCGTTCCGGTTTCGTTCTGGATCATGGGGCGGCGCACGCGGTAGCGGCACTCGATGTGGACCACGGCCGGCCGGACCTTGCTCTCCACGGCCGGCCAGACGTTCATCTCCTTTTCCATCGCGGCCTTCTGCTCGGCCAGCTTTCCCTCGAAGGCCGTCTTTTCCGTATCCCCCTTCGTCTTGGCCCACCAGATCACGCCGCCGATGCCGCCGGCGGCGAGCAGGAGCACGGCAACGAGGCCGAGGGTCACGAAAAGCCCGGTGCTCTTCTTGCTCTTGGAGAGCTCGCCCACCATGACGTCGCGTTCTTCCTGGCGGGCGCGGTCGATCTCGCGAAGCATGGTGGCGCGGCCGACCGTCTCTTTGGGCGGCTGCACCGCGGTGCTGCCGGGGCCGGTGGCGGTGGCGGACGTCGGCGGGGCCGTGACCGCGGAGGCGGCCTCGGCCGTCACCTGCATCTCGGGGCCCTGCTGGGCCAGCCGGATGCGCGAGCCGTCGGGCACCGCAACCTTCTGGAAGGGCGGGCAGGGAGCTCCGTTGACGAACGTGCCGTTCGAGCTCTTCTTGTCTTCGATGAACAGGCGGCCACCCTGCAGGCTCAGCTCGGCGTGCATGGTGCTGACGGCGTCGTCCGCCGTATCGCTGAACTTGATGTCGTTTTCCAGAGCGCGGCCCAGCTTCAGAGCCTGGCCTTCCTGCAAGGCGACGCGCTGGCTTTTGCCTGCGAGCGAGCCGCTGAGATGTCGGATGGTGAGAATCGTGGACACGGGTTCCTCCTCCAATCGGATCGTCTGGTATGAGGCTCAGTCGTGACTGATCCCGGCCGGGTCGTTGCTTCCGGGCTCGATCACAAGAAACACAAGCTCGATGCGGCCGCAACGGATGCGGTCGCGGTCGGAGAGCGGCACCGTGCCGTTGGCCGGTACCTCGTTGCCGTTCAGCCACGTTCCATTCGTCGACAGGCGGTCCGCCAGGTGGAACGTGCCGTTTCTGTGCAGGATCACGGCGTGCTCCCCCGAGACTTCGGAATCGCCGTCCAGAACGACGTCATTCGCGCGGCTCGCACCGATCGTGTTTTTTCCCCCGCGGACCGGGAACACGGTCCCACTGGGGCCGAGGTCCGGGGCTGCCAGAACGCCGAGGAGCCGGCGCGCGGGAGCGGCTCCTCCCGCCGGCTGCGGGGCTGCGGCGGGCGGGGGCTCCGGTTTCGCCACCGCGGCCATCGGCGGCGGAGGCGGTACGGCCGCGGAGCTTTCCTGAAGCACGGTCCGGCGTCCGCCCGGGGGCGGTGGCGGATCTTCGAGGCGCGTCGGCCTGGGTGTGAACGAGGACGGCGGAGGAGGCGGCGGCTCCGGCCAACTCTCGCCTTCCAGGCGGGTTCGCCGCTCGCTTCCGGAGGGGGCGCCCTCGAGACGCGTCTTCTGCGGCCCGGGCGGCGGCGCGGCCGACGCAGGCTCCAGGCGGGTCGAGCGTTGCCCTGGCGCCGCCTCGGCGCCCGTGGCCTGGAGACGGTCGCAATAGGGACAGCTCTTCCAGGAAGGATCGATGGGATGGCCCGCCGGGCAGCGCGCCAGGCCCAGGGTGGCGGCTCCGGTCTGCGCCGGGCGGGACAGAGCGGCACCGCACGCCAGGCAGGTCCGTTCCGCATCCGGGTTCAAGGTCTGACAACTCGAGCACTCGATCACGTTCGCCTCCCTGTCTCTTATCTAGAAATGAACGCGGGTCGGCCGGCGCTTCGCGCCGTCCCCGACGATCCGGATGCAGCCGATCGTGACGTTGTCCTGGCTGCCCGCCGCAAGAGCGGCCGCGAGCAGGTCCTGGCAGATCTCCTCGGCCGTCCGCGACTCCTGAAGAACCTCTCCGATCCTCTCGTCCGGGAGAGCTCCATGCAGCCCATCCGAGGAGACCAGCACGACGTCTCCGGGATCGAGCGGAACCGGTTGCTGGATTTCCGGTTCCAGAGGCTTCTCCTGGCCGACCGCCCGTTGGATGACATTGCTGTCGGGATGGCCGAAGGCTTCGTCTTCCCGGAGGAGGCCGTCGCGGACCATCTGGGCGACGAGGGAATGGTCGGCGGTCAGGCGGTAGAGAGACCGGCCGCGGTAGAGATAAACCCGGCTGTCGCCGACGTGGGCCACGTGGAGGAGGGGGGATGCGGGCAGCCCGTCCACCACGGCGAGAGCGACCGTGGCTCCCATGGAGCGCCCGGCGAGGCCGCGGGCGGTCTCGAGAACGGTCTGCTGCGCCGTCCGGACCGCTTCGACGAAGACCTCCTCCCAGGTCCGGCCGCCGCGTTTCCGGATGGCGTCCAGGCAGGAACGGATCACGATCTCCGCAGCTTCGCGCCCTGCGGCATGCCCTCCCATGCCGTCCGAGATGACCAGGGCAAGCTCGTCCTCTTCACCCCGCCAGGCGATCCCCGCGTCCTGGTTCTCCTCGCGCACCGGGCCGCAGACGGAGACCACGTGAACCTCACTAAGAGGATCCGCAAAAGAGGCTTTCGGTTTCAATGGTGTTGACTTATTTGCCATGGCAAACTTTTGAAATCGAAAAATAATCCCTCGCCGCTTGTTCGTGTGCTTTGAAGTATACAGATTTCCTCCGGATTCGCCCACGCGGAGCGATGTAACAATCCGGAATTCCCAGTTAAATATTGACAATTCGCTTTGGGCAAAACAACGATTCTTCGGCTTTGCCCGCTCTTCTGGAGAACCCGCTTCTTTCAAAAGGGGTGTCGCGTGCCGGAGATTCGTTTCGGTCGTGCTGCCCTGACAGAGGACGCGAGAGCGGGCGGGAAGAGGGGTCATTCAGAGGGCGCCGTGCCGGCGCAGAAACGTCCGAATGCCGTCCGGGCTGACCGCCTGGTGTCCGGCCGGTGACGGCAGACGCGTGGCGACCTTCTGGCCGAGGATTTCGATGGGTAGACCTGGCTCGTCGAACCGGAGGGTGACGATCCCGATGATCTCTCCACGCCGGTTCACGACCGGTCCCCCGCCCGTGCCAGGCTCGACGGCCGCATCGAAGACGAGAGAACGGGATGTTCCGGAGAGAGGCTGCGCAACGGTACCCCTGAGGAACGTGGGGTTCACCTCCCGGAATTCGCCGCCGAAGCCACTGACGTTCCTGGCCGGTATCTGATACTCCTTGGGGCTGCCGGGGTACCCGAGGATGGCGATGGAGTCTGTGACTCTGACGTCGGAGTTGGCTCTCGCGAGCGGCACGGGTGCCATCTTCGCCACCTCGACCCGGAGAAGCGCCAGCCCCTGCTCGGTAGAAACGGCGATTACCGATGCCTGGAGAGGTTGTTGTCCAGGGAATTGCACCTCCAGGAAGTCGTACTCGGGCTTCAGGGCAGACGTCTCGGCGATTTCGTTCCAGCTTGGAATCACGAACCTCCAGGGCTCGACCACGTGGAGCGCCGTCAGGATCAGACCAGGCCGGATCTGCACTCCGGAGCCCTCGACGTAGCCTCCCAGGTCCTCCAGGGAAGGGTGCAACCGGTATCGGCACTCGATGCGCGCCACCATCGGGCTGACCTGCTTCTCCACCCTGGCCCAGAGGTTGGTTTCTTTTTCCAAAGCGGCCCTCTGCTCCGCCAGCTTCGCTTCGAGGGCGGCCCTTTCCGCCTCTGCCTTCCTCTGGGCCCACCACGCGCTGCCGATCCCTCCGGCGGCCGGCAGGAGGATGGCGAGAAGGCCGACCGTCATCAGAAGCCCCATGCTCTTCCTGGATTTTGCGCGCTCGCCAGCTTGGCTGTCCCGCTCCTCCTGGCGGCTGCGATCGATCTCCTGGAGATACGTCTCTCGACCGGCCGGCTCCTGCGGCATCGGCGCTGTTCCCGCTCCCTTCCGGAGGCGGTGGAAGTGGAGCCGGCGCAGCTCCTGGGGAGGGAGATTTCTTTCCGGGAGCTCCGGAAGAGGCTCCTCCCAGTAGACGGGACGAACGAAGCTCTCCCGGCCCAGAGAGAGCGCGTAGCGCCATTCCCTTTCGACGAAGACGGACCGCAGGGCGTTTTGCGACCAGAAGAGCTGGAAGGCGTCGGCCTGCCGGATCATGGATCGCAGGCGCTCGTCCCAGATCTCCCCGGCCCGCAGGTGGTCGCGATCGATCAGATATCGGTCCCCCAGGGCACGGGCGTAGCGCTCGAATTCCAGGACGATGCTCGTGTCCTCATGGGAGTAGGAGGCAAAGATGTCCCGGTAGGGGCGGATCGCTTCGCGCTCGGGCTCGGCGTCTCGGGAGGACGCGGCCCGGAACCGGTTGTCCACGCGGACCTTCAGATTCAGCTCGGCAAGGAGGATCCGTCCCCAGTAGATGCTCAGCCGGCCGCGCGCCACCTGGCCGTCGAGGTCCGGCGGAGCCTGGAGGAGGAACTTCTGTTTGTGAACCGCCTCCACGAAGAGGAACGTCGCCTGGGGAGGATTGAATCGGAATCCCGGAATGAACGGAACAAATGTGATTTCCGCCTCGGGAGGAATGGCCTGGGAAGAGTCCTCGCTGTGATCGGTATAGTCCCGCAGCCTCGCGCCAAGCTCGGCCTCGGCCTCGCCTTCAATCTGCGCATGGATCGAGGGCTCGCCCGGCCGGCGCTCTTCCTCCGGGAGCTCCTCCAGGTGCGCGAAGGCCAGCAGGGGATACCACGCAAGCGGCGCCACTGTTTTGGGCTTGTAGACGGTGAACGCCACGTTTTCGTGCAGCGCGAGAGGTTTTTCGGGAGGCAGGTGAGCAGGAGCAGCTTCCGGCGCGGGCATTTCCGCTTCCGCAAGGCGAGCCCGGAGCGTGGAAAGCAAAAACCTTTCGATACCGCCGGACTCGTCGATCTGCCAGACCGTAGTGAGCTGGTGGAGGACGGTTCTCAACTCACAGACATCGCCTTCGTTTCGAACGTAGCGCCGCATCCAATCGACGGCCTCGGCGGTTCTGCCAAGAGCCACGCAGGCCCCGGCCGCCGCGGCGAAATCCGCGGGCTCGTGCCACCGCCTCTCCCCCGCGCGAACGGCGGCGGCGCGCAGGATCTCTGCGGCCAGGATCTCGGGTTCGGGAAAGCCGGCGAGGACGATTCCATCCCGGCGGCCCCGGGCCAGGAGTGCCAGGGCGGCGGCTCCGTGACGCAGCCGGCGTTCCGGAGACGAGTCGTAGAGATCGTAGAAGGTGGAGACGGCTTGCTCCAGGGCATCCCGGGCCTGCCTGGACCCGGGCTCGCTCCGGAGGTAAAGCTCCTGGTGGAGCCCGCCGATCAGACCACGAATCCGGGCCTGCTCCTCCGGAGAGTCCTCCGCTGCGACAGAGAGGGCTTCCAACGTGCCCAGGGCCGAAAAGAGATCCCTCTCATCGAGAGACTCGGTCTCGGCTTTCAGCCACTGTTCGAAGTTTTCAATGTCGAATTCCATCGCACGTTCTACACCTCCCTGACCACCCCCCGCTCGGCCAGATGGCAGGACGAAGGCTTGCTGCGCAGCTCAGGCCCCCAGCACCGCCTCTGCCGCCAGCAGCCCTGCCGTGGGCCGCACGCCCCCTCCGGGGTGACTGCCGCTGCCTCCGAGGAAGAGGCCGGGGATGACGGTCTGGTAGCGCGGGGCGGAGGGGATGGGGCGCATCATGAGGAGCTGGTCGAGGGCGATCTCGCCGTGGTGGAGCTGGCCGCCGGAGAGGGCGAAGCGCTCTTCGAGATCGGCGGGGGGCAGAACCTCGCGGGCGACGAGCTTCTGGCGCAGGCCCGGGGCGTGCTCGGCGAGGACGGAGAGCACGGCGTCGCCCAGGCGCTCGCGCGCCTCGCCGGTCCAGCCGCCTTCCAGGGCGTAGGGGGCGAAGCTCACGAGGATGGAGACGACGTGGTGGCCAGCGGGGGCGAGGCTCGGATCGGCGACCGTGGGGACGCGGATGTCCAGGTGCGGACGGTCGGAGAAGCGACGGTATTTGATGGCGTCGAAGGCGCGTTCGAGATCGTCGACGTGGCCGCCGCCGATGCGGATCGCCTCGTCCTGCCGGCCGTTGCTCCCGGCCAGCTCCAGCGGACCGGAGAGGGCCAGGTGGACCTTCGCCGCGCTGCCCCGGCTGCGCAGGCGGCGGGCTTCCTCTTCGATCTTGAGCGGCAGGGATCCCGGGGCCAGGAGCGTGAGCAGGGTGCGCTTCGGATCGGCGGAGGAGAGGACGATGGGCGCATCGATCGTCTCGCCGGAGGCGAGCGTGACCCCGGCGACTTTCCCCTTGTCGAGCCGGATCCTCTTCACCTCGGCGTTCGTGCGCAGCTCGGCTCCGGCGGCACGGCTCGCGGCGAGGAGGGCGGCGATGAGCGCCGGCGGTCCTCCGGCCAGGGCCTCGCCTCCGGAGCATTCGTGCAGCAGGAGGTTGGTCACCGAGCCGGCCGACCAGGGGCCGGACCAGGTGGAGGCCACCGCGGGCGCGGCGAGCGCCTCGACCAGGAACGGCGTCTCGAAGCGCTCGTTCAGGAAATCGGCGACGCACATCGGCGCCACGCGCGCCAGCTCGACCAGGTCCTTGCGGCTGACCCGGAGCGCCGAGAGACCGTGGCGGGCGATCTGCCAGAAGTCGCCGGAGGACTTCGGCGCGATACTCGGCGGCGCTTCGGCGAGCATCGAGCTCAAGAGCGGCTTGATCCGGTCGAGAAAGGCGCGCAGGTCTCGATAATTTTCGGCATCATGCTTCGAGCGCTGGCCGATCGCGTCGGCGGCTCCCGCCGTGTCGCCGGGAAGGAGAAGGCCCGGGCCGTTGCGCTCCGCGATGTAGGTTGCCGGCGGTTTGCGGAACGAGAGGCCGTGGCCGGTCAAGCCGAGCTTTTCCGCGACGGACCGCGGCACGAGCGCTTCGTCGTGCAGGAGGCCGGGCACCGAGTAGCCGGGATGGAACTCGAGCCGGGCCGACAGGCCCCCCGGAGCCGCGGCGCGTTCGAGGACGACAACCTTTTTCCCCGCCTTGGCGAGCCGCACCGCGGCGGCGAGGCCGTTCGGACCGGCTCCCACGAGGATGACGTCGAAACCCATCACACCGCCCTCTTGCCGAGCATCGTCTGGGCGCAGAGCGCGCCCGGCACGCCCATGATGCCGCCGCCCGGATGGGTGCCGGAGGCGCACATCCAGAGATTCTTGACCGGCGTCTGGTAGCGGCTCCAGCCGGCCAGCGGACGCTGGAAGGCGAGCTGCTCCAGCGACAGCTCGCCGTGGAAGATGTTGCCCTCGGTCAGGCCGTAGATCTGCTCCAGGTCCCAGGGGGTGAGCACCTGGCGGTGGAGGATCAGATCCTTCAAGTTCGGCATGTACTCCGAGAGCTTGTTGATCACCGCGTCGCCGAACGCCTCGCGCTGGTTCGGCCAGTCCGCCGGCCCTTCCTTGAGGCTGTAGGGCGCGTACTGGACGAAGATCGACATCGTGTGCTTGCCCGGCGGGGCCACGGTCGGATCGGTCATCGACGGGATGAGGATGTCCATGAACGGCTGGCGGGAGAAGGCGCCGTACTTGGCGTCGTCGTAGGCGCGCTCCAGGTAGTCGATCGACGGCGCGATCGTGATGCCGCCCTGCAGATGCGGGCCGTAGCTGGGCAGGCAGGCGAGCGTGGGCAACGCGTCGAGCGCCAGGTTCACCTTGCCCGAAGAGCCGCGCATCTTGAACCGCTTGACCTGCCGCGCCAGCTCCGGGTCCAGGTTCTCTTCGCCGACCAGCTTGAGGAACGTGCGGTGCGGATCGAGCCCGGAGATGACGGCCTTGGCGCGGATCTCGTCGCCGTTCTGGAGCACCACGCCGGTGGTGGTGCCGTTCTGCTGCAGCAGATGCGCGACCGGCGCCTCGGTGCGGATCTCGACGCCCAGGGCCTTGGCCGATTGGGCGATCGCGTTCGCGATGGCGCCGGTGCCCCCCTTGGGCAGGCCCCAGGCGCGGAACGAGCCGTCGATCTCCCCCATGTAGTGATGGAGGAGGACGTAGGCGGTGCCGGGCGAGCGGATGCCGAGGAAGGTCCCGATGATGCCCGAGACCGCCATCGGCGCGATGAGCTGCTCACACTCGAACCACTCCGAGAGGAAGTCGACCGCGCTCATCGTCATGATCTTGACGTTCGAGAACAGCCACTTGTCCCCTTGGCCGCGCAGGTGCTTGCCGAGCTTGGCGATGCGCAACAGCTCGCGCGGATCGCGCGACAGCGGATCGGGCGCCGGCTCGTCGATCAGCGGCTTGATCAGGCGGCCGAGCTCGGCCATCTCCTGGCCGAAGCGCTTGTAGACCTCGGCGTCGCGCGGCGAGAACTGGGCGATCGAGCGGCGCGTCCGCTCCGGATCGGAGTCGCGCACCAGGTACCGGCCGTCCGGGAACGGGGTGACGGTCGCTTCGAGCGGCAGGATTTCGTAGCCGAAGCGCGGCAACTGGAGGTCGCGGATGATCCAGGGGCGCAGCAGCGAGACCACGTAGGAGCAGCAGGTGTAGGTGAAGCCGGGATAGATTTCTTCGCTCGTCGTGGCGCCGCCGACCTGGTGCCGCCGTTCGAGGACCAGGACCTTGCGTCCGGCCTTGGCGAGGTAGGCGGCGCAGACCAGGCCGTTGTGGCCGGCCCCGACGACGATCGCGTCGTATTGCTTGCTGGTCACGGCTTGCGCTTCCTCTCCGGATCGTAGAAGGGAGGCTGGGCGACGATCGCGGTGACCCGGCGCCGCTCGTACTCGACGGTGTGCTCGATCTGAAGCTTCGTCCCCTTCGCCTCGGAGCCGGCGCGGACGGAGGCGATCGCCAGATACTTCTTGAGCAGGGGAGACCAGGTGTGGCTCGTTGCCTGGCCCACCTGCCGGCCGTCCTCGGCATAGACGGGCAGCCCTTCGCGGCTCGCCGTCACCGGCAGGCTGGGCGGCAGGTTGAAGCCCGCGTAGAGCGCCTCGAGCTCCGACCAGCTCACTTCGAGACCGACCAGATGCCAGATCGAGCCGCGCTTCATCTCGGCGGCGATGGCGTCGCGGCCGATGAAATTGCGGTCGAGGTCGACCATCCAGCCGAAGCCGAGCTCGTGCGGGGTCGACTTGCGCGATTCGAGCACGACCTTCTTCGAGCTGTAGTAGTCGACGCCGAGGAGGACAAAGCCGGCCTCGATTCTCGTCACGTCCAGCGCGTCGAGCCCCGCGGGCTCGATGCCGTGCGGCTTGCCCGCGGCGAGGAGCGCGTCCCAGATCGCGAGGGCCTGGCCGTTTTCGACCCAGACCTCATACCCGAGGTCGCCGGTGTAGCCGGTGCGGCTGACCCAGACCGGGATGCCGTCGATCTCCGAGCGGGTGACGCCGAAGAACTTGAGCGTCTCGACCTGCGGGCTGCCGCCCGTCGCGCCGCGCAGGATGGCGCGGGAGGTGGGGCCCTGGAGCGCCAGCGCGGCGAGGCGGGTGCTCGAATCCTCGATCTTCACGTCGAGGCCGCGGCCCACCGCCTGGAGCCAGTAGAACGTCGGATCGGCGGCGGTGACGCGGAAGTAGTCCTCGTCCAGCCGGGAGACCGTGCCGTCGTCGATCACCTTGCCTTCGTCGTCGCACCAGCAGGTGTAGGCCACCCGGCCCACCTTGAGCTTGGAGACGTCGCGCACCATCATGCGGCCGAGGAGGGCGGCGGCGTCCGGCCCCGAGACCTCGTACTTGTAAAGAGGTGTGACGTCGAGCAGGCCGGCCGATTCGCGGAAGGCGAAGTACTCGCGTTCGTGCGAGGTGTCGTAGCTGCAAACCGCGCAATAGCCGGCCCAGTCTTTCCAGCGGTAGCTGGTGCACAGGGCCTGCGTGCGCTCGTGAAAAGGCGTTGGGATCGGCATCGTTCTCCGTGCGTGTGCCCGCGAAAGCGCGGGGGAGCATACCACGGGAGCCGGGTGCTAGAATCCACCCTGCCATGCGACCCCGCACCGCCTTCGGCCAGCACACGTTGTCCGGCGAATACTTTACCTCGGACGAGGTCTTCCGCGCCGAGCGGGAGAGGATCTTCCACCGCTCGTGGCTCCTCGCCGGCCACGTCTCGCAGCTCGCGGGCCCCGGCAGCTTTTTCCTGTTCGAGCTGGACCGGGAGAGCGCCGTGATCCTGCGCGACGGGGAGGGGACCGTCCGTGCCTTCCACAACCTCTGCCGCCACCGGGGGAGCCGCCTCTGCCTGTCCCCGCACGGCGAGACCGGCGCCAGCCTCCAGTGCCCGTATCACGCCTGGACCTACGGGCTGGACGGCGCCCTGCGCGCCGCCCCCCACATGTCCGAGGTCGCCGGCTTCGACCCGCGGGACCATGGCTTGAAGCCGGTCGCGCTCGCCGACTGGAACGGCCTTTTGTTCGTCAACCTCGCGTCCGATCCGGTCCCCTTCGAAGAGGCCCTGCCGGGGCTCGACGGCAAGTTCGGCGCCTGGCGCCTCCCCGAGCTGCGGCCGGTCCACCAGAAGGTCTATGACGTCGAGGCCAACTGGAAGCTTTTCTTCCACAACTACAGCGAGTGTTACCACTGCCCGAAGGTGCACCCGCACCTCAACAAGCTGACCCCCTACCGCAATACCGAGAACGATCTCGACGAGGGACCGGTCCTGGGCGGGCCGATGTGGATGAGCGATCCCGAGGGGAGCATGACCGCCCACGGCGGGCGTTGCGCGGTCCCCTTTGCCGGTCTCACCCCGGAGGAGCGCGGGCGCGTCTACTACTACACCGTCTTCCCGAGCGCCTTTCTCTCCTTCCACCCCGACTACGTCCTGGTCCACCGCGCCCAGTCGCTCGCCCTCGACCGCACCCGCATCACTTGCGACTGGTACTTCCATCCGGAAGCGATCGCGGCCCCGGGCTTCGATCCCCAGCCCGCCATCGACTTCTGGGACCTGACCAACCGCCAGGACTGGGAGCTGTGCGCCAACGCCCACAAAGGCGTCTCCTCGAACGCCTGGGAGCCCGGCCCCTACTCCGAGCTGGAAAGCCAGCTCGCCGCCTTCGACCGCCAGTACCTGCGGGCGCTCGCGCCGGAAGCCCCGGCCGCTCGACGGCGGGCTTGAACGATGCTCAACGCGTAGCTTCGTCCCTGTGGGGGCCACTGCTGGGAGCGCCGGCATCCTGCCGGCCTACTAACTGAAGTAAGAAGCCG